>JANMVT010000169.1:0-17968 GCA_031392945.1 Rhodoferax sp. | reverse complement strand
GTGCGGTTCAAACTGATGTGGAGTTATTCTCGGCCTATTCACCCAGCAAAGGAGGCTTGACATGACTGGAACATTGATGAGTGACGCAGAACTGATAAGGAGATTGGGCACACATCCTGATCTACGAAGTCGAATTGAATCTCTGGTTTTGGCCGTCGAAGATGAGTGCGGCGAGCTCAAGACTGCGGATGCTGCGGAAATGCAAATCATCGAGATGACGCGTCGCACCGGGCATGATGCGCTGCAGAGCTGGGCCCAGCGCGCTCAAACTCGGCCTCGGCCACACCTTCGCGGTTGAAATAAAACCAGTAGAAATCCTCCAGTCCCGCCGCCCGCAGCAGGGCCAGTGGCGGTGCCGCCGGGTTGCGTGGCCGGTGCGGCACGCTCAGCGCGGCCACAGCCACAAACAGGTCGGGCCGCAAGAGCGCGGCGCTCCAGGCTACATTCGCGCCCCAGTCATGCCCGACGATGCAGGCCCGCGTCTCCCCCAGCAGCGCCACCAGCGCCACCATGTCGCCCACCAGGTCGGTGATCGCGTAGTCGGAGATGTTGTGCGGCACCGAGCTGCCGCCGTAACCCCGCATGTCGGGCGCCACAACCCGGTAGCCAGCCTGCGCCAGTGCCGGCATCTGATGCCGCCACGAATAGGCCAGCTCCGGCCAGCCATGGCACAGCAGCACCAGTGGGCCATCGCCCTGTTCTGTGATCTGCAGCTTGATGCCGTTGACGGCGACGTCGCGCTGGGTTAATGCTTGTGTCATGGGGTCTTCTGGTTGCCAAAGGTTGCCTAACGATATATTCAATTCTAGGCAGCAACGGAGCCAACTTCCTCTCCAGGTCGAACACAGCCCATCAAGCCACAAACTCCGATCATCTGAAAGCCTGAATTGGCTCAGTGCGAGTACAGTCTCTGACTTGATGGTCGATGCCAGCGCAGGGTCATCCGCCAGCGTCACCCACGAGGCCTCAGCGCCAGCCCTTTGGCGCAAGGATTTTGGCAAGGGATGCATCATGTGCTACTATATATATAGCTACTTATGTATATCCCATGCGGGAAGCAGGCCAATTTACTCCCTAATTCAGGCGGAAACCCCCCATGACCCCACTCCACATTTCAACCGCCTTCGACGCTGGCGCCATCGAGGTGCTCAGCCTGGCCGACCCGGCCGACATCCACCTCCATATCCGCAAAGACAATGCCAGCGAGTTTGCGCAGTGGTTTCACTTCTCATTGCAGGGCGCGGCGGGCATCGCGGTGACCCTGCGGTTTCTCAACGCGGGCCATAGTGCTTATCCCAAGGGCTGGGAGGCTTACCGCGTCAACGCCAGTTATGACCGGCAGCACTGGTTTCGCATCGACACCCAGTTTGATGGCCAGGTGATGACGGCAACACTGACGCCGCAGGCGCAACTCGTCTATTTCGCGTATTTCGAGCCGTATTCGCAGGAGCGGCACCTGGATTTGATCGCCTCGTCGGCTGCGTCCGACACGGTGGAAGTTCAACACCTGGGTCAAACGCTGGACGGGCGTGACATGACGCTGCTGAAGCTCACCGATTCGTCCAGCCAGGTGCCGATGGCGCAGCGTCAAAAGATCTGGCTGATCGCCCGCCAGCACCCTGGCGAAAGCATGGCCGAGTGGTTTGCCGAAGGCTTTCTGGAGCACCTGCGCGATGGCGATGACCCGGTCGCGCGCGTTTTGTTGCAGCACTGCGTTTTTTACGTGGTGCCCAACATGAACCCCGACGGCGCGGTGCGCGGCAACCTGCGCAGCAATGCGCTGGGCGCCAACCTGAATCGCGAGTGGGCGGCGCCGAGTCTTGAAAAATCGCCCGAGGTGTTTTGGGTGCGCCAGAAGATGCAGGCGGTGGGCGTGGACCTCTGTCTGGACGCCCACGGCGACGAAGCCCTGGCGTATAACTTTGTCGCGGGCACGGAAGGGGTTCCGGCTTATTCGCCACGGGTTGAGGCGCTGGAAAACAGCTTCAAAGCCGCCTGGCAGGCCACCTGCCCCGACTTTCAAACCAGAGAGGGTTATGGCCGTGCCAAGCCAGGCAGCGCCAACCTGAGCCTGGCCACAAACTGGGTCGGCCAGAACTTCGACTGCCCGGCTTTCACCATCGAGATGCCGTTCAAGGACAACGCGGACTTGCCTGATCTTGTGACCGGCTGGAGCGGCGAGCGCTCGAAGAAGCTGGGCGCCAGCGTGTTGCTGCCGATTCTGGCGGTAGCGCGGCAGCTGCGATGAGTTATTCTCCCTCCCATGATTGATTTAACCCAAACTGAATTCGGCACGATCACCGCCCTGATCCACCAGCAGGCGCTTGACGGTCCGTCACGGCGCGCCTTCATCCAGGGCGAACGCGTGATCGACTACGCTGCGCTGGACGCGCAGATGGATCGCGTGGCAAGCGCCCTGCAGCGCGATGGTCTGCGCCTTGGCGACGCCATCGCCGTCTGCGCCAACACCTCGATTGAATACGCCACTGTGTTCCTGGGCGCCTTGCGCGCGGGCGTGGTGGTGGCCCCGCTGGCGCCGAGTTCCACCCCTGCCAGCCTGGCGCGCATGGTTGCCGACGCAGATGCCAAACTGGTGTTCAGCGACGCGGCTTGCGCCGAGTTGCTGGCCGGTGCACTTGGGGTCCAACGCATCATGCTGGATGACGCAGGCGGCGGCGCGCGTTTGAGCGACTGGCTGGCCCCGCTGGGCGCGCGCCCCGCTTCAGTGGCAGTGCAGCCTGAATTGCCGTTCAACATCATCTATTCATCAGGCACCACGGGCGAGCCCAAGGGCATTGTGCAGTCCCACGGCATGCGCTGGACCCACGTGCGCCGGGGCGACACTTATGGTTATGGCACGGACACGGTCACGGTGTTGTCCACCCCGCTGTATTCCAATACCACCCTGGTCGTGTTTTTGCCCACGCTGGCGTTTGGCGGCACGGTCGTGTTGATGCCGAAGTTCGATGCGGCGGGCTACCTGGCGCTGGCCCAAAAGCATCACGCCACCCACACCATGCTGGTGCCGGTGCAGTATCAGCGCCTGATGGCACGGCCTGATTTTGACAGTTTCAACCTGTCCAGTTTCAAATTCAAGTTTTCCACCAGCGCGCCGTTTGGCGCCGCGCTCAAGGCCGACGTGCTCAAGCGCTGGCCCGGCGGCCTGGTCGAGTTTTACGGCATGACCGAAGGCGGCGGTTCCTTCATCCTGGAAGCGCATTTGCACCCGGACAAGCTGCACACGGTAGGTCGCGCGGCCGAGGGCCACGACGTCCGCCTGATTGACGACAATTTGCAGGAGGTGGCCAAAGGCGAGGCGGGCGAAGTGGTGGGCCATTCGCCCGGCATGATGCTGGGCTACCACCGCCAGCCCGAAAAAACCCGCGAAGCCGAATGGTTTGACGCTAGCGGCAAACGCTTCATCCGCACCGGCGACATCGGGCGCTTCGACGAGGATGGTTTCCTCACGCTGTTTGACCGCAAGAAGGACATGATCATCTCGGGCGGCTACAACATTTACCCGACGGATCTGGAGGCGGTGCTGGGCGAACACCCGGCGGTGCATGAGGCGGCCGTGATCGGCGTGCCGTCCGAGCAGTGGGGCGAAACGCCGGTGGCGTTTGTGGTGCTCAAAGCGGGCCACGTCATCAAGGTGGACGAACTGCTGCAGTGGGCCAACCAGCGCCTTGGCAAAACCCAGAGGCTCAGCGCCCTGCGCCTGATGGACGAACTGCCGCGCAGCGCCATTGGCAAGGTGCTCAAGCGCGAGCTGCGGGACCAATTTGGCAAATCTTGACCGATTTGCCGCCGCCGTCGGGCGGCCGGGTATTTGGGTCTGGCGGACTCAGCCGGGAAGGCGTAACCTAAAGCCTCACTTTTTACCCTTGTGGCGATGACGCACAGCTTCAATCCAGACCCCATCAGCGTCGGCGCGGGCGATTCGATGATGCGCCTGGTCGCTGATTCGGTCCCCGCGCTAATCGCGTATTACGAGATGGATTCGCTGCGCTGCCGTTTCGCCAATCGCCGTTACGCCGAAAACTACGGTTGGACGCCCCAATCCATTTTGGGCAAAACCGTGCGTGAGGCCGTGGGTGAGGGCGTTTGGGAGAAAATCAGTCCCTATCTGGAGCTGGCGCGGACCGGCCAGCCGTCCACTTACACCCGCGAGCAGACGCTGCCTGATGGCCATTTGCGGGTGATTGAAGTCAAGCTCCGCCCGCATTTCGACGATGGCGGTTCCCTGCGTGGCTGCTTCGTATTGATCACCGACATCACCGAGCACTGGAAAATTCAGAACGAGTTGCGCCTGACCGAGGAGCGCATGCGCAAGTTTGCGCAGGCCACCAATGAGGGTATTTTGTTCCATAAAGACCTGGTCATCAGCGACGTCAACGAGGCCATGTTGCGCCTGGCGGGTTACCAGCGCGACGAAGTGATCGGCCGGCGCACGCTTGAGTTCATTCCCGGGAAATGGCACCAGAGCCTGCGCGAGCACTTCGCCTCGGGCAGCGAGTCGGCGTATGAAACCGCCCTGGTGCGCCGTGACGGGCAGGAAATCCCGATTGAATGCATCGCCAAAACCATGCCGTTCGCCGGGGACACCACGCGCCTGGTGGTGGTGCGTGACATCACCAGCCACCGCCAGGCGCAGGCGCGCATCGAGTACCTGGCCCTGCACGACACGCTGACGCAGCTGCCCAACCGGGGTTACCTGATGGAGCGCCTGGCCGGCGCCCTGGCATTGGCGCGCCGGCGGCAAGGCTCCATGGCCCTGCTGTTCATCGATTTGGACAAGTTCAAGGGCGTCAACGATTCTTTGGGCCATCAGGCCGGCGACAAATTGTTGTGCGAGGTGGCCGGGCGCATCGCCGCTGCGGTGCGTGATTCGGATGTGGTCGCGCGCCTGGGCGGCGATGAATTCGTTGTCCTGCTGTCCGACATCGCCTCCAGCGACGACGCGGCCAGGGTGGCGGCCAAACTGATCGAATCCATCAGTCAGACAGTGGATTTGGGCCGGCGCAAGATGTCGGTCTCACCGTCCATCGGCATCAGCGTCTACCCGGTCGACGGGGAGAACGCCGACGACCTGATCCGCCATGCCGACGCAGCGATGTACCACGCCAAGGCCAACGGGCGTGGCAGTTACCAATTCTTCGCGCCCGTCATGTTCGAGCGCGCCGCCCACGCCATCGACATGGAACGCCAGTTGCGCGAGGCCTTGGCCAATGGTGAATTTGTGCTGCATTACCAGCCCCAGCGCCGGCGCGTGGATGGCCGCATCACCGGCCTGGAGGCCCTGGTGCGCTGGCAACACCCGGCCAGGGGGCTGTTGGGGCCAGACGAGTTCATCTCCTTCGCCGAGGCGCATGGCCTGATCGGCCCGCTCGGCCGCTGGGTGCTGCAAAGCGCCTGCCGCCAGCTCAAGCACTGGCACGACGAAGGCTGCGCGCCGGTGACCGTGGCAGTGAACCTGTCGGCGCTGGATTTCCGCCAGGGCGACCTGGTGCAGGAGATCGTCGGCGTCCTGCAAAGCTCGGGCCTGGCGGCGAACTGCCTTGAAATCGAGCTGACCGAATCAGTGCTGATGGAGCGGGACAGCCATGTGCTGGAAAAACTGGTGGCGCTCAGCCGCATGGGTGTGGCGCTGACGATCGACGACTTTGGCACCGGTTATTCGTCGCTCGCCTATTTGAAACGCTTCCCGGTCAACAAGCTCAAGATCGACCGCTCTTTCATCTCGGACATGACGGCCGATGGCGATGACCTGGCCATCGTCTCGGCCATCATCCAGATGGCGCACAGCCTCAAGCTGGAGACTGTCGCGGAGGGGGTTGAAACCCAGGCCCAGCTGGACACCTTGCAGAGCCTGGGTTGCGACAATTTTCAGGGTTATCTGATCTCGCCACCGCTGGGCGCAGACGAGGTGCGCGCCTTCATCGCGCCGTGATTTTTTACGACCACTGCTCAGGCGTAGTATTGCGCCACATAGTCGTCAAAATTGCCCTGCGGCCTGGCCTCAAGCTGTTGTTGCTCTTCAAGCGAACGCTGCGCGGCGATCGCGAATTTGGCGCTGGTCGGCGCGTCCAGTGATTGCTCCAACAGCTGGCCGCGATGCAGGCGCGACAGGTGCAGGGTGTGGGCGATCAGGCCGCCCTGCGCCTTCAATCCCTGGAGCACCACGGCCGATGGCGTCAGCTCGGGCTGGTCGATGCGCTGGCGCAGGCCTTGCAGCGTGCGGGCATAGTTGTCACTGCCATAGGATGCGTCCAGAATTTTTGCAAACGGCATCATGTCGTCAAACAGTTCGTGCGCCAAGGGGCGAAACGCCTGCTCGGTGTTGTGCACCAGCAGTTGCAAGTCCGGCTGGCGCCCGTGCGCGACGACGCGGCGTTTGTTCTCGTCGTTCTCGCTTTGCTCGCGGCTGGTGATGGGCGGGCTGTCGCGCATCAGGCACATCAGCAAAAACGCGTCGGCGAAGCTGCTTTGCTCTGGGGCGATGCCGATGTCGATCAGCGGGTTCAGGTCGAACATGCGCACTTCCACATATTCAACGCCGTATTTTTGCAGGGCGATGGCTGGCCGCTCGCCGTTTTTGCCGATGCGTTTGGGGCGGATGCCGGCGTAGAACTCGTTTTCGATCTGCAGCACATTGGCGTTGAGCTGCTTCCAGCGCGAGCCGTCTTTCACGCCGATGGCCTGGTAGAACGGGTCGGGGGTGTGGATGGCGGCGTCCAGCGCCTGCGCGTAACCGGCCAACGAGTTGAAGTTGACATGCAGCTTGGCCTGCACATTGTTCTGGTAACCCAGGTCGCTCATGCGCAGGCTGGTGGCGAAGGGGCCATACAGCGTGTCGGATCCCAGTGGCGCCAGGTCGGGTTTGCGCCCTTGCAGGAATGAAGTGCTGACTGCCGGAGAAGCGCCGAACAGGTAGGGGATCAGCCAGCTGTAACGCAGGAAATTGCGGATCAGGCCGAAGTAACGTTCGCTGATGAAATCCTGCATCGTGCCGCTGGCCTTGCAGCAGTCATACAGCATGGGCCAGAATTCTTTGGGCAGCGACCAGTTGTAATGCACACCGGCGATGGTCTGCATGTGCCGCCCGTAACGCAGGCCCAGGCCCTCACGGTAGACGCGCTTGATTTTGGCGCGGTTGGAGCTGCCGTAGTCGGCCAGCGGGATGTCTTTGTCCTCGCCCAGCAGGCCCGGCATGGAGCCGGCCCACATGAGTTCGTCGCCCAGGTGGCGCGCCGCGTAGCTGTGGATTTCGCGCAGAAATGCCAGCGGGAAAGCCCGGTCCTGCGATGGCGGCGTGATAAATTCGAGCAGGGCCTCGGAGTAGTCGGTGGTGATCCAGGGGTGGGTGAGTTTGGAGCCCAGCGCCTTGGGGTGGAAGTCCTGCGACAGGCTGCCGTCGGGCTTGACCCGCAGGCATTCTTTCTCGTAACCCCGGGTGATGCCCGTCAGCACTTGCGTGGCTTGCGCGGCGGAAAACAGAGCTGCCTCATCGCAACAGGTGAACTTCAACATGTATTTTTCTTCCTCAGTTTTTCGCCTGGCAGTATGGCAGTTCTAGTCAGTTGGATGCTGACCTGCCAAATTCAAGCCCGCCGCGCCCAGGCCCATGGCAGTGCCCAGCCGCCACGGCGGCTTATTTTCCGGTAAATTGGGGCGCGCGTTTTTGCGACCAGGCCAGCGCACCCTCGCGGATGTCGGCGGATTTCGCCGCGCGGGCGATGTCCACTTGCAAAGCCGCCACGTCCAGCGCGCCGTGGGCAATGGCGTTGAGGTGTTTCTTCATGCCCAGCAGGGCCAGCGGGGCCATGCCGGCCAGCGTGGCAGACAGGGCGTCCGCCGTCCCATGCAGGGCGCCTTCATCCACCAGGTGGGTCAGGAAGCCGCAGGCCTTCATCTCTTGTGCGCCGATTTTTTCAGCGGTCAAGAACAGGCGCTTGGCGGTGTCCAGCCCCAGGCGCGAGACGTAGCGCTGCAAGCCGTGCCGGTAGAAATGCAGGCCCAGACGGGCCGCCGGCATGAACATGTCAACCCCCTGCATGCCAAGGCGGAAATCGCAGGCCAGCGCCAGATCAGTCGCGCCGCCATACACGCCGCCCTGGATCAGGGCGATGGTGACTGGCCGCGCGTCTTCCAGCGCGTTGACCAGGGCCTCAAACCCGCTGCCCGCGTCGCCCTGTGTTGGCGCGCCGATCTGGTTGATGTCATAACCGCTGCAAAAGTATTTGCCGCTGGATTGCAGGCGCAAGACCAGCACCTCTTCTTTGGCGTTGACGGTGGCAATGTGTTGTGCGATCGCCGCCAGGTCTTCCGGCTGCAGGCGGTTGGACTGCCGGGGCCGGCGCAGGCTGATGGTGGCAATGTGCTGGTGGATGGCAAGTTCAGGGGTCATGTGGACTTTTGGGGGAGCATTCAAAATGCTATAGTATAAATAGCTAGCTATGCATACCCCATGAGGGCTATTGCCCTATTTGTCATCCATCTGGCTCTGCAGGTAGTTTTGCAGCCCCAGCTTGTCGACCAGCTCGATCTGAGTTTCCAGAAAGTCGATGTGCTCTTCGGTGTCGTCCAGAATGCCCTGCAGCAGATCGCGTGACACGTAGTCGCGCGCGGTCTCACATGCAGCGATGCCGTTCTTGATGGTGGCTTGCGCGCCCAGTTCGCTTTTGAGGTCGCAGCCTAAAATTTCAGGCACGTTTTCACCCACCAGCAGCTTGCCTAGATCCTGTAGGTTGGGCAGGCCATCCAGCATGAAAATGCGGTCCATCAGGCGGTCGGCGTGTTTCATTTCGCCGATGGATTCCGAGTATTCCTTCTTCGCCAGCCTGTCCAAGCCCCAGTGCTTGAGCATGCGATAGTGCAGAAAATACTGGTTGACGGCAGTCAGCTCGTTTTTAAGCTGGGCTTGCAGCTGTTCGATGACTTGGGGGTTGCCCTTCATGACATTTCTCCTGAAAATAATTGACTGATTGTCGATGCTGGTTGGCGTTTGAACTGGTTTGCTAATGTAATCCGCTTAGCGCCGTGTGCGGTGGCCCAGCAGCACATGGACCAGCAAGAGCAGCGGCATGCCTGTGCCGATGCCCCAGTGCAGCCAGGCGGACCATTGCCGCGCCACACCTTCGGGCGCGTAGCCGAGCGCGTAACCCGTCAGCGCCAGCGCCGCCATGGCCAGCGCGGCGCAGGCGCCGCTGATGCGGTTTTTGCGGATGTGCCAGGCCGCGCGAATGTGCAGCGGCAGCAAGCTGCCTACCATGACCAGGGTCCATAAAGCGGCAGCGGCATGAACCCGGATGGCCCAGAGCTTGGCGGTGTTTTGCGCCAAATCCTCCTCGGCAAAGGGCGCAAAAAAATGCACGGCGAGCCACAACAGGCCGCTCAGCGCCAAGGCCGCCACAGCGGCATAGACCCCGCGGCGCTGCCAACGCGGCAGTTTCACCGGCGCATGGTGGACGGTGCGGTGGTGAATGTGGTGTTGGCGCACAGTGGTTTCAGAAAATCCAGGCTTGGGCTGCGTAGTGTGCCAGCACGGGGTGCTGCGCGTCGCCGGTGGCTGCCACCAGTTTGGTCAACGCGTCCGCTGCCATGCAGTTGGGAGCGGCGACAGTCCAGCTTTCGCCAGACGCTACGGCCTGCCGGCTGACGCCGTGGCGCAGGTGGGTTGCAGCAGACGCGCGGGACGCCAGGTAGCAGGCCGATGTGGCGGCGGCACGTTCCCGCAACGTCGTGCAGGGAACCGTTTCGGACAAGTCCCGGGGCGTGCGAACCCGCAAAGGGATTTCAATGTCACCGAAAGCGCGCAAATCCCCGCCGGCATTGACCCATCCCCGCCGCACGCCAGCCTGGCGCAACGCATCTACTGCCGCATCGACCGCATAGCCTTTGGCGATGCCGCCGAGGTCCGCGTTCAACGGAGCGTGTTTGCGCAGGCCATGGTTTACGAGGTCGACTTCCAGATCCCGCCAGGAACCGGAGGCTCCGGTGGCGCAAACGTCAAAGATGCCCTGGGTCTGCTGGCTCAGTTGCAATGCGAAGGCAAATACGGCGAGGGTCTCGGGCGCAACCCATACCCATTGGCCGGGAGGCGCCCCGTTGAACCGGGACAAATCGCTTTGGGCCTCATGCCATGACATGAGCGCGTGGACACGCTCAACCGCAGCAAAGCCAGCGGCGCTGGCGGCAAGCAGCGCATCCGGCATGGCGCCTTTTGGCGACGGTTCTTCGTCAACCGCGCAAGCCAGTTCCACCAGGGTTCCGAGCAGGGGCTTGGCGCGTCGCAGCATGGCGGCTCAAACGGGTGGCAACAAGCCATCGTCGCGCAGCATGGCCAGCACGGCGGCAATGCGCCGTACGCCGTCGGTGACGTGGTTGCACGATAGCGTTGCGCCGCTGACGATGGCGATGTCGTCGCCGGCCTTGATCGGCTGCGCCAGGGTCTTGCCCGCAAACTGTCGGCGCCAGGCCGGCAGGCGGATTTCCGAACCGTGGCTTTCGCGGTAGCTCAGGATTTCGATGCCAACGAGCACGCCTTTTGCATCGATCCCCACCGCATAAGTGATGAGTTCGAACTTGCCAATGACCTGGTCGACCACCACACTTCCGAGGTACTTGCCCTTGTCGTCCAGGGCATGCGACAGGGCCCACGCCGCCGAGCGTGCGGGAAGGCCTGCCAGTCTGCCGACGGACTGCAACTGCGCTGCGGTGAGGGCATGGTTTTTGTCCTGCCACTGCGCGGCCAGGGGGAAGAGCAGCTTGCGTGCCTGCTCCGCGTTCACGTAATCGACCGCAAAAGCGGTTGCTGCGCAAAAACTGCTTGCTATTAATATGTTAGCTATAGACGATTTTTGCACGCGGGCTCCCGGCCTGTTTTCTTCGTCAATGGGTCAGAACGACCAGCCCAGGCCGAGGTTCAGGCGGTTGTTGTTGCTGTTGACCGAAAACACCTGGTAATCGCCCTTGATGACCACGTTCTGGCTGAGGTGGAAGTTGGCGCCAATCGTGGTGACCTGTTCATACGGGTTAGCTGCCCTGCCAAGTCCGACAGGGAAGGCCTCATAGGCTTTGGCCGTGTTGAAGCGCTCAATGCGTGCAAAGGGTTTCAGCTGGTAGTTGCCCTGGCTCCAGAGCTTGTAGGCGACCTGGGCGTAGGCGCCATCAAATGCAGAAGGAATGGGTGTCGGGTCCGCCGCGAAAGGCACGTTCAAGGCCGAAGCGCCGCTGATGCTGCCCGCCGCATAGACGGCAGACAAGTCCCATTTGCCAGGGGTCCAGCGGGCATGCAAGTCCCACACCGTCACACGTGGATTGGCGTCGCCTGCCAGTGCGCCGTGGCCCACCTGACCCGTGAATACGCCGCCACCAACCAGCAAGCCGGGGACGCCGCGCCAGTCCAGCGCGCCAAACACGCTCAGGTCGCGGGCACGGGCCAGTTGCAATTCCTGGTGGATGCTGCCCAACGGAGAATTTTTGCCGTCTGCCGAGCTGGAGTCCCACTTGCTCAGATCAAATCCGGTGGAGATGCCCGCCTTCCAGGTCAGGCCTGAGTCGGTGGTGCCGATCAGCATCACCCCGCCTTCACGCCAGGTGCTGGGGATGATGGCGGTCTCGACGAAATTGCGCTCCACGCCATAAAACGCGTCGGGTTCGTGATTCTCATTGAGAAGTCCCATGGGAATCAGGAACAGGCCGGCACGCACTGCCAGATTGTCGTTGAGTTGGTGCTCGATGTAGGCCTGCTCCACGGCCGCCTCGCCCCGATCCGTAGCCGACGTGACAGCGTGCTCCCACTCAAACTCGCCGACAAACTTCGTCTTGTCGTCAAAGCGGTGCTGGATGCCGATCACGGCGCGGCGCAAGTCCGCCTGATTGGCGTTGGCGTTCCTGGGATAGCGGTTGTAGTTGATTTCGCCATAACCGGTAAGAACGGTGCTGGGGGAACCAGGCAAACGCAGGCCTGCACCCGAGGCAGCTGCAATGGCGGTTTTGGCTTCTGCGGTGGCCACTGAAGCTTGTGATGCCGCCTGATTGACGGTGGCTTCCGTCCTGCTTTGAGCGGCCTTGAGCTGGGTCACTTCGTTTTTGAGCCGTTCCAGTTCTGCGCTCATCTGTTCGAGGCGCTGCAGTAAAGCGTCCTGGGATGTGGTTTGGGCGTGGGCCCCGGTCTGGGTGCCACCCAACGCAAGGGCCGCGCACAGCGGCAGCAGTTTGAATATGTTTTTCATAGTGTTTTGTTGCAGCGAGTTAGTGGGTTAGCGGGGTGTGTATCGCAAAGAACCAAACAGTCCGGCGGCTTCGCCTTCTGGGCCGGCGGCGAAGTACAACGCTTCGCTGTCGCCCAGGCTGACGCCATTGCCGAATTGCAGGCCCCACAGGCCGGGAATGCCGATGAAGCTGCTGTCAGGCCCGCGCAGATAACCCAGGAAGGCGCCGGTTGCGCCATCAAACGCCGTAACGTAGCCACCGCCGCCGAAGTTGCCAACCAGCACGGCGCCGCCGAAAGCGCCGAATGATGCTGGTGTGATCGCCACGCCCCAAGGCGCGTTCAAGTGTTTCTCGTCCTGGTAAACGCGCACCAAATTGCCAGCCAAGCCATACTCCACCAGGCGGCCCCGGTCGGGCGTGAAGCCGGAGGCCTTCTCCGCATCGGCGGCCATGGCGTCTTCGGTCGAAGCGAGGAACGAGGCGGGAATGGACGAGTTGTCGGCAGTGGACTTGGCAAAGGTCACGAACACGCGTGCGCCCAAGGTCATGATGTTGTAGGGCACGAAGTCGCCCGGCTTTGCCGCACCAGCCACGCCACTGGCAAAGGGGTTGGCAAAGCCCGCTGTAGGTACCAGGTTCCATTGCGCATCGAATTGCCGGATTTGTGGCGAAGTGCCGAAGTCAACTGCCCACAGCGTGTCCCAGGTGCTGGATTTCATGGCGCAGCCAAAAAAACTCATGCCTTGGTTGGTTCCGCTGGCGCCGCCATCAAACATGGTCTGCGTGGGGCCGTTGTTGCGCAAGGTGCCGCCCGTGTCCTGGCGCCGGTCGGTCCAGGCGTTGATGCGCCCGGAGTCGGTCACAAAGATGAAGCGCGCCGAGCCGTCCATGGTGATCAGATTGCCATTGCCGTCAGACATCTGTTGGCCGGTTGGCACGAAGTTGGTAGAGGTCAAAGCGGCGCCGTTGTAGACCACGCCGGTGGATTTGCCCACGCTGCTGCTGTCGGTGAGTGAGTCTGAGCCCGGCAGCGTGACTTGCGTCAATGGGTCAACGCCCAGTGTTTGCAGTGACGCGGTAGCCGATGCTTTGACATCACCCACGAACTCCCAGGACGAGCCGCCGCCATTCACCCAGAAGTGTCCACCTGCCCCTGCGGGCCGGATGGCAATACCCCAGGCATCGACCATTTGGGGCCGCAGGATCTGCGCCTTGTAGCTGGTGGACGACGCCACCAGGTTGGTTTGGGTGAAGCGGTTTTGTGCGGCTGGCGTGCTGCCCACGCCGCCACTGCCAGTATCGCCGCCGCCACACGCCGCCAGCAGGGCCGCAGAGCCGCCCGCAGCAACAAGTTGCCGTCTTTTCATAGTTTGATTCCGTATCAAGCCGCGTTACGGGCGGCTGTTGGAGTTGCTGGCTGGCAGCGCCCCGTTTGTGGCGCTGTGGCTGGTGGATGCCCGGGGCCTGGGGCCGTCAGGCGAGTTTGAGCTTCTTGTCCATCAAATGCGTCGCTATCAGCCAGAGGGTGGGTGCCAGCACCAGCAGCACCGAGGCGATTTCCGCATAACGGCCCTCAACGTAAGCTTCGGTCGCCAAGTGCCAGTAAGCATTGTCGATGCCAGGAACGAGGCCGCCCTCTGTGAACTCATGGAAGGCTTTGAAGAGCAGCATGGCTGCAAAAACCAGCATGAAAACAGCCGTCACATTGAAGAAACGCGACAAGTTGACTTGACGGCCGTATTTGGCCCACAGCACGGCCACGGCAGCTGCCAGCGACAGCCCGATGATCCCGCCCGCAGTCATGTGGCGCAGCTCGCTGTTTCCCGACAAAGCGGCAAGCATGGCCGCTGTCTCGACGCCTTCACGGCCCACCATGAAAATGGTGAATGCAAAGACCGCCCACCAGGCGCGATTTCCATCCAGCACGGAGGCTTTGCCCAATCCCGCTGAAATCTCTCCGCCCATCTGTTTGCCCATCTTCAGCATGTGCACCACACACCAGACAACCGCAGCGACCGCAAGCAGGGCCAGGATGCCCTCTCTCATGGGTGACTTTGCGCCGCCCTCGGCCAGCGCTACGCCAAGGGCTGCCGAGCCCAGCACCGACACGGCCAAGCCAGCACGCACGCCGCCAAGCAGTGCGTATCGCCCGGTTTTGCGCAAATACAAGGTGGCGACAGCCACCATTAAAAAAGCCTCAAGGCCTTCGCGAAAGGTAATTAGCAGAGTTTCAAACATGATGGGCGCTACTTTGTAAGGATGAGTTTGCCCAGGCGCGTTGCCCGTAGGCGGTAGACCAGGCCATCGTGGATGATTTCCACGGCTTTGCGATCCCCCAGCAAATCCTGGCTTTGCCAGGACGAGGGCGTGCTGCGCAGCAGGGGCACTGCTTCAGATGGCAGCGGCACGGCCTGGCGCGTGCCGCCGCTGGCAGCGCCGGAGCGATAGGACAAAGCGCCAGCAGTCATTGGCTTGACTCGACAGGCAGCGCTGGCCCGCCAACCCACGAATCTTCGCGGCGAATGGCCGCTTGGGGCTGCGAGGCGCAACATTGCGCCACCACGTCGCGTGCACAGGACTCGCACTGCCCGCATTGGGTGGCCACACCCAGTTCCATCTGGATATCGTCAAAGTCCAGCCCCGCACGCACATGGCGGGCGATTTCGCGATCAGAGACACGACGGCAGATGCAAACAATCATGGCGGTTGAATGGGCGGTGTGGACGAAGTAAAGCCATTGTAAACGCGAATCTATCGCATTTGCAATATTTTTTGACTGCGTTGGCAACACGGACGGAAGTGCCTCAGCGCAGCGCCGCCCACAACATTACCAGCCCCGCCACCAGCAGCAAACCATCCATCATCAGCTTGAACTTCTCATTGTCGAGCTTGAGCACCAGGCGCTTGGCGATGAAGGCGCCTGCCACCAGGGACGAGCCGACGATCAGGCCCTTGAGGATGATCTCGACGGGCAGGGCGCCCAAACGGCGAAAGGTGATGGCCTTGGCCAGGTAGACCGCGACCGAGGCCAGGGCTTCTGTGGCCAGGTAGGCGCCCTTGACCAGGCCGTACATCAAAAAGAAGGGCGCATTGATCGGGCCGGTGCTCACCACCATGCCGGTCAAAAAGCCGATGGCCGCGCCGACGATGGCCATATGCCACAGGTTCAACTTCCAGTGCTGGCGCGCCATCCAGCGGCGCACCGGGATCATGCTGATGAAAAAGATGCCCATCACGCCTTCAATCACGCCAGGCGGCAGCGTCATCAGGGTGGTGGCGCCCAGGGCGGCTGCCGGGATGCCGGTGGCGCTGTAGGCGGCTGTGGCGCGCCAGTCCACCTCGCGCCACCAGGCGGCCACGCGCGAGCTGTTGCCCATGATCGAGGCGATGGCCATGATGGGGACGGCCTCGCGTGGGCCAAACACCAATACCAGGGCCGGCATCAGCATGATGGACGAGCCAAACCCCACCATGCCGCCGACCGTGCCAGCGACCAGGCCCAGCATCAGGACAAGGGCGAAGTCCATCGTTTCATCATGCGGCTGGCTGTCCGGCAAAAACTATCAAATAAATAGCTAACTACGCTTATTCCACGAGGGAAAACAGCCTATTTTCCATTGATGGCGAGCAATTCAACCTCAAACAGCAGGGTTGCATTGGGCGGGATCACATTGCCCGCGCCGCGCTCGCCGTAGGCAATGGCCGGCGGGCAAGTCAGCTTGGCCTTGCCACCGACCTTCATGCGCTGCACGCCTTCGGTCCAGCATTTGATGACGCCGTTCAGCGGGAACTCGATGGCTTCATTGCGTTTGTACGAGCTGTCAAATTCGCGCCCATCGGGGAAGGTGCCACGGTAGTGCACTTTGACCTTGTCGCTGGCCGATGGGCTGGCCCCGGCGCCGTCTTTCAGAGACCGGTATACCAGGCCGCTGGCGGTGACGGTGGCACCTTCCTCCTTCGCGGATGCGGCGGCAACGGCGTTTTGCGCCATGGCTGCGGTGGTGCCCAGGGCTGCGCAGACTAGCAGGGCGCGGGCGATTAAATTGAATCTCATAAAGAACCTCGGTGACAGTGATGGTGATGGTGGTGGTGGTGGCAGAGTGCGCCACATCCGAATTGTCGCAGGCAAACCCGTAAACTCCCCATTTTGGAAGGCGCATCGAGCATGAACACTTTTGATTTTGATCTGTTTGTCATCGGCGGGGGCAGTGGCGGCGTGCGCGCGGCGCGCATGGCGACCCAGCGCGGCGCGCGCGTGGCGCTGGCCGAAGCGGGCGGCACGGCGATGCTGGGGGGCACCTGTGTCAATGTCGGCTGCATTCCCAAAAAACTTTATTCCTATGCCGCGCATTTTCACGAGGCCTTTGAAGAGTCGCACGGTTTTGGCTGGGAAGGCGCCGCTCCCACGCTGAACTGGGCTACGCTCAAGGCCAACCGCAAACAGGAAATATCCCGCCTCAACGGCGTCTACCTGCAATTGCTGAAGGGCGCGGGCGTCGAGGTGATCAACGGCTTTGCCACGCTGTCCGGTGCCCACACCCTCACGGTGAACGGGCAGACACTCACGGCCAAAAACATCCTTGTCGCCACTGGCGGCAACCCCAGCGTGCCGGCTTTTGCCGGGCGGGAACACGTGGTCACCTCCAACGAGATGTTTGACCTGGATACCTTCCCCCAACGCCTGCTGGTGGTGGGCGGCGGCTACATCGCGTGTGAGTTCGCGTCCATCTTCAACGGCCTGGGGTCGAAGGTGACGCAGTTGTACCGGGGCGAACAGGTGTTGCGTGGTTTTGATGCGGACGTGCGCAATTTCATCGCGGCAGAAATCGTCAAGGCCGGCGTGGACTTGCGCCTGAACACGGATGTGGCCGCCATTGCCCGCACGCCCGAAGGTCTGCAGGTCACGCTTGAAAGCGGCGGCACCGTGATGGCTGACGTCGTGCTGTATGCGACCGGGCGTGTGCCCAATGTCAACGGCATGGGGCTGGGTGCCGCGGGCGTGGTGCAGGGCAAAGACGGCGCCATCGTGGTCAACGACGATTACCAGACTTCGGCGCCATCCATTTATGCATTGGGCGATGTCACGGCCCGCCTGCAGCTCACACCTGTGGCCCTGGGCGAAGCCATGGTGCTGGTGGACCATTTGTTCGGCCCGCAGGCGGGCAGACCGAAGCGCGGCATGAGTTACCAGTTCATCCCGACGGCGGTGTTCACACACCCCAATATCGGCACGGTGGGATATTCGGAAGCGGACGCGCGCAAAATTTTTGGTGGTGTCACCATTTACCGCAGCGAGTTCAAGGCACTGAAACACACCTTGAGCGGCAGCAGCGAGCGCACATTGATGAAGCTGGTGGTCGAGAACGCTACCGACCGCGTGGTCGGCCTGCACATGGTCGGCCCGGACGCCGGGGAGATTGTGCAGGGTTTCGCCGTGGCCATGAAGGCTGGCGCCACCAAGGCGGTGTTCGACAGCACGATTGGCATCCACCCGACGGCGGCGGAAGAATTCGTCACCATGCGGGAGCCTGTCGCCGCTTAATTCGTCGACGGGAACGGGTTGGCGTTGTGCCCAGCTCCGCGGGTAGTCACTGTCCGGATGCGCTGTGGCGGGAGCGGGCCGGCGTGGCACTCAGCTCCGCGGCTGGCCCCCGCGTCGGCTTGGGGCCGACGGCTCCTCCTTTACGCCGCTGCGCCGAGTGCCACGCCAACCCTCTCCTTTGGACTGTGTGGCAGTTCAACCGTTGCAAAG
>JANMVT010000108.1:0-9065 GCA_031392945.1 Rhodoferax sp. | reverse complement strand
CGGTGATGATTTCATCCCGCGCGGGCAGCAACGCAAATTTGCTTTTGACGGGGACGGTTTTGAGAACCGGGGCGCTTCTGGCGCGAATGCCATCACGGGCAAGGCGCGAAATGGCATCGCCAATTGAAATATGCTCCCGCTGCGCTTGCGTGCGGGCAAACGCAAAAACGTCATCATCCAGGGCCAAAGTCGTGCGCATCGCAGGACTGTATCATTAAAACATCAAAACATCAAATTCGCATCAATGTTTGTGAGCGTCAAATCCGCACCACCACCCGCCCGCGCACCTTGCCATCCATCAGGTCTTGCGCCTTGGAGATGGCGCCTTCCAAAGGCACTTCTTCGATCATGGATTCGAGCCGCGCCAAGTCCAGGTCGCGCGCCAGGCGGTCCCAGGCGCGCTGGCGTTTGGCCAGGGGGGCCATGACGGAATCGACACCTGCCAAAGTCACCCCACGCAAGATGAAGGGCATCACTGATGTCGCCAAGTCCATACCTTGCGCCAAGCCGCAGGCAGCCACTACACCGCCGTAACGCGTCTGCGCCAGGGCGTTGGCCAGGGTGTGGGAACCGACCGCGTCGACCACGCCGGCCCAGCGCTCTTTCTGGAAAGGTTTGCCGGGGGCGGACAGCGTTGCGCGGTCAACAATGGACGTCGCGCCCAGGGCTTTCAAATAGGCCTCTTCACTGAGTTTGCCGGTGGCGGCCGCCACGTTGTAGCCCAGCCTGCCCAGCAAAGCGATGGCCACACTGCCCACGCCGCCGGTGGCGCCAGTGACCAATACCTCGCCCGCGCCGGGCTTCAGGCCGTGGTCTTCCAGCGCCAGCACACACAACATGGCGGTGTAGCCGGCTGTGCCAATCGACATCGCCTGGCGTGGCGTGAAGTTGGCGGGCAGCTTCACCAGCCAGTCGCCCTTAAGCCGGGCTTTTTCGGCCAGGCAGCCCCAACGTGTCTCACCCACGCCCCAGCCGTTGTGCACGAACGCATCGCCCGCCGTCCAGCCGGGGTGCTTGGATGCCAGCACCGTGCCCGAGCCGTCGATGCCCGCCACCATCGGCCAGGCGCGCACCACCGGGCTTTTGTTGGTGATGGCCAGGCCGTCCTTGAAATTGAGCGTGGAATAAGCGACCGAGACCGTCACTTCGCCCTCGCCGTCGGACGGCAATTCCGCTTCATCCAACTGCGAGACGGAGGCCTTAAACCCGTCAGCTCCCGCGTCAGTTCCCGTACCGGGGTCCGTGGATTTCTCCAACAAGATCGCTTTGAACATGAGTTTTCACCTTAATAACAAACTAAATCAACAGCTTACATCGCAAATTAAAATCAAAACTTTAACTTGACATGGCACGGCCAAAAACGGTATCCTACCGCCCATGCGTTTGAACCGGGCCAATACCAGCACCATGTTAATCGGCTTTATGCTGAGCTGCGTGGTGCTTGCGGCTCAAGCGGCGCCAGGCAGTAGCAGTGCAAGCGCCCTGTCCGGCGACGACATGGACAAATTTCTGGCCGACAAGGGCCTGCTAAGCCAAATCAGTGAAGTAGGTTTGACCGTGACCAGCAAGGCCAGCGAACTGGTACTCACCGCCATGGGGTTCCTGGGCGTGCCCTACATGCGCGGCGGCAACACCATGGAGAGCGGATTTGATTGCAGCGGTTTTGTGCGCGCAATGTACCAGCAAACCGTGGGTTTGATCCTGCCGCGCAAAGCCGAACAACAAGCCGCCGCCACCACCCAGATCGAAAGGGCTGAACTGCAGCCCGGCGACCTTGTGTTTTTCAACACCTTGAAGCGCGCCTTCAGCCACGTGGGCATCTATGTGGGCGACGGCAAATTCATCCACTCGCCGCGCTCCGGCTCCGAAGTACGCGTGGAAGACATGCAAAAGTCGTATTGGCGCCAGCGTTTTGACGGCGCAAGGCGCGTTTCGAGTTCGCAGGCACCCGCGACAGACTGAGCTACTTCAGCTGCACCGACCCCGACACCGTGACCAGCACGGTGCTTTTCCCCGCTTCCACCGGCACCGCCGCTTCAGCACTTGAGGCACGCGCGTCCATGGCCAGCATGCGTGGGCGGGGCGTAAAGCCCTGCTCATTGGCGTTGACCGACACCTCGCGCAGGGCGTAGCCGGAAAACCCGAAGCTTTTGGCGATCTCGGCCGCTTTGGCCTTGAAGCGCTCTATCGCCTGGGACTGCGCCTCGCCCTCCACTTTGGCGCGTTGCTCGCGGCTCAGGCCGAACGACACATTGCCCAGGGTGAGCGTCTGGATTTTGCCGGCCGTGGCACTTATGCGGGCGAAATCGCGCCCTTCGAGCACCAGCTCGGTCGTGCCCTGCCAGGCGCTGATCTTGCCGTCTTTGCCATAACGCGGGTACAGGCTGAAATTGCCGGTGCGCACGTCCATCTGGCCGGGCTGGGCGGATTTCCTGGCCTCTGCCAGCGCCGTATCCAGGGTGGTTTTGAGCTGGGTTTGCACGGCATTGGCATCCGCGCCCTCGCGCGTGGCGCTCATCGTGATGCTGAGCGAATCCTGCTGCACCTCGATTGCGCCGCTGGCCGAGAGTTGGGCGATGTTTTGCGGCGCAATTTGCCCGAACGCTGTGGTTTGTTGGGCAAACAGGCCAAAAACCCCCGTCAACATTGAGAAGCCAGCTATAAATTTTATAACACTCGACATGCGGCAGCTCATTTCTTGAAACCCGGCTGGCGTTGTTCCGACAGGGTTTGTTGTTCGCGCTGCTCGATCTGCTGGCGTTGTTCGCGAAATTGTTCACGCAATTGCTGGCGCATTTCTTCGCGTTCCTGGGCTGTCAGATGCCGGTTGACGGGCCCCATCGTCGCGGCCTGCATGGTGGGGCGTGCGCTCAATTCGTCCTCGGTGACCGGTCTTTGTTTTTGCAATTCGGAACGCAGCTCGATGCGCCGTTGCGTACGCGGGTCGGGCGCTTGTACGGCCGGTTGGCCAAGCGACGCGACAGCACCTGGGCCGGGCGGGCGCGACTGCGCGAGTGCCGCCGCCGCCAGCGGCCCGAGCAGGCCAGCCGCGAACATCACAGCCAGCAAAAATGTCAATCCGGTTTTCATTTTGATCATGTTATTCACCTAACGCTTATGGGTGAGTTCAGGTTGCCATTGTTTTCCCTGAGTCCCTAGGCGCAGGGGCAACATTTGTAACATTTTGTCAAGATAGATGGAAAACCGCCAGCTTCGGTCCAACAGCCTGCAAAATCGGCTCTGTTACAAATTACGGACGCAGGAACCATGACCCAAAGCCCAGCCCGAACTGACAAGATCTTGATCGTGGACGACGACGCCCGCATCCGCGACCTGTTGCGCCGTTACCTCACCCAAGAGGGCTTTGAGGTGTTCCAGGCCGAGGACGGCAAGGCGCTCAACCGCATTTTGCTGCGCGAAAGTTTCGATTTGATCGTGCTCGACCTGATGATGCCCGGCGAAGACGGCCTGTCAATCTGCCGGCGCCTGCGCTCCGCCAATGACCGCACACCCATCATCATGCTGACGGCCAAGGGCGAGGACGTGGACCGGATCGTGGGTCTGGAAGTCGGCGCCGACGACTATTTGAGCAAACCCTTCAACCCGCGCGAACTGCTGGCGCGCATCCACGCCGTGCTGCGCCGCCGCCCCACCCAGGAGGCCCCCGGCGCGCCGTCGGGCGAGAACGAGGTGGTCCAGTTTGGGCCTTTTTCCTTCGATCTGGGCGCGCGCACCCTGCGCAAAGACGGCGGCGACCTGCCCCTGACCACGGGCGAATTCGCCATGCTCAAGGCCCTGGTGCGCCACCCGCGCCTGCCCTTGTCGCGCGAAAAACTGGCCTTGCTGGCGCGCGGGCGGGAATTCGAGCCGTTTGACCGCAGCCTGGATGTGCAGGTGTCGCGCCTGCGCAAATTGATCGAGCTGGATGCCGCCGCGCCACGCTACATCCAGACCGTCTGGGGCGTCGGATACGTGTTCGTGCCCGATGGCGTTGGTGAACAACGCTAGAACCATCTCGGTTGACGACAGCGGCGTGATGCCGCTGGAGACCGTGCCCGCGCCTCTGGACAGGCGCAGGCGCGCTGGCCTGAACCTTTTCTGGCGCACCTTTTTTTTGCTGGCCCTGCTGCTGCTGGGCAGCATCGCGGCCTGGCTGCAGACCCTGCGTGCGCTGGAGCTCGAACCCCGTGCCATCCAGACCGCCCAGCAGATCGCGTCCCTGGTGAATTTGAGCCGCGCGGCGCTGATCCACTCCGACGCCATCGCCCGCGTCTCCCTGATCAAGACCATGACCGAGGTGGAGCGGGTGCGCATCTTTCCGCGCGAGCCGACCGACACCTACGAGCCCTTTGACACCGACGACCTGAGCCGGCGCATCGCACGCGAACTGGAGCGCCGCCTGGGCAAGGGCACGTTGGTGGCCAACAGCGTCAACCACGAGGAGGGCCTGTGGGTCGGGTTCACAATTGAAGACGACGGTTACTGGATGCAAACAGACCGCTCGCGCTACCAGACCGTGGGCGGCGCCACCTGGATGATCTGGCTGATCACGGCGGGCGCCCTGTCCCTGGCCGGCGCCGCCCTGATCGCGCGCCTGATCAACCGGCCGCTCAAAGACCTGTCGTTCGCCGCCAGCCGGGTGCGCGAAGGCGACATGAGCAGCGGCCAGCTCGACGAGATGGTCTCCACCAGCGAGATCCGCGAGGTCAACATCGGCTTCAACCGCATGGCGCAGCGCCTGTCCAAGGTGGAGCAGGACCGCGCCATCATGCTGGCCGGCATTTCGCACGATCTGCGCACCCCCTTGGCGCGCCTGCGCCTGGAAACCGAGATGAGTGTGGCCGATCTGGACGCCCGCGCCCACATGGCGGCCGACATCGAGCAGCTCGACGCCATCATCGACAAGTTCCTCGACTACGCCCGCCCGGACCACGTGCAGCTCAATACCGTGCGGCTCAACGACGTGGTCGAGGCCTGCATCTATTCGGTCAAAGATTATGCCGACATGCGCATCCGAATCGACCTGAGCCCTGACCTGATGGTCTTGGCCGACGAGGTGGAACTGGGCCGCGTCATCGCCAACCTGATTGAAAACGCGCGGCGCTACGGCAAATCAGCGCAGTCGGGCATCGCTGTGATCGACATCGCCGCGCGCGCGCGCGACCAGTGGGTGCTGCTCAAGGTGCGCGACCATGGCCTGGGGGTGGCGCCGGAAACCCTGGCCAGCCTGACCAAACCGTTCTTCCGGGGCGATGCAGCCCGCACAGCGGCCAATGGCGCGGGGCTGGGCCTGTCGATTGTGGAGAAGACGATCCAGCGCATCGGCGGCAAATTCGCCCTGGTCAACACCGCCTCGGGCGGCCTGGCGGCTCACATCAAGCTGCAACGGGCGTCCAAGCCCTGAAGCGGCCTGGCGGGTTTGCCGCTCAAACCGGCCAGATCAGCACTACGGCCCGGGCTTCAATCGCCTGGCCTTCACCCACCGGGCCCATTTTTTCAGCGGTTTTGGCCTTGACGTTCACCTGGCCCACCGCCACCTCCAGCGCCAGCGCGATGGCCGCGCACATGGCGCCAATGTACGGGGCCAGCTTGGGCGACTGTGCGATCACGGTGCAATCCACATTGCCGATCTCATAACCCCCGGCGCGCACCAGGCGCGCGGCGCGGGCCAGCAGTTGCCGTGAATCCGCGCCTTTGAACTTGGCCACCGTGTCGGGGAAATGCGTGCCGATGTCGCCCAGCGCCGCCGCGCCCAGCAGTGCGTCGGTGATGGCGTGCAACAGGACGTCCGCGTCGGAATGGCCCACCAAACCCAGGTGGTAAGGGACTTGCACCCCGCCGATGATGAGCTTGCGTTCGGGCGCCAGGGCGTGGATGTCCCAGCCCTCACCGATGCGGGGCAGCGGCGGACGGTTGGCGGGGGTCAGGCTGCCCTTGACAAGGTCTGCGCCAGAGTTTGGATCGGTCATGGTGCTGTCAGGTTAATTTAGGTGTGAGGCGGCTTTGCAGGATGGCCTGGGCCAGGGCGAAGTCTTCGGGGTAAGTCACTTTGAAATTCTGCGCACTGCCAGGCACCAGTTTAGGCCGCAGGCCCATGGCTTCCATGGCGCTGGATTCGTCTGTCACTGCGCCGGGATGATGCGCAAGCGCCGCTTGCAGCGCCTGCTGCAAGGCGCCCAGACGGAACATCTGCGGCGTCTGGGCCAGCCATTTGTCGCTGCGCTCCACCGTGGCGGCCACCCGCCCCGATACTTCGGATTTGAGCGTGTCGGGCAATTGCAGCGCCAGCAAACCGCCCACAGCGTCGCCCTGGCAGGCGTCGATCAGGCGCTGGATTAAAACCGGTGTGACCAGACAACGCGCGGCGTCGTGCACCAACACCCAGTCGTTTGGCTCTGCACCCAGCGCCCTCAAGGCGGTTAGACCATTAAAAACGCTGTTTGCCCTTGTGGCGCCTCCACAGTTAGCTACTTTAATTGTAGCGTTCGATGAAATGCCGGGTAAAACTTCAGATTCAAAATAGCCGTCGTCGCCCGACAGCACGACCAGGCTGGCCGTGATGCAGGGCAGCTCGCCAAAGGCGGCCAGGGTGTGCGCCACCAGGGCCTTGCCAGCGGCTGGCGAGTACTGCTTTGGCCTGGCGCTGCCAGAGCGGCTGCCCGACCCCGCGCAAGGGATCAGAGCCCAGATTCTGGGTGATTGGCCAGGTGAGCGGGCGGGCGCTACGGGAGGGGAATGGGTCATGGATTGGGGCCTATTCTAAAATCCCGCCACAGTCGGCCGCTTTGCCGCCTGCCTCACACCCCTCTTCTTCCTGGCGCGGGGTGTTCGCCATTTGTGTTTTGGCTCTTTTGGAACTCCATGGATTTACCCAAACTGACTAGCGGCAAACGCTTCACCCTGCCCCGCCCGGTGGGCTCTGCCGACGCCTTGTTGCTGGCCGAGCTGGGCGTACGCGAGAAAGCGGCGGGCAAGCTGCTGGCCATCGTCACCGCCGACGCCAGCGACGCCCAGCGCCTGATCGACGAGATGGCGTTTTTTGCGCCGGATTTACGCTGCGCTTTGTTCCCCGACTGGGAGACCCTGCCCTATGACGCTTTTTCACCGCACCAGGATTTGATCAGCGAGCGCCTGGCCACCTTGTGGCGCATACACAACCGGGTGGGTGGGCGCGACAGGGAAGCAGGCGCCGACGTGGTCGTGATCCCCGCCACCACGGCCCTGTACCGGGTCGCGCCACCGGGTTTTCTGGCCAGCTACACCTTTCATTTCAAGGTCAAGCAAAAGCTCGACGAAGCCAGGCTCAAGGCCCAACTCACCCTGGCCGGTTACAGCCACGTGACCCAAGTCGTCAGCCCCGGCGAATACGCCGTGCGCGGCGGCCTGATCGACCTGTTCCCCATGGGCTCGCCCGTGCCCTACCGCGTTGATTTGTTCGACGACGAGATCGACAGCATCCGCACCTTCGACCCCGACAGCCAGCGCAGCCTTTACCCGGTGCCCGAGGTGCGCCTGCTGCCCGGACGCGAGTTCCCGATGGACGACGCCGCGCGCGCCAAATTCCGCAGCCGATGGCGCGAGCTGCTGGAGGGCGACCCAACCCGCAGCCGCATCTACAAAGACATAGGCAACGGCGTCGCCACGGCCGGCATCGAGTATTACCTGCCCCTGTTTTTTGACGACACAGCCACCGTATTTGACTACCTGGGCGCGGGGACCAACAACCCGGCCACCGTGGTCTTGCATGGCGATCTGGAAGGCGCTTTCCAACGCTTCTGGCAAGACGCCAAAGAGCGGTATCGGCTGGCGCAAGGCGACCCCGAGCGCCCCGTCTTGCCACCGGAATCGCTGTTCCTGGGCACTGAGCAGTTTTATGCGCAGGCCAATGGGCATGCCCAACTGGCCATCAAACCCCGCACCGAGGGCGAATCGGCCTTTGCGGAATTCGAGGCCCTGCCCGACCTGACCGTGGTGCGCGGCTCCGAAGACCCGCTGGCCCGGCTCAAAACCCACGCCCGCAACACCCAGCAGCGCATCCTGATCCTGGCCGAGAGCGACGGCCGGCGCGCCAGCCTGCTGGACTTCATCCACGCCTCAGAGGTCAACCCGCCGAGCTTCGATTCGCTGCTCGAATTCCAGACCAGTTCCGAACCGATCGGCATTGCCACATCGTCATTGAACACCGGGTTCGCGTGGCTTGAGACCGGGGGTTCGCGTGGCGGAGGCATTGACTTCATCACCGAAACCGAGCTCTTCGCCGCAGGCCCCACAACGCGCCGACGCAAGAAGCAGGAGCAAGTCAGTGACGTGGAGGCGCTGATCAAGGACTTGAGCGAACTGAACCTGGGCGACCCGGTCGTCCATTCCGCCCACGGCATTGGCCGCTACAAAGGCCTGGTCAACCTCGACTTGGGCCACAAACTGGCCAATGGCGAGCCCGAGATCCAGGAGTTTTTGCACCTGGAATACGCCGACAAGGCCACCTTGTATGTGCCCGTCAGCCAACTGCAACTCATCAGTCGCTACACCGGCGTCAGCGCCGATGAGGCGCCCCTGCACCGGCTGGGCAGCGGCCAGTGGGAAAAGGCCAAACGCCGCGCAGCCGAGCAAATCCGCGACAGTGCCGCCGAGTTGCTCAACATCTACGCGCGCCGCGCCGTGCGCGAAGGCCACCCGTTCCGCTACTCGCCCAACGACTACGAAACCTTTGCCAACGCCTTTGGTTTTGAGGAAACGGCCGACCAGAAGGCCGCCATCCATGCCGTGATCCAGGACATGATCAGCCCGCGCCCGATGGACCGGCTGATTTGCGGCGACGTGGGTTTTGGCAAGACCGAGGTGGCCTTGCGCGCCGCCTTCATCGCCATCACCGGTGGCAAACAGGTCGCCTTTCTGGCACCTACCACCTTGCTGGCCGAGCAGCATTTTCAGACGCTCACAGACCGTTTCAGCAAATGGCCCGTCAAAGTAGCCGAGGTATCGCGTTTCCGCTCGACCAAAGAGGTCAACGCCTCACTCAAAGGCATCGCCGACGGCACGGTGGACATCGTGGTCGGCACCCACAA
>JANMVT010000027.1:0-6379 GCA_031392945.1 Rhodoferax sp. | reverse complement strand
GCCTTACCAGAGCCGCGGCCAGGAGGTCACGCACGACGTGGCCGAAATCAGCTGGACCGCCACGTCCAAAGACGCCTGGTTGCCAGACGCCCATTACGACGAGTTTGTCTTGCAGGGCGGCTTGCCGGCCGAGGGCGGGGCGATGTGGTTCAAACTGGTGCAGACCTGCGAGAAGGGCGTCAACCAATGGACCGAGGTGCCCGCCAGGGGCACATCGACCCAGGGCCTGAAATCGCCGGCGGCCCTGCTGGAGATCATTCCCTTCGACCAGGCAGGCCATCAGCATTGATGTTCAATGTCAATCTATCCAATGTCACTTTATTCAGGGGAAACAGCATGATTCAAACAGCCAAGTTCTTGATCGCCAGCCTCGCCGTTCTGGCCGCAGCCGCCCAGGCCCAAAACGTCGAAGTCAAAGGCGCCTGGGTGCGCACCAGCGTGCAGGGCCAAATGGCCACAGGGGCCTTCATGACCCTGACCGCCAAGGCCAGCCTGCGCCTGGTGGGGGTGAGCACGCCGGTGGCCGGCATGGCGGAAATCCACGAGATGAAGATGGACGGCGATGTCATGAAAATGCGCGCGCTAAAGGAAGGGGAAGGCCTGGAACTGCCTGCGGGGAAGGCGGTCGAGCTCAAACCGGGCGGGTTTCACGTGATGCTGATGGATTTGAAAGCCGCCCTGCCCAAAGGCAGCACGGTGCCCATGACCCTGGTGTTTCGCGATGCCAAGGGCGTGCAGAGCAAGCTGGAACTTAAGCTGCCGGTGGCGGTGAGCGCCGAGGGCGCGCACAAGCATTGACGCCAAGCCTCTATCGCCATGGGCGCCGCATTGGGGTAAGCTGTCATCTTCAGCTCGACCCCAACTAGCCCAAGGAGACTTTGATGAGCGAATCTGACTCTGGTTTCGGAAAATTCGTCCCCGGTTTTGACTTTCTGCAAAACCTGGCCAAAAGTGCGGCGGCGGGCGCGTCGAGCAGCATCCCGCAAATGCCCAATTTGAGCAACTGGATCGCGCCGTCGCTCAATGTGGAAGACCTGGAAAAGCGCATCGACGAACTCAAGGCGGTGCACTTCTGGCTCGATCAAAACTCCAAAGCGCTGGGCGCGACCATCCAGGCGCTCGAGGTGCAAAAAATGACCCTGGCCACCCTGAAGGGCATGAACTTCAATTTGGGCGACGTGGCCAACGCCTTCAAGCTCAAGGCGGCGGATTCGGTGGTTTCCAGCGTGCAAAAGGTCACCGAGAAAGCCGCCAGCACGGCCAAGACCATCAGCGGCGCTGCGTCTGACATGGCATCGAGCGTGACCAGCGCGGCCAAAAACGTGGCGTCGGGCGCGGGCAAGGGCGCGAAGGGTGCGGCCTCCGGCAAGTCTGCCACCGCGTTTGGTGGCCTGGTCGATCCCATGCAGCTCTGGTCGTCGCTGACCCAGCAGTTTGGCCAGATCGCCGCCGGGGCGATGAAAGAGGCCGGGCGCAACACCGCCATCGACGCCACCAAACACATGGTGGACGGGCTGGCCAAAGAGGCCGCAAAAGCTACCAAAAAAACAGCGACAAAATCAACAGCGAAGCGGACTGCGGCCAAGAAATCTTCTGCAAAGCGTTGACCAAGCGCTGGCCAAACGGCCACTGGCCGGCGCCTGGCGATTGACCCGGCCCGGACTGCGCGCCAAGGAGTGCACACCATGAAACTCTTCCCCTACGGCCACGCCACCCACCCGCATTGGCAGATGGCCGCCGGCTTGGCCCTGGCCCAATTGCGCGCCCAGATGGCACTGCACGGTTACGCCAGCGCGCCCACCCTGGGCCTGCTCTACATCACCGACCACTATGCGGGCGCTGCGGCCCAAATCCTGGCGCACTTGAGCGCCGAGCTGCCAGAAATCACCGACTGGGCGGGCACCGTGGGCGTGGGCATCGCGTCCAACAACGTCGAGTATTTTGACGAGCCGGCGCTGGCCCTGATGTTGTGTGAACTGCCTACCGACCAGTACCGTGTCTTTTCCGGCGTCGCGCCGCTGGGCCTGGGCTTCGGCGTCCACACGGCCCTGGTGCATGCCGACGGGAATACGCCCGACCTGGGTGAACTGATCGCCGAGATGGCGGCGCGCACCGGCTCGGGTTACCTGTTTGGCGGTTTGTCGGCCAGCCGCAGCCAGTCGGTCCAATTTGCCGTGGGCGGCAACGGCAACATCGGCGGCCAGGGTTTGGCCAGCGGGGTCTTCAGCGGCGGCTTGAGCGGCGTGGCGTTTGGCGAAGGCGTGGGCCTGGTGTCGCGCGTCACGCAAGGCTGCCAGCCCGTGTCCAAGACCCGCGTAGTGACCGCGTTTGACAACAATCTGGCGCTGGAACTCGACGGCGAGCCGGCGCTGGACGTGATGCTGCAAGACCTGGATGTGACGCTGGCGCAGCCCGAGCAGGCCCTGGCGGCGGTGCGCGCCACCCTGGTCGGCCTGGTGGACCGGCAGGACGCGCTCGGGCGCCACGCGATTGGCCGCAGCGGCAATTTTGGCAGCGACGTCATCGTGCGCCACATCATCGGCCTGGATCCGGGCCGGCGCGGCGTGGCCGTGGCGGACCAGCTCAAGGAGGGCATGCAGTTGGCGTTTTGCCAACGCAATGTGCAGGCTGCGCGCACCGACCTGACGCGCATCTGTGCCGAAATCCGCGAAGAGTTGGAGCCCGAGGAATTGCCGATTGAAATGGCCGGCGCGTTGGCCGCGGCAGAGGCGCAATCCGCGCCGGATCCGGCGCGGCAGAAATCACGGCAAATCACCGGCGCGGTTTATGTGAGCTGCTCTGGCCGCGCCGGCCCGCATTTTGGGGGCCCGAGCGCCGAGATGCAAATCGTGCGCCGGGCCTTGGGCGATGTGCCCCTGGTCGGGTTTTTCGCCGGCGGCGAGATTGCCCGGCATCATGTCTACGGCTACACCGGCGTTCTCACGGTTTTTACAACAGATTAGGGCGATTGCCCTCGTGTATATTCAACAGTTAGCTATACTAAAAATAGCTACTCTTGGCGGATCAAAAAATCAGGAAGGCAAGGCGCTATGGCAGTCAGCGAGGCTTTTTCGGCCAGTTACAAAGAGGCGCGCCATAAATTTCTGGGCGCGGCTGCCAGCGCGCAAGCCCCGGTCAAAACCTGGCGCCACCCGCTGCCAGGTGTGGATGGCGAAGAGTTGGCGCTGGATGTCGCGGTGGACGGCCCGGCGAGCGCGGGCAAGGTGTTGCTGGTCAGCAGTGGTTGCCACGGCGTCGAAGGTTATTGCGGCAGCGGCGTGCAGGTGTTTGCCCTGCGCGACGCCGGTTTTCGCGAACACTGCGCCAAGTCCGGCGTGGCCGTGGTCTACCTGCATGCCATCAACCCCTTTGGTTTTTCCCATACGCGGCGCGTGACGCAGGAAAACGTGGACTTGAACCGCAATTTTCAGGATTTCTCCAAACCCCTGCCGCAAAATCCGGCTTATCGCGGGCTGCATTCCCTGCTGCTGCCAAAACACTGGCCGCCAGGCCCCGTCAACACCGCAGCCATCTTCTGGTACATCGCCACCAAGGGCATGAAATCGGCCCAGGCCGCACTGTCTGGCGGGCAGTACGAGGTGGACGATGGCCTGTTCTTCGGCGGCAAGGCACCCACCTGGAGCAATACCACGCTGCGCCAGGTGCTGCGCGATTTTGGCGCCGGCGCAAAACAGGTGGCCTGGATCGACCTGCACAGCGGCCTGGGCGCCAGCGGCGCCAGCGAGCGCACCTTCGCCATGAAAAGCAGCGACGCGCATGGCCAGGCCCGCGCCCGCGCCTGGTGGGAGGGCGGTGGCGCCACGCCCCTGATGTCCCTGGGCGACGGCTCCTCGGTATCGTCGGCGCTCAGCGGCCTGATGTGGCCGGCCATTTACGACGAATGCCCGCACTCAGAAGTCACCATGATGGCGATGGAGTTTGGCACCCAGAGCAAGATGCAGGTGCTCAAGGCCCTGCGCGGCGACCACTGGGTGTACCAGCACCCCGAGGCCAGGCCTGAACTGGTCGCGCAAGTCAAAAAAGCCCTGCGCGACGCCTTTTATGTCGATACGCCGGAGTGGAAAGAGAAAATCGTGACCCAGGCCATGCAGGCGATCCGCCAGGGGGTGGCGGGGCTGGGCGGGCAAAGGTCAACCTGATTAGAGCCAGGATTTTTGATGAATCTTTCTCTGCCGCGCGCATCGTCAAGCTGGCAACTGCAAGATGCCAAGGCTCACTTCAGCGCTGTTGTCCGGCAGGCTGAGACCTATGGCCCGCAACACATCAGTGTTGCGCGGAAAACCAGCTGTGGTGGTGCTGTCACAGTTGGATTTTCAACGCCTACAGGCCGGTTCCCACAAACCCAGTTTTACCGAATTGATAAGGGCCTCGCCCCTGGTGGGCCTGGATTTCGTGCCAAATCGAAGCACCACCCTCACTCGCCACAACGGGCCAATGCTTCGAAAACCGCGTGTTCGGAATGAGTCAACGGCTTCGCTACAGGCGGCCTGATGGATTCACTATCCAGGGCCATTCGATAGCGCCAATTTTTGCCGAATCTGATCTTCAAACGATCGCGGCCCTGGTGCCACCGCCGCGCACGCACCGGCATCGCTACTTTGGTGTGCTGGCACCAAACTCGCTGCTGCGTGCTATGGTAGCGGGGAACAGAGAAATACAAGCCAAGAAATTCCAGTTGGACCTCCAGAAAACTGCCGTTCTTGATCGTCGGGTTTCGCTGCGCTACTGGTATTTAGGCCGTAATCGCCACCGGCTGCGTTGGGCACGAAGCAGTCCGCGATGAATGTCAGGTATCGGGCTTGTCGGTGGTGAAAGAATTTTCTGCTCCAAACCTGTCACTCGCCACTGTCAGCAGATGGCCCAAAGCAGCTGCTCTCGGCAAACACAAGCGAACCAACAGTCGCGACGGCGCGGCTGGTCCGACATCATGATCGTCAGCCGCGCCGGGCCGATTCGATGGTGGCAATGTCGATCTTTGTCATCTGCATCATCGCCTCAAACGAGCGCTTGGCCGCGGCCGGATTCGGGTCAGCGATTGCGTCCGTCAGGGCGCGCGGCGTAATCTGCCAGGAGAGTCCCCATTTATCCTTGCACCAACCGCACTCGCTTTCCTGGCCGCCGTTTCCGACAATCGCGTTCCACAACTGGTCCGTCTCCACTTGGTTGTCGGTCGCAATCTGGAATGAGAAAGCTTCGCTGTGCTTGAAAGCGGACCCTCCGTTCAAGCCGAGACAGGGGATACCCAACACAGTGAACTCCACCGTCAGGATGTCGCCCTGCTTGCCTGCGGGATAGTCGCCGGGCGCGCGATAGACAGCACCCACCTTGCTGTCCGGGAAGGTCTCGGCGTAAAACTTCGCGGCGTCCAAGGCCGTGCCGTTGTACCATAGACAAATCGTGTTCTTGCTGACCATTTTGGGTCCCCTAAATTAGGACAAGTACGTTCCTTCAAACTGCGCAGATAGCCCCAGTATTTCGGCAACTTGCGTGCTTTTGGCCCCGATCGGCCGCCACAGCGCCGACCCAAGACAATCGTATCCCCAAAGCTCATCGGCCCGGATCCATAGGTGGAAGCACCGGCCGGCCACCGCGACCGCTTTCGTCGATGCCCACACGCACGGTGTTTGCGGGCGCTTTGCCAACGACGCTCGAATCCTCAGTGTTCGCTGTGGCTCCAGCGGCTTCGCCACCCAGTGCACCAGCGACGGCACCCAGCGTGGCGCCGACTACTACCCCCAAGGGCCGGCCACGACGACGCCGATGGCGGCACCCGTGGCCGCACCGGCTACCAGGCCGCCACTCACCAACACCGACTTTGCCTCGCGGTCCACTTCCTTGGGTTCCAGTGGAATCTGTGTCGCTGGATCCGGGTCCTGCGACGGAATGCGGTGGCCGGGGCGGGCCTGTTCGGCAAGGTCTTCGTCGGCAGGTACGGTTCTGGACGGCGGGGTGGCCACTGGCTTCATATGTTTCTCCTGGGTGAGTTGGCGATGGAACAAGCACGAGGCCCGAACCTTAACTATTGAGCGACGATAGTCCGAATAGCGGGCCTGTATGTGCGACAGGGCACGGTCACTGATCACTGTGCACAGTTCGTCTTCCAGACCCAATTCGACCGCTTCCACCCGCATTTCCACCATTCAAATTGCAAGTGAATTCGAAGTGTGTTTCAGACTGCTATTGTTAGCGTAGCTGATTACGCTTTACCCACGAGGGCTACAGCCCAATTGACTGCCTGATTTTAGATCGCCACGAGCTGGCGAACCCCATTGGCTTCCATGTCCGCTCCGAGGCCGCTGGCCGTCACTGCGCCGCGCTCCATCACCACATAGTCGTCGGCCAGGTCTTTGGCAAAGTC
>JANMVT010000012.1:0-35403 GCA_031392945.1 Rhodoferax sp. | reverse complement strand
CATTGCTTTTGTTGCCGCGCAGCATCCTGACGAACTCATAGGCGTCGTCAATCTGCACGGCAGGGTGGTGGGCGCGGTTGTTGACCTTGGACGGCTTGGGCAGCACCTGGTCCAGGTTGCCGCGCCATGCGGCCGGATTTTCCTTGCCGCGATACCCACGCGCAGCGGCCCACGACAGCACCAGTTCGATCCGGTTTCGAACCCGCACCATGGTTTCATTCTTGCTCGTCCAGGCCGGCTCGATGGCGTTGATCACGTCCGCCATGCCCACATCCCGGATGTGCTTGTCACCAAAAATGGGGTAAACGTAGGTTTCAAGGCTATTGCGCCACTGCTGGCCATGTTTGGCATTTTTCCAGCTTGCCTCATGCCCGTCGATGTAGGCCAATGCGCAGCGCCTGAATGTCCATTCCAGCTTGGATTGTTTGGCACGGCGTTCGGCAACCGGGTCAGCACCCGCCCGAATCACAGCCAGCGTCTCCCGTGCAAGCTCCCAAGCCTTCGCCAGCGTGATGGCGGGATAGGACCCCAGCCCGATGTCACTGCGCCGGGTGCCGATGGTCGTGCGCAATATCCAAGACTTCGCGCCGGTTTTGCTGATGCTCAGGCCCAGCCCCGGCACGGTTCCAACTTGGTGCAGCTTGACCTCGGTCAGCCGTTGGACTTCAAGCGCCCCCAGTTTTTTTGCAATTTTTGGCATGTCCGAACCGGCTTCCCCACATTGACCACATCCTTCCCCACATAAAATATTGAGACTAAGTGACACGGCATAAAACAGTGTAGATCGAACTCCATAGCTAAGACAAGCGTTTTTTGTGGGGATTGAGACGAAAAAAAACCGCCTGAAAGGCGGTATTGGCGGAAGCTGTGAGATTCGAACTCACGGAGGGGATAAACCCTCGCCGGTTTTCAAGACCGGTGCCTTAAACCGCTCGGCCAAGCTTCCATGCGTCGTATTTTAGCTGGCTTCGCGGGCAGGCCACCGGTTTTGAAGCGTCGGCGTAACGCCTACTCTTTGAAAGGCGCGATCTCGCCCGGCCTGCGCAACATCTTGTTGACCTCATCAAGATGCAGTTCTTCCTGGACAATCATTTCGCGGGCGTATTCTTCAAGCAAAACGGAAGATCCTTCCGCAATTTTAAGAAGCTCGCAATAGGCTGTCAGCGCTGTTTTCTCCTGCGCCAGGCTTTCCCTGAGAATGTCCCCGATATCGTGCTTGGCGGTTTCAAGCAGGGGGCCGATTTTCAAGGATGGATGGCCGCCCAGCAGGGTGACCATTTCACCGGCTTTGTGGGCGTGGACCAGGCCTTCCTCAGCATTGCCCTTGAGCCAGGAAACAATGGGAATGCGGTTGTAGCCGTAAACCATGAGCGAGTAATGGGTGTATTTCACCACCCCTGCCAATTCCAGTTCCATGATGCGGTTGAGTGCATCTATGGCGACTTGATTTTTTACATCTTCCATAAGGTGTTCCTTGGCGAGGTTGAGAGTCCAAAGGCAGGTAAGTCATCAGACCTGCGCGCCGCCAGCCGACGCAACTGCATTGTCCGCCCGAATCGCGATGTTGTCATTGCCGTCTTGCGACATGCCGTTTTGCGGCCGCCTTCTGCTTTTGCCCGGCCTCAACCCCCGTGCACACTCAGTTCGCAGATGGTTTTTCGCAGTTGCCGTCTGAAGGCACCAGGGTCATCCTGCCGCGATGGGCTGCGCGCGCTGTTGTCCCTGACCAGGGGGTGCGCAGCCGGATTCGCGCTCACGCCAAAACCGGGAGCGTAGATGCGCGCTGCGCCCTGTGCCACGCCAAAGTCGGGGCCCAGGGTTTCAGAGACACTTGCCGCCAGATGCGGGGCAATGCAGGCGACGTGCGCCATGCCGCGCAGGCTTTCGGCCAGGCCATGCGGATCAACTCCGTAGTAGCGTGTTTGCGGCTTGTTCACCAAGGCAATGACGGGCAGGGTCCGCTGGGCTGACTGGGCTGACAGCAGGTGATTGCACAGTGCCTCAAGTTGCTGCGGGTCAATCACTTCACGCGGCGCGCCTTGCACGGCGAGCCCGGCATCTTCAAAGGCCAGGCCTTCCACCCAATCCGCCAGCAGGCGTGGCGGCGCAACCACCAATGGCGCGTCAGGGACGTCGGTGCAGGCGGTTTGCAGGCCCATCACGTCGCCTTCGGCGGTATCGGCCACTTGGGCACGTGTCATCCAGGTGCGTGCGCTGCCTTTTTGCGTGCAGGCCACGGACAGCGACCAGACCGAGCCGCCCGCATCCGTCGAAATCGAAAGCTCCTGGCCGGGCAGGGCGCGCTCGAGGCTGCTGCGTTCCATGTCGATGGCGGATGGCAACAGGCGCGGCCACTTGGCGCCAACCCATCGCCAGGCGAGTTCCTGCGCGCGTCTGCGATTCGCCGCCGAATGCGTGGTGCTGTGAAGCGTCGAGCGGACAACAAGTTTCATGAGGTCTTGCCCTTGTTTTGGGGAGTTTGGTGCATGGGTATTTTGATGCAAGTTCCGGGCCATTTGATATCTGCCACGGGCCTTGCCCTGTGAGTTCTGCTGAATTTTGCTGAAAACAGCCTGAAACGGTGAAATTTCGAAAGTTGAGAGATAAAAGTGCAGCCATCCCCTGCGGGCATCAAATAGCCTGCTATATAAAAAATATCAAACTATTCATATTCCACGAGGGAAAAACCGACAATTCATTGGAAAACTTAAAAACAACACGCCAAATCAGCGTTTGGACGGCCGCTGGCCGGCGCACGTCGCAAACACCTTCCAGAACTGCGCGTCCTGCGTCGTCGCGAAGTTGATGCGCATCAGGGTGCCGGGCTGGCGCTGGGCGTGGAACAGGGCGCCCGGCGCCAGCAGATAACCCACATCGAGCATGCGCTGCGCCAGCGCGTCGGTGTCCACGCCGGTGTCCACCCAGCCGAACAGGCCGGCCGGCGGCGCGGCGAAGGTGCAGCCCGCGCCCAGGGCCAGCTTCACGCTGCGTGCGCGGGCGATATCGAGCCTGGTGCGGATGCGCTCGGCGTGGCGTCGCAACTGGCCCTGGTCGATGCACCAGGCCATGGCTTTTTCCAGCAGGGCGGGCGTGGTCAGGGTGGCCAGCAGCTTGGTGTCCAGCAAGCGCTCGACCAGGTCAGGCGGCGCGGCCAGGTAACCCACGCGCCAGCCCGGGGCGAGGATTTTGGAAAAGCCGCTCACGTAGATCGTGCGCCGCAGGCCATCCAGCGCGCACAGGCGAGTGGCGTGTTCGGGCGCGAGGTGGCTGTAGGTGTCGTCTTCAACGATGTGAAAATTGTGCTGGTGGGCCAGTTGCAAAACACGGTGGGCCAGCCCCGGCGTCAGGCAAAAACCGGTGGGGTTGTGCAGCACGCTCACACTCACAAACAACTTCGGCGCATGCAGTTCGCAGTAACGCGCCATCACGTCCAGGTCGGGCCCGTCCGGCCCGCGTGGCACCGGCAGGATGCGCATGCCCAATGCAGCCAGGCGTGCGAATTCAATCGCCCAGCCGGGTTCCTCCACCATCACGCAGTCGCCCGCGTGCAGCAAGGCGCGGCTGACGATGTCCAGCGCGTGGGTGGCGCCCACGGTGGTGATGATCTGCGACACAGGCGCGTTCACGTTGATGGCGGCCAGCTTGTTCGACAGGGACTGGCGCAGTCCGCCGTCGCCCGCCGGTTCGCCGTATTGCAGCGAGAACGATTGCAAGGCTCCGCCAGAGCAAACCTTTCGGATGGCAGTGGCCATGAAATTGGTTTGCAGCCAGTCTGGCGGAAACACCCCCATGCCAGGCTGCGGCTTGCCGCTATGCCCCTGGAACATGCCGCGGATGAGCGCAGTGGCGTTGACCGGGACGTGGCGCGATCCTTCACTTGGCGCGGTTGCTGCTGCTTTGGCAGCATTTCCGGTGTTGTTGAGCTTGCCTGCCGCGCCATCTCCCAAGGGTTCGCGCACATAAAACCCGCGGTTGCGCCGCGCCTCGACCAGGCCCTGCGCCAGCAACTGGTCATAAGCAGCAACCACTGTTGAGGGGCTGACGCCTTGCTGCTGCGCACACGAACGCACCGAGGGCAGGCGTGCGCCCGGCGCCAGCAGGCGGGTGCGGATTCGCTCTGCAAAGCGGATGCTGAGCTGCTCGGCCAGCGACAGGGATGCGGTTTTCATCAGCATGGCTTGTTTGCAAAATGTCTGTGTTGCCGGTATTGGCAGTACAGATTTGAAAATTGACTCTAAAACTGTACTGCCAGTGTGTTGATATGAACTATAAAGTGCAAACCAGTTCCTTGCAAGACTTCCTCTTCAAGGCTTCTTTCCAGGCCTGTTGCCGCCCTGCTGTTTTTGGCGAACCGTATTTGCCAGATCACTTTTTTCCAGATCCTTGTGATGCCCCTGATGACCTCCACCGAATTCACCGCACTGCTGTTGCTCACCACAGCGGGCAGCTTCACGCCAGGGCCCAACAACACCTTGTCGGCGGCGCTGGCGGCCAACCATGGCCTGCGCAGCGCGCTGCGTTTTATCGTGGCGGTGCCGGTGGGCTGGGGCCTGCTGTTTGGGCTGTGCGCGGGCGGCGTGGGCGCGCTGGTGGTGGCGCTGCCGGGCTTGCGGGTTGGCATCCAGGCCTTTGGCACTGCCTACCTGTTGTGGCTGGCCTGGAAACTGGCTGGCTCGGGGACGCTGGCGCAGGCCGACGCGCCGCGCTTGAACGTCAGCTTCACCCAGGGCGTGATGCTGCAATTTCTCAACATCAAGGCCTGGATGCTGGCGCTGACCATCGTGGCCGGCTGGCTGGCTGGCAGGCCCGATGCATTCGCCCGGTTTGCCCTGGTATTGCCGATCCTCCTGGTGTTTGCGCTGGCCAGCAACTTCAGCTATGCGCTGCTCGGCTCCCTGTTGCGCGATTGGCTGGCCCAGGGCACACGCCTGCTTTGGTTCAACCGGGGCATGGCGGCGATTTTGGTGGCGACCGCCATCTGGATGGCCAGCTTATGAACACCCTGGCCCAAAGCCTCCCTGCCGATGGCACACCAGGCGCAAGTGCGGCGCACCTGCGCGCCAAGGCGCGGCGCGGCCTGTGGCTGGGCCTCCTGGGGGTTGTCATCTTCGCGCTGACGCTGCCGATGACGCGCCTGGCCGTGGGTACGCCGCTGGCACCGCAAATGTCGGGCATATTCATCGCCCTGGGCCGTGCCGTGGTGGCGGCTGCTTTGTCGATTGTGTTTTTGCTGGCGACCCGCGCGCCGCTGCCGCGCAGTGGCGACTTCAAAGCGCTGGCGCTGGTGGCGCTGGGCGTGGTGTTTGGCTTCCCGCTGTGCACCTCCATTGCCATGCGCCATGTCGAAGCCGTGCACGCCAGCGTGATTGTGGGTGTGTTGCCGCTGGCCACGGCGGCCGTGGGGGCTTGGTTGCACCGGCAGCGGCCGTCCTTCGGGTTTTGGCTTTGCGCCGCAGCGGGCACGGCGCTGGTTGTGGCGTTTGCGGTGATTCGATCCGGTACGGGCACGTTCAGCATCAGCCCGTTTGATGGCTTGTTGCTGTTGGCGATGGGCCTGGCGGCGGTGGGCTATGGCTACGGGGCCCAGTTGTCGCAGAAAATGCGCGCTGAATACGTCATTTGCTGGGCCTTGGTGCTGTCGCTGCCCTTGACTGCGCCGCTGGCCATGGCGCAATGGCCTCAGACGCCGGTCAAAATGCAAGCCTGGTGGGCCTTTGCCTATGTGGCCGTGTTCTCGATGTGGCTGGGCTTTTTTGCCTGGTACAGAGGCCTGGCGCAGGGCGGCACGGTGCGAGTGAGCCAGGTGCAACTGGTGCAGCCTTTCATCAGCATGCTGTTCGCCGTGCCGCTGCTGGGCGAGACGCTGGACGCGCTGACGCTTGGTTTTGGCCTGGCGGTGATTGCGGTCGTGTTTGTGGGCAAGAAAATGTCGGTTGGCAAAACACCCACGGCAAGGCTGGCGGCGCTGAAAACCTGAAAATGACGTACGGCAACCCAACCCTTCGCGACTTCAAATATTCCCTGGAAACCCTATGAAACTCAACGATCTCGATCAAACCAGCCCTTGGGTGCTGGCGCGCCGTGCCGAAAAAATGAACCCCTCGGTCATCCGCGAAATCTTGAAGGTGACCGAGAAGCCGGGCATCATCAGTTTTGCCGGTGGATTGCCCTCGCCCAAAACCTTTCCCATTTCCGAATTTGCCAAAGCCTGTGAGATGGTCCTGCGCGGCAAGGGCGAGACTTACGGCCAGGCCGCCCTGCAATACGCCGCAAGCGAAGGTTATGGCCCCTTGCGCGAGATGGTGGCCGCCAATCTGCCGTGGCATGTGGATGCGTCCCAGGTGTTGATCACCACCGGCTCGCAGCAGGGGCTGGATTTGGTGGCCAAGGTGCTGATCGATGCGGGCAGCCGCATCCTGGTCGAGACGCCGACCTACCTGGGCGCCTTGCAGGCCTTCGCGCCCATGGAGCCCGACGTGGTGAGTGTGGACAGCGACGATGAAGGTGTGCTGGTGGATGACCTGGCCGGCAAAGTCGCGGGCGCTGGGGGTTCCCTGCAAAACAAGGCGCGGTTTCTTTACGTGTTGCCCAATTTCCAGAACCCGACCGGGCGCACCATGAGTGAGGCGCGCCGCGCGGCATTGTCGAAGGCGGCCCTTGAAGTCGGCCTGCCCATCGTCGAAGACAACCCCTATGGCGACCTGTGGTTCGACGCGCCGCCGCCCCTGCCGCTGACGGCGCGCAACCCGGACGGCTGCGTCTACCTGGGCTCGTTCTCCAAGGTGCTGGCGCCGGGGCTGCGGCTGGGCTTTCTGGTGGCGCCCGCCGCCCTGATGCCCAAGCTGCTGCAGGCCAAACAGGCCGCTGACCTGCACAGCCCCGGCTTCAACCAGCGCATGATTGCCGAGGTGATGCAAGGCGGCTTCCTGGACCGCCACGTGCCGACCATCCGCGCCTTGTACAAGTCGCAACGCGACGCGATGGTGGCGGCGCTGGCAAGGGAGATGGCCGGCCTGGACGTGAGCTGGAACAAACCGGTCGGTGGCATGTTTTTGTGGGCACGTTTGCCCGAGGGCGTCGACGCCGTCAAGCTGCTGCCCAAGGCAGTCGAGAAGAATGTGGCCTTTGTGCCTGGTGCGGCGTTTTACGCCGACCATCCGGATGTGCGCAGCATGCGCCTGTCGTTTGTGACGGCCAGCGTGGAACAGATCAATACCGGCATGGCCGCGCTGGCAGCGGCGATCCGCGAATACAAGGCCTGAACCGCCGCAAGATTGGGAGTAAGCGATGCTGAAAATCTGGGGGCGCATCAGCTCCATCAATGTCAAAAAAGTGGTCTGGGCCGCGCAGGAACTGGGCCTGGCTTTCGAGCGCAGGGACACCGGCGGCGCTTTTGGCTTGACCAAGACCCCCGAGGCGCTGCAACGCAATCCGAACGCCCTGGTGCCGGTGCTGGACGACGCGGGTTTTGTGCTGTGGGAATCCAATGTCATGGTGCGTTACCTGTGCAAAAAACATTCGCTGGGCGGCTTGTACCCGCAGGGACTGCAAGCGCAGTTCCAGGCCGAGCGTTGGATGGACTGGCAACAAACCACCTTCAACCCGGCCGGGCGCAACGCTTTCTGGCACCTGATTCGCACCCAGCCCGAGCAGCGCGATCTGGCCCTGGTGGCACAGTCCGTCGCCAGGACTGAGCCGCTGTTGACCCTGCTGGAGCGACATCTGGCCGACACCCCATTTGTCGTGGGCGGGCAATTCGGCATGGCGGACATTCCGCTGGCCTGTGAAATCCACCGCTGGTGGGGCCTGCCCAGGACGCGCCCCGATTACCCGCACATTGAGGCCTGGTACGCGCAAATGCAGGCGCGCCCCGCGTCCAGGGGTGTGCTTGATCTGGAACTGAGCTGAGCATGAACCCCCGCGCCTTCAAACAAGTCGATGTCTTCACCGCCCTGCCTTATTTTGGCAATCCGGTTGCCGTCGTGCTCGATGCCAGCGGCCTGGACGATGCGGCCATGCAGCGCTTCGCACATTGGACCAATTTGTCCGAGACCACCTTCGTGCAGCCGCCCAGCGAGGCGGCGCACCGGGCCGGCGCGGACTACCAGGTGCGCATCTTCACGCCAGGCGGAGAGTTGCCCTTTGTCGGCCACCCCACCCTGGGCACGTGCCACGCCTGGCTGCAGGCCGGGGGCAGGCCGCAGTCCGGCGACTTCATCGTGCAGGAATGCAAGGTCGGCCTGGTCAAAATCCGCCGCGATGGCGTCCGCCTGGCCTTCGCCGCGCCGCCGCTCAAACGCAGCAACCCCAGCCCGGCGCTGCTGGCCCAGGTGGCGGGCGCCTTGGGCCTCAAACCAAGCCAGATCATGGCCGCCCAATTGCTGGACAACGGCCCGGTCTGGCTCTGCCTGTTGCTGGACAGCCCGCACACCGTGCTGCAACTTCAGCCCGACCATGCGGTGCTGGCAGCTTTGGGGCAAAAAGTGGGTGTGGCCAGCGTGGAGCAAGCGCAGCAAGCTCCTGCATTGATAGCTAGATCAAGCCGTGAAGCGCGTGCATTTGGCGCGCGCCCGGAGCCGCCACAAGAATTTGACGCTTTGGCGGCCAGCCTGCAGGTGCGTGCCTTTGCCGCCCCTGTGGGCATCAACGAAGACCCGGTTACCGGCAGCCTGAACGCCAGCCTGGCGCAGTGGCTGATCGCCGACGGCGTCTTGCCCGAACGTTACGTCGCCGCCCAAGGCGCCTGCTTGGGCCGCGACGGGCGGGTGTTTGTGGAGCGCGACGCTGGCGGGCAGGTCTGGGTGGGTGGGCAATCGGTCACCTGCATTGACGGCAGCGTGACGATTTGACCCGTCCTTCGCGGATCACCTGTCCCGTCCCTCGCGGGACAAGCGCGCGGGCCAAAATTTGCTCAAATCGAGCCCATGGGAACCCTCTATTTGGTGCGGCACGGCCAGGCCTCTTTTGGCGCTGATGATTACGACAAGCTGAGCGAACTTGGGCACAAGCAAAGTGTGCGCCTGGGTGAATATTGGCGCGCCAAGGGGGTGACCTTCGACGCGGTGCTGGTCGGAACGCTCAAGCGCCACACGCAGACGCTGGCGGGCATCGCGCAGGGCATGGGCGGCGATCCGGGGCGGGACGCCCGGCCGCTCTCGTGGCCCGGCCTCAATGAATACGACAGCGCGGCCGTGATTGCCGCCATCCATCCCGCGCCGCTGCAAAAGTCCGATGCCAGCGCCGAACGTTACCGTGCCCACATGCGCCTGCTGCGCGACGGCTTGACGCAATGGATGAATGGCCTGGTCAGCCCCAAGGGCATGCCCAGTTACGCCGAATTTTTGAAGGGTGTGACCAGTGCGCTGGACCACGTGCGCGCCCATCACGACGGCAATGTGCTGCTGGTGTCGAGCGGTGGGCCGATATCCGCCGCCGTGAGGCACGTGCTGGGTACTACGCCCGAGACGTCCATCGAGCTGAACCTGCGCATGCGCAATGCCTCGGTCACCGAGTTCGCGTTCACGCCCAAGCGCCACATGCTGGTGACCTTCAATACGCTGGCGCACCTGGACGCGCCCCAGCACGCAGACTGGGTAACCTACACCTGAGATTGCAAAGGCGCCGTTCCCGGCTCCTTTGCATGGCGGCGGTTGTTGCAGGCGTCGTGGCTGATGGCCAGGTTGCAAGCGTGGCTGTTGCCGCCCTCGCTCAAGGGCTGGATGTGCTCCAGCGTGGCCTCAAGCGGCAAGACATGGCCGCCGCAAACCCAGCAAGGCACCACGCCATGAAGCTGGCGTGCTACTGTTTTGTAGATTTTGTCGCGGGTCAGGGAGAGTTTGCTCATTGGACAAGGGTTGGCACGTGGGCCGCTCAGGCCTTGTCCGCCAGGACGCCCAGGGTGTCCAAGATTTGAGCGCAGCTTGATGCGAGCACGCCGCGCCCGGCCATGTCGCCCAGAAACGCCCGGTGCTGCGCTTCAAAACCGGCGACCGGACTCATGCAGTCTGTGAGCAGCACGATCTTGCCTGGCCGGCCCGAAGGAAGGTGGTCGGCGAGGTCTTCAGCAGTGGCCCGCACGCAGTGGCTGCTGGCTTCCCCGGCGATGAGGATCATGTCAGCCTGGTCCAGCGACGCGATCAATGGCAAATTCAGCTGGGTCGCGGCATCGTCCGGGTCGGGAACCTCGGCCTGCAAGGCGCTGTAATGCTCCGTCCAGGGGTTGTCGCCCTTGCCGACTTTGCGCACGACGCCTTGGCGGCTGTCTTCCCAATCGTTGTAGGCGGCCTTGACGGCGGCGTGCACGTTATGGCCCCAGCTGCCCATTTCGCAATGCACTGGCCAAACCATGAGCGAATACCGGCCGCGCCGCGCCAGTTCATCGGCGTAAGCCAGCGCTTTGGGCAACATCGCTTTGTCTTTGGGAATGAATTCGCCGCTGCGCAACTGAGAAGCCGTGATCGGCGTGAACGGCGCGACGCCGTCCCCCGCGCCGGTTTGCCAGAACGTCGGGTGCGCGATGTCAAACCGGTGGTGGGAATCCAGCGTTACCGTGATGCCGGAGATGGCGGCGCCGGCCCGGCGAATCAACCCGGCCAGGCGCAACATGTCGGCGTGGGCGCCCGCGACCGGCAGGGCAGGCGCCATCGCTTTGCCCGAAACCGGGTTGGGCGGACACCAACTGGCAGGCAAATCGCAAAAGTCGTTTTGCGGGTCGATGACCAGAAGCTGGATGTTTTTTTTCATGGGGCCTGTTCTGCAAGCGCCGAGCCGTGGCGCGACTGGCGCACGGCCAAGGGCCGCAGCGGGCCGGACTGGGGTTTGACGTGACGCGGCAGCAGGCCTTGCAGGGCCCGTGGGCTGGCCCGCGCGCCGCTGGCCAGGTAGTCGGCGCGCAGCGTCTCACGGGTTGCCGCCGGGTCACGGCCAAGTTCGACCGTCAGGTAGTCAAACAGGGCGTCTACCAAGGCCTCCGGCGTGAGTCCGCTGGTCTTTTGGGTGGCGCGCCAGAGCCAGTCCGACAGATCCATGAAGGCCTGGAACGGCGATGGCGCGCCAACCGGTTCGCCCGGCGCCATCAACCACCCCAGGCTTCGGCTGAAGCGCCCCGAGTTGGCCAGCAAGTCCCAGTAACGCGCAAGACGCGTGAAGCGCTGCATGTCCTCTGCGCTGACAGCCCCGGTTTGGCGCACCGTGTAGGGCGGCGCATCGTCATACACCATGCCGTATTCAGCGGTGTGGCGGGCGATTGGCGTGCCGCGCAGGCGTTTCAAAATGCCAAGCTGGATTTCATGCGGGTGCAGCGCGTGCAGGCGGTCAAACCCGGCGGCAAAACTGGCCAGGCTTTCCCCCGGCAGGCCAAAGATCAAATCGGTGTGCAGATGGGCGTTGGACGCATCGGCCAGCCAGCGCAAATTGGCCTCGGTCTTGTCGTTGTCCTGGCGGCGCGAGATGCGCTGTTGCACCTCGACATTGAAGGTCTGGATGCCGACTTCGAACTGCAACACGCCGGGCGGGAACCGCGCGATCATCTGTTTGAGCCGGTCGGGCAGGTGGTCGGGGATGACTTCAAAATGCAGGAAGAGACTGGCCCCCACGCTTGCCACTGCGTGTGCTGCGCTGCCCCCCGAGGGGGCCGGCCTTGCTTGGGGCGGCCCGGCGCTGCGTCCGCTGGCCCCCACGCTTGCCACTTCCTCCAGTTTGTCCAGAAAAAACTGCAATATCCGCAGCGACGCGTCGATCTTCAAATTGAAGGTGCGGTCGACAAATTTGAAATTTCGCGCACCGCGTTGGTAGAGCGTGCCAAGCCCGGTCAAAAACAGATCCAGGTCAAACGCCCAGGCGGTTTTGTCGAGGGAGCTCAAGCAAAATTCGCACTTGAAGGGGCAGCCGCGTGAGGCCTCGACATACAGCAGGCGGTGCGCCAGGTCGGCGTCCGAATATTCGGCGTAGGGCAGGGCGATTTGATCCAGCGGTGGCTGCTCGCCTGCCATGATTTTCATGAGCGGCTGGGGCCCAACCAGCAGCGCGCGGCACAATTTGGCAAAACTCAGGTCGCCCCAGCCGGTGATGACATGGTCGGCCAGACGCACAATCTCCTGGCTGTCCGTCTCGTGGCTGACTTCGGGGCCGCCCAGCACGATTTTGACGGTTGGCCGTTGCTGCCTGATCAGGCGCACGACTTCGCAGCTTTGGGTGGCGTTCCAAATGTACACGCCCAACCCGATGATGGCGGGGTTCATCCGCAGCAGTTCGTCCACCACGTCCTGCGCCTGGCGCGCAATGGTGAATTCGCGCAGCGCGGTCTGGGCGCGCAAATCGCCCATGTTGGCCAGCAGGCAGCGCAGGCCAAGAGACGCGTGGATGTACTTCGCGTTCAGCGTGCAAAGCAGGATGGTGGCGTCAGTCAGCATTAAATGCTATTAAAAACAAAGCAAAGTATCTATATTTTACAAGGGAAAAATGCCAAATCCATCGTCAAAAATGGAACTTTGGCCATGTGGAGCCAAAAAACCGGCTGCAATGCCATCGTGCAAAAATTCATTTCGGCCGGCGCATCATGAACAGCTTGTCCGCGCCGATCTCGAAATAATCCGCCGGGCCGCCACCGCGCATGATGGGGTGGCCGGCGGCCGTGTCGTAGATGCCGTCGTTGAGCAGGCGCCGGGCGATGTGCACAGTGACGACTTCGCCCAGAACCAGCCAGCTGTCGATGGGCGCGCCGTCCGCGCTTTGCAGGCGCACCAGCTGGGTCAGTTTGCACTCGAACGCCACCGGGCTTTCTGCCACGCGCGGCGGCCTGACCTTTGTCGAAGGCGCCTGGGTCAAACCCGCCAGCTCGAACTCATTGACCTCGGGCGGCACGGTGGCACAGGATGCGTTCATGGCTTCGGCCAGTTCGCGGGTGGCCAGGTTCCAGACGAATTCACGCGTTTGTTCGATGTTGCGCACGGTGTCTTTGTAGCCCACGCTCGAAAATCCGATGATTGGCGGCGTGTAGTTGAAGCCGTTGAAAAAGCTGTAGGGCGCCAAGTTCACCAGGCCCGCGCCGCTCTGGGAGGAGATCCAGCCAATCGGCCTGGGCGCAACGATGGCGTTGAAAGGGTCGTGCGGCAGGCCGTGGCCCTTCGCGGGTTCATAGGAGTAGATGTCGGAGTCAGTCATGAAAGGGATGAAACGGCGATTTGGAAACTGCAAGCCTAACCCATGGGCCAATTGGGCGCACAAAAGGTTTCAAACCTGTACGTTTTACAGTTGTATTGGTGAAATCCCTAGGGTAAATATGAAATAAAGTACGTCTCGGCTTGGCGCAAGTATCAACATGTGCGTGCCCCAGGCTCTATCGTTCAGCGGTCGACGGGCTGCCCAAAAGCCGCCGCACATTCTTAAACCCAGAAAGCTGTCAGGAGACTTCACATGAAACTTAAAGCGACATTGGTCTTAGCCGCCGCCATCACTGGCGCGTTCGGTCTGGCCGGCGCGGCAAACGCCGCCACCGAGCTCGTCATCGCCACCGTCAACAACGGCCACATGATTGAGATGCAAAAACAGACCAAGGTGTTCGAGGCTGCCAACCCCGATATCAAGGTCAAGTGGGTCACGCTCGAAGAAGGCGTTTTGCGCCAGCGCGTCACCACCGACATCGCCACCAAGGGCGGCCAGTTTGACATCATGACCATCGGCATGTACGAGACGCCGATCTGGGGCAAAAAAGGCTGGCTGATGGAGTTGAAGCCTGACGCCAACTACGATGCTGATGACATTCTGCCTGCCATGAAAAACGGCCTGTCAGTCAACGGCAAAATGTACGCCGCGCCCTTCTACGGCGAAAGCTCGATGCTGATGTACCGCAAGGATCTGGCTGACAAAGCCGGCGTGAAGATTGCCGACAAACCCACCTGGGCCGAGATCAAGGATTTCGCCGCCAAGGTGCATGACCCCAAAGCGGGCGTGTATGGCATTTGCCTGCGCGGCAAGCCGGGCTGGGGCGACAACATGGCCTTCATCACCACCCTCGTCAACACCTATGGTGGCCAGTGGTTTGACATGAAGTGGAAACCGCAACTGGAATCCCAACCCTGGAAAGACGCGATCAACTTCTATGTCGATCTGCTCAAAACCTATGGCCCTCCTGGGTCGGCCAACAACAGCTTCAACGAAATTTTGGCACTGACCAATGCCGGCAAATGCGCCATGTGGATTGATGCCACCATTGCCGCGAGTTTTGTCTCGGATCCGAAGCAGTCCAAGGTCGCTGACAAGATGGCTTTTGCACAAGCCCCCACCCAAGTGACTCCCAAGGGCGCCAACTGGCTGTGGGCCTGGGCGCTGGCGATTCCCGCTGGCACCAAGAAGGCTGACGCTGCACAGAAGTTCATCAACTGGTCCACCAGCAAGGACTACATCAACCTGATCGGCAAAACCAATGGCTGGGCGACCGTGCCAACGGGCACCCGCAAGAGCACCTACGCCAACCCCGAGTTTGTGAAAGCCGCGCGTTTTGCACCAGCTGAAAAAGCTGCAATTGACTCGGCCAACCCGAACGACAGCACCCTGCCCAAGTCGCCGTATGTGGGCGTGCAGTTTGCCGCGATCCCTGAGTTTCAGGCGATTGGCCTGGCCGTTGGCCAGCAGATGAGTGCGGCGCTGTCGGGCAAAACGACGGTTGACAAGGCCTTGAAGGCCGGCCAGGTGGCCGCAGAACGTGAAATGAAAAAGGGCGGTTACTACAAGTGACCTGAGCTTCGCGAAAGGGCGCAAGGGTGCAAGGGCACATTGCCTTGCGGAGTTTGAATGCCGTCCTTTCGCGATAAATTTGCCCAAGCAGGCCGGGGCTGGTTTTGCCGTCCCGGCGCTTCGCCCAGCGAGTCTTTCCTGGAGTCTGTCCCATGAACCGTTTGCTTGCGCGCCTGCTGATGGCGCCAGCCATTAGCACGCTGCTGCTGTGGATGATCGTCCCGCTGGCGATGACGCTGTATTTCTCCGTCATCCGGTACAACCTGATGCAGCCTGAAGTGAGCGGTTTTGCCGGGCTGGACAATTTCATCTATTTCGTCACCGACCCGTCTTTTGCCAGCTCGGTGGCCAACACCCTGCTGCTGCTGGGATCGGTGATCGTCATCACCACGGTCATGGGCATCGCCATCGCGCTCTTGATTGACGATCCGTTTCCGGGCCGTGCCATTGTGCGCCTGCTGCTGGTGTCGCCCTTCTTCGTCATGCCCACGGTCAACGCCCTGATGTGGAAACACATGATGATGAACCCGATTTACGGGGTGCTGTCCCAGGTTTGGGCGCTGTTCGGGGCCGAGCCCATCGACTGGCTTACCGACTTGCCTATGTTCAGCGTGATCGTCATCGTGTCCTGGCAATGGCTGCCGTTTGCAACCCTGCTGTTCATCACGTCCCTGCAATCCATGAGCCGTGAGCAGCTGGAGGCCGCCCGCATGGACGGCGCCACCTATTTGCAGCAGTTGCGCTACTTGGTGATCCCGCACCTGGGCCGTTCGATCGCCGTGGTGGTGATGATCGAGATGATTTTCCTCTTGAGCGTTTTTGCCGAAATTTTCACGACGACCAGCGGCGGGCCGGGCGATGCCAGCACCAACCTGGCGTTTTTGATCTTCAAGCAGGCGCTGCTGAATTTTGATGCAGGCGTGGCCTCGGCCGGCGCCTTGTTTGCGGTGATTCTGGCCAACATCGCGTCCTTGTTCCTGGTTCGCCTGGTCGGCAAAAACCTGGACTAGAAATATGATCCCCACGCTTGTCACTTCGTGTACTGCGCTGCCCCCCGAGGGGGAACTGCCTAGCTTGGGGCGGCCCTGCGCGTCGGCAATCCCATGACCCCCACTTTGCTGTTCCGAACGGTGGTCGCCTGGTGTGTGGCGTTGACCCTGTTTTTCCCGCTGGGCTGGCTCATGCTGACCGCCTTCAAGACCGAATTGCAGGCCATTGAAGTGCCGCCGCTTTTCATCTGGACGCCCACGCTGGAAAATTTCACCGAAGTGCAGGAGCGCAGCGATTACCTGCTGTACGCCAAAAACTCCATCGTCACCAGCGTGATCTCGACCCTGTTGGGCTTGGCGATTGCGGTTCCGGCGGCTTATTCAATGGCCTTTTTCAGGACCAAGCGCACCCGCGACATCCTGCTGTGGATGCTCTCGACCAAGATGATGCCCGCCGTCGGCGCACTTGTCCCCATTTACGTGCTGGCGCAAAAAAGCGAATTGCTGGATACGCAGCTTGGCCTGATCATCGTGTTCACGCTGTCCAACTTGCCCATCATGGTGTGGATGCTGTATTCCAACTTCAAGGAAATCCCGCACGAAATTCTGGAAGCCTCACGCATGGACGGCGCCACGCTTTGGCAGGAGTTTCGCCGGGTGCTGCTGCCGCTGGCCGTCGGCGGCCTGGCATCCTGCGGCCTGCTGTGCCTGGTGCTGAGCTGGAACGAGGCCTTCTGGTCGCTCAATCTGAGCGCGGCCAAGGCCGGCACGCTGGCGGCGCTGATCGCCTCGTATTCAAGCCCTGAAGGCCTGTTCTGGGCCAAGCTGTCGGCCGCTTCATTTTTGGCCATCGCGCCCATCATCGTGTTTGGCTGGTTCAGCCAGAAGCAGCTGATTCAAGGCCTCACGTTCGGCGCAGTCAAGTAAACCGGCACGGTGAAGCAAGCCTGCGCCCCGACCCCACTGGAGACATCACATGGCATTCCTGCACCTCAAAAATGTCGAAAAACATTTTGGCCCGGTCAAGGTCATCAAGGGCCTGGATCTGGAGATCCAAAAGGGCGAATTTGTCGTGTTCGTCGGCCCGTCCGGCTGCGGCAAGTCAACCCTGTTGCGCCTGATTGCCGGCCTGGAGACGATGGACGGCGGTTCCCTGCAACTTGACGGGCGCGACATCACTTCCCTGGCGTCCAGCAAGCGCGATCTGGCCATGGTATTCCAGAGTTACGCGCTGTACCCGCACATGAGCGTGTACGAGAACATGAGTTTCGCCCTGACCCTGGCCAAAGCCGACCCCAAATTGATTGACGAAAAGGTGCAGCGCGCCGCCAAAATTCTGAACCTCGAACCCTATCTGCAACGCCGCCCCAAAGATTTGTCCGGCGGGCAGCGCCAGCGGGTGGCGATTGGCCGCGCCATCGTGCGCGCGCCCAAGGTGTTTTTGTTTGACGAACCGCTGTCCAATCTGGATGCCGCATTGCGCGGCCAGACCCGGGTCGAGATCGCGAAGCTGCACCGCGACCTGGGCGCGACCACGGTGTATGTCACGCACGACCAGGTTGAAGCCATGACCCTGGCAGACCGCGTGGTGGTGCTGCGCGACGGCATGATCGAACAGGTCGGCACGCCGTTGGAACTGTACGACCGCCCGGCCAACCAGTTCGTCGCCCAGTTCATCGGCACGCCGCAGATGAATTTGGTGGCGGCCAGGCTGGTGCCTCAATTGGCCGGCGCCTTCAGCATCCCCATGCCGGTCGACGGTTATGTCGGCCTGCGTCCCGAAAGCGTGATGCTGCAAGCCACCGGCAGCGGGCAGTTGCAGGGCAAAGTAGATTTGGTTGAAGCCCTGGGCGCCGAGACCTTAATCTACATCACCAGTGAGCAGGGCGCGCAATTGGTGGCGCGCCAGAACACCCGCACCAAGGTGCGCGCAGGCGACGCCGTGGGTGTTGCCATTGACGCCCCCACCGCCCATTTGTTTGATGCCAAGGGCCGCGTTGCGCTGACTGGCGCCCTGGCCGCCTGAATCCACCCCCCCCGCCCACACTTTCCATGCCGACTTCCAATACGCCGCTCACCATCCTGCACCTGGGCCTGGGCTCATTCCACCGCGCCCATCAGGCAGTTTATTTGCATGAAATGATGCAGGCCGGGGACACGGCTTGGGCGCTGGCAGGCGGCAATATCCGCCCCGACATGCCCGAGACCATCGCCGCCTTGCAAGCCCAGGGCGGGGCTTACACGCTTGAGACCGTCACACCGGCGCAGCAACGCAGCTACACCTGGATCGAGTCGGTCAAGACGGTTGTGGCGCATGACGCCGCCCTGTCGGGTTTGATCCGGCTGGGGGCGCAAAGCGACACCCGCATCATCTCGTTCACCGTCACCGAAGCAGGTTATTACCTTGATCCGCAAGACCGGCTGGATTTGAATTTTGAGGACGTCAGGGCCGACCTCGCGAGCGCCAAATCAGGCCAGCCGGGCAGCACGATTTATGGCGCGCTCACCGCCATCCTGCGCCAGCGCTTGGCCATCCACGCAGGCGCGGTCACCCTGCTGTGTTGCGACAACCTGCGCCACAATGGCGACCGCTCCCGCAGCGGTTTGTTGCAATTCATGGAACTGGCCGGCGACAAGGACTTGTTGGCCTGGGTGAAGGCCAACACCACCAGCCCGAACGCCATGGTGGACCGCATCACGCCGCGCCCCACGCCCGATGTGGCCGAGCGTGTCAAGGCGGCCACCGGGCGCGACGACCCCGCTTGCGTCATGGGTGAGAGTTTCATTCAGTGGGTGATTGAAGACAATTTCGCCAATGGCCGTCCGGCCTGGGAGAAGGTCGGTGTCGAAATGGTCACATCCGTGGCAGCCTACGAAGAAGCCAAAATCCGCCTGCTCAACGCCACCCATAGCTGCATTGCCTGGGCGGGCACGCTGGCAGGCTATTTCTACATCGACGAAGGCGCGCGCGACCCGGCGATCCGCCAATTCGCGTTTGACTACGTCACCGACGACGCGATCCCCCTGCTGCTTCCGAGCCCCATCGACCTTGAAAAATACCGCGACGTGGTGCTGGACCGCTTCAGCAACCCGGCCCTGAAAGACACCAACCAGCGCGTGGCGATGGATGCGTTTTCCAAAATTCCCGGCATGATTGCACCGACAGTTCGCGAGCGTTTCAAGCGCGGCCAAAGCGCCGGCAGCGTGGCCGTCTTGCCCGCCCTGTTTTTGGCCTACCTGCAGCGCTGGCACATGGCAAAAATTCCCTACGCCTACACCGATCAGGCGATGGATCCGGCAGTTGCCCACGCCATGTGCGAGGCCGACGACCCGGTGGCCGCTTTTTGCGCAGACGGGCCGCTGTGGGGCGACCTGGCGGGCGACCCACGCTTGGTCACCACCATTCGCGCCGCGTTTGCCCGGGTCAAACAATTTGAAACAGAAAGAGCCACAAGATGACTGGACCTATGGCAGGACAAATGACAGGACGATTACAAGGCAAACATGCCGTTTTGACGGGTGCTGGCGGGGGCATTGGCCTGGCGGTTGCGCAGGCTTACCTGGCACAAGGGGCGGTGTGCACGGTGGTTGACATCGCCAGGACGGCGCCCGCTGAACTGCGTGCCGCCGCCGATAACGGCCGGGTGCATTATGTGCAGGCCGACGTGACCGACATGGCCCAGGTCGATGCCATGCTGGATGCGGCTGAACAGCGCTTTGGCGACATCCACGTGCTCTACAACAACGCCGCAATTTTTGACATGGCTCCGTTTCTGGAAAGCACCGAAGCCAGTTACGACAGAGTCTTTGCGGTCAACGTCAAAGGCATGTTTTTTGTGATGCAGAAAACCCTGGCCCGCATGGCTGCCAAAGGCACCCAAGGCGCTTCGGTCATCAACATGTCGTCCCAGGCGGGCCGGCGCGGCGAGGCGCTTGTGTCGCACTACTGTGCCAGCAAGGCGGCGGTCATCAGTTACACCCAAAGCGCTGCACTGGCCATGGCACCACACAAAATCCGCGTCAATTCGATCTCCCCCGGCGTGATCGACACGCCGATGTGGGCCGGCGTGGATGCGTTATTTGCCAAGTATGAAAATTTGCCCATTGGGGAGAAGAAAAAACAGGTCGGCCTGGCCGTGCCCCTGGGCTACATGGGTGACCCAACGGACATCGCCGGCGCGGCGGTGTTCCTGGCCAGCGACGACGCCTCTTACATCACGGCCCAGACCCTCAATGTGGACGGCGGCGCAGTCATGAGTTAAGGTTGGGCCATGCCCGCACGCCACCGCGTTCTGCCGCGCCAGCTTCAGCCAGAGCTGGAGGCCGACTATTCACGCAGCCCCGCGCTGGGTTATGAATCGCCGATGGAAACGGGCCTGATCCGCTGTCTGGCGCACGGCTTCCCGACGCCATTGGCACGCTGGCATTACCACGATGAATACGAACTGCATTTGATCGTGGCCTCCAGCGGAAAAACCTTTGTGGGCGATTACATCGGCACCTTCCAGCCCGGCCATCTGGTGCTCACAGGGCCACGTTTGCCGCACAACTGGATTTCTCTGGACTTGCCCGAGGGCGGGTATGCGCGGCGCGATCTGGTGATCCAGTTTGCCCACGAGCCCATTGCCCAGGCCGCCACACACATCCGCGAGCTGGAGGAGGTTCTGCCGTTGCTGGCGCGGGCCCGCAACGGCATCGAATTTTTTGGCCTGTCTGACCAGGCGACCCGGCATTGGCACAAGATCAAGGCCAGCCATGGCCTGGCGCGCCTGGCTACATTCTGTGAGTTCCTGGGTGAACTGGCAGCCTGGCCCGACTTCCGCCTGCTGTCGCAGGCCCAGCTTCAAAGTGTCGACAACGACGCGCAGCTGAACCAGATTGACGACATCGTCAGCCGCATCACCGACAACCTGACCCAGGCCCTGTCGGTTGCCGATCTGGCCACGGAACTTGGCATGACAGAAAGCAGTTTTTCCCGATTTTTCAGGCGCGCCACCGGCAACACGTTCACCGACTTTGTGAACCAGGTGCGCGTCAACCGCGCCTGCCAACTGTTGATGGAGTCTGAACGCCTGATCACGGACATCTGCTACGAAGTTGGCTTCAACAACGTGGCCAATTTCAACCGCCGCTTCCTCAACGTGAAGGGCATGACGCCAAGCGAGTTCCGCAGGCAGGTGGATTCGCGCTTTGGCGTGCGGCAGTGAAACTGAATGTTTTGGGAATGAAAATGCCGTTGACCCTCGTAGCATATGCGCATAATGCTATATTATTAAGAGCAATTCAGACCCCGAGCAAGCGTCGCTGAAGTTCGGCGTCCGACCCCAGCAGATTGGGCGAACCTGACCAGGCCAGTCTTCCTTTTTCCAGCACATACATGCGCGAGGCAAGCAATGCCACGTCTTCCACATTTTTGTCCACCACAAGAATGGCGCAGCCCTGATTCTTCATGGTGCGCATGGCGTTCCAGATTTCCTGGCGCACCAGTGGCGCGAGCCCCTCGGTGGCCTCGTCAAACAGGATCAGGCCGGGATTGGTCATCAAGGCCCGGCCAATGGCCAGCATCTGTTGCTCGCCGCCTGACAGCTGGCCGCCCATGTGTGTGCGGCGTTCCTGGAGCCGGGGAAAAAGCTGATAGACCGCGCTGACCGTCCAGGGCTGCGTGCGGCGGGAGGACTGTGCCATCAACAGGTGTTCATGCACCGTCAGCAGGCGAAACACCTGTCGCCCTTCAGGCACGATGGCGACGCCCGCACGCGCCACCTGAAAGGCGCCGCAGCCGCGAAAATCTGCGCCCCGAATGCGGACCTGGCCGTGCGACGGCGTGGTCAAACCCATGATGGATCGCAACGTAGTCGTTTTGCCCATGCCATTTCGCCCCATCAGCGCGACCACCTCGCCTGCGGCCACGTGCAAGTCGATGCCGAACAGCACTTCGCTGCGGCCATAGGACGCCCGCAGGCCTTCAACTTCCAGCAGATGCGTGCTCATGCCAACTTTCCCTTGCCCAGATAGGCTTCCCGCACTTCGGCATTGCTGCGGATGTCTGCCGGTGTACCGGTGGCAACGCACTGACCATAGACCAGAACGCTGATTCGGTCCGCCAATGCGAAAACAGCGCTCATATCGTGCTCGACCAACAGCATGGTGACCGCGCCCTTCAAGCCCAGCAACATCTGGGTCAGGCGCTGACTGTCTTCAACGCCCATCCCGGCCATGGGTTCATCCAGCAACAGCAGACGGGGCTTGCCCGCCAGTGCAATGGCAATTTCGAGTTGACGGTGCTGGCCGTGACTCAAATGGGCAGCAGGCCTGTCTGCTTCAGCAAGAAGGCCCACCTGTTCCAGCAGCTGCAATGATGGCTGATCAAGGCTTGGCTGGCCAGCCGCCTTTTGCCAGAAGCGGAACGAATGGCCTGCGTGCACCTGCACGGCCAGACGCACGTTGTCCAGCACTGTCAAGTCATGAAAAATTGACGTGATCTGAAACGAGCGGCCCATGCCCAATCTCGCCCGATGATGTGGCGCAAGGGCAGTGATATCCCGGCCTTCGAACTCAATACGGCCGGCGTCCGGACGGACCTCGCCAGTGAGCTGCGCCAGCATTGTCGTCTTGCCTGCTCCGTTGGGGCCAATCAGGGCATGTATTTCGCCGGGCTGTACTTCCAGATCCACCTCGTTGGTGACAGTTAGACCGCCATACCGTTTGACCAGTCCATGCACCCTCAACAAGGATGCCGACGGCATCACGGGGCCTCCACAGTGGGTGGCAGGGAATTTGCGGGGGCGGGTTGTGATGGGCGTCTGAAACGCAGCAAAAGGCCCGCCGCCAAACTACCAATGTCGGACAGCCCATTGCGCGCGTACATCACGGTCAGCATCAGGACTATGCCCATGGGTGCCTGCCAATGGCTGGTGAAATGCCCCAGGACTTCCTCCAGCATAAGGAATGCGGCAGCGCCTGCCAGCGGCCCCAAAACGCTGGCCATGCCACCGAGCAGCACCATCAACAACAACTCGGCTGAACGCGACCAGTGGGTGTATGACGGACTCACAAACTGCGCCAGATTGGCGAGCAGTGCCCCGGCCACGGCGCACAGGGTGCCCGAGATCACGAAGGCCACCAGCTTGTACCGGTAAGGATGCAGGCCGATGGAGGTCATGCGTGCTTCGTTGCCCTTGATGCCGCGCAGGGCCATGCCGAATCGGGACTCAACCAGCCGGGTAAGTACAAGTGCGGCAAACCCGAGCCAGGCCAAAATAAAGTAATAAAGTGACACTTCGCTGGACAGGGAGCCCAGCGGGCCAAAATCACTGCGACCCCGGAAGGAAAACCCGTCGTCTCCGCCGTATTGCTTTAGGCCGGTGCCAATGAAGAACAGCAACTGTGCAAAAGCGAGCGTCAGCATGATGAAGGCCAGGCCGCCGGTGCGCAGGCAAATGGCCCCTATCAGCAGGGCGGTCAACGCGCCGAGCAGCATCACAGCTGCGAAATGCACAAAGCCATTGCCCACGCCATGTTGCATCAGCAAGCCGACGCAATACGCGCCGACACCCATGAAAGCCGCGTGCCCCAGGCTGGTCATGCCGCCAAATCCGACCAGGAGATTCAGGCTCATCGCGGCCAGGCCGAACACAAGGACTCTTGAGAGGAAGGTGATGTAGTAGGCCTGATTGAAGGCTTGCGCCAATAGCGGCACCAGGGCCAGCAGCAGGAAGATGCTGATTGAAAGCCAGGCGGGACGGGCGCGCCCCATCATCGGCCCCTGACGGGAAACAGACCTTCAGGCCGCACCAGCAAGACGCCGATCATCAGCAGGTAGATCAGCATGGAACTGGTCGCAGGGCCGATGGCATCTGCCACGGGACGGGCCAGATAGGCCGCGAACAGCTGCGGCAGAAACACCCGGCCCAGCGCATCCACAACGCCGACGATCAGCGCCGCGATGAAAGATCCGCGAATGGAGCCTATGCCACCAATGACGATGGTGACCAGCGCCAGGATGAGGATTGAATCCCCCATGCCAGACTCCACCGAGAACAGGGGGCCAGCCAAGGCACCTGCCAGCGCGGCAAGCGCTGCACCACAGGCCACCACGCCGCGGAACAGCCAGTTGATGTCGATGCCCACCGCTTCGACCATTTCCGGCTTGTCAGCGCCCGCCCGGATCACCATGCCGAAGCGGGTGTATTTCATGACCAGAAAAAGGCCAAGCGCCACCAGGCAGCCTACCCCGATGATGAGAAGCCGGTAGACAGGGTACATGGTGCCGCCGGGCAGCACAACATTGCCAGCCAGTGCCAGTGGAACAGTGGCATACAGACCTGCGGTTCCCCAAATCATGCGTACCGCTTCGTTAAGGAACATGATGAGGCCAAATGTGACCAAAACCTGGTCCAGGTGGTGGCGCCCATACAAGTTGCGAAACACCAGCCACTCGATCGCCAGTGCAGTGACGAAGGTGGCAGGAAGGGCCAGAATAACGCCCAGCATGTAAGAGCCGCTCCAGTTGCCCAGCGCCACCGCGAAATAGGCCCCGAGCATGTAGAGCGAGGCGTGCGCGAGGTTCATGAAGTTCATGATTCCGAGCACCAGTGTCAACCCGGCAGTGAAAAGAAACAGGGTAACGCCGAATTGCAGGCCGTTGAGCAGCTGTATGAATACCAGCCCGGGTGTGATCATGCGGCAGATTCCCGCTTCAAGCAGCGGCAGTTGTACGCAGCCGAAGGAACCTGGCGCGAAGCGTGGCGCAGCACGGTCACTTCATCGGGCATTCAGCGGCATAAGGGTCCACATCGTCTTTGACCATCACGCCCCGGTTGGATTCGATGAGCTTGCCATCAGGCAATTTGGCCACTTCAGTTGCGTAGAAATTCTGGATCGGGAAATGGTTTTTGCCGAATTTGAACGGCCCGCGGATTGAATCGTAACGCACGGTCTCAAGTGCCTTGACCAGGGCTTCGCGGTCCTCCACCTTCCCCTTGACCTGCGTCACTGCGGCGTCAATGAGTTTGACCGATTCATAGGCCTGCGCAGAGATATTCGAAGGCACGTAGCCATACTCCTTGCGGAAGGCTTCGACAAATTTCCTGTTTGCGGGGATGTCCAGATCCGGCGTCCAGAACGCCGCCGAGCGCGAGCCAATCGCCGCTTCGCCAATGGTTTCAAGGTAAGGCCCATAGACTGTGAAGGCAGAGAACAGGGGAATGTCCTTGCGCAGACCAGACGCTGCATACTGCTTGACGAAATTGATTGCCGGAGAGCCGGCAATGAAAACAAACACGGCATCTGGCTTCAATGCGGCGATCTGGGAGATTTCAGCTGAAAAATCAGGCTGCGCCAGAGGTGGATAGATTTCCTGCACGATCTGGCCGCCAAACTGCCGCTTGAAGCCATTGGCCGCATCCTGACCGGCCTGGTAATTCGAAGCAATGATGAAAGCGCGCTTCGCACCCGTGCTTTTCACATACTGGCCTACGGCGCCAGGTGCCTGGTCTGTCTGCCAGGCCGAAGTGAAGAAGTAAGGGGAACAGCCTTTGCCGGCGGCCTGAGAAGCCCCTGCATTTGAACTGATGAGTATGGTTTTTGAATCAACGACCGGATTGAACATGGCCAGCAGCACGTTGGAAAACAAAAGCCCGGTGACTATGTCAGCCTGGTCTTTTTTAACCAGTTTTTCAGCCAGTTGCCGTGCCACGTCGGGCTTGAACTGGTCGTCGTTCTCGGTGATTTCCGCAGGCAGCCCGCCGACTTTTCCATTGAGCTCCTTGATGCCCAGCTTGAAGCCGTCAAGCTGGTGTTTTCCGAGCAGCGCCTGGGGCCCGGAAAGCGTCGATACAAACCCGATCTTGACCTTGTCGGCCGCCGCTGCGGGCAACGCCAGCATCAGGCTTGCCAGGGCGGCGGAACCAATGACTCTTGAAATCATGCCTGTCTCCTTAATGCCCGATCGGGCTTGTTTGAAAATCTTCATCTGAAATTTTGGCGGCCACGAACTCGCGCAACTTGTTTTTCATGATCTTGCCGCCTGCTGATTTGGGCAGTTCAGCCATGATCTCGAGACGTTCCGGCATTTGCCATACAGACATGTGCTCGCCCCTGAGGAATTCCAGCAAAGTCGCAAGCAGCATCTGCGTGCCGGGCCGCAACACCACAAAAGCGCAGGCCCGTTCGCCCAGCACCTTGTCAGGAAAAGCCGCTACGGCAACCTCGGCGACGCCGGGATGGCGCATGACCATTTCCTCGATCAGGCGCGGGCTGATATTGCGCCCGCCACGGATGATCATGTCCTTGACCCGCCCGACGATGCGCAAATAACCCTCGGCGTCCATGGCGCCCAGATCGCCAGTACGGTAGAAGCGCTCGCGGTTAAACGTCATTGCTGTGGCCTCAGGGTCATTCAAATAACCGTAGGATTTGTCGGCAGACCGCCACTGGATTTCGCCAGTCTGGCCAGTCTCGACCGGTCGGCCAGATTCGTCAATCAGCCGGATTTCGCATTCTTCCTGTGCCCGCCCGACGCTGCCCAGCCGTTTTTCCAGGGGATCGCCAATGTCACTGGAAGCAGCGACGCCACCGTCAGTGGCGCCATAGATCACAAATATCCGGCAGTCCATATGTTCTTCGATCTGCCGTCCGACTTCGGGCGCCAGCGGTGCGCCCGCATTGGTAAAGCACCTGAAGGCTGCAAAGTCTGACTGTGGAGCCGCCAGGATGAGTGGCAACATCTGCACGAGCTGCGCGGGAACCGCAGTTGCATAGGTGCACCGGTGCTCACGGATAAGGTCAACGCCGGCCTGGGGTTCGCTCCAGCGTTCCAGGATCGCGGTGGTCGCGCCATTGAGCAGCGGAGACAGCAGTGGATAGACGTAGCCGATCGCGCCTGTGCCGGCCGGTGCGAGGGCGGCGCCAATGTCAGACTCCGACAACTGAATGCGTCGCCAGAATGGCGCAAGCAGGGCATGCAAGTTGTTGCTGGAGAACATGCTGATCTTCGGCAAGGACGTTGTGCCTGACGACAACATCAGCGCGCCGGGCAAATCCGGGTCAATGCGGGTCGCAGCGATTTCGGCTTCACCATGGGTGGTGCCCAAAAGCGAGGCGTAGTCCAGTGCATTGGGCCCTGCGCCATTCAGCGCGTAAACCGTGCGCAGGTCCGGCAGCTGGGGACGCAGGCTGGCGTACAGCGCTGCGTAGTCAAGATCCCGGTAGGTGCCGGGAATGATCGCCATCACAGCCTGGCTGGTAGTGAGCAGATGAGGCAATTCAGCCTCATGCCAGGAGTCGTGCACCGGCATCGCCAATGCGCCGATGCGATTGAGGGCAAGGTGGGTGATGGCTTGGGTGGCGCAGTTCGGCAATTGCACCGATACGACCTGGCCTGCCGAAACACCTGCCGCGCGAAATCCACGCGACAGGGCGCGAACTTCATCCAGCAAGTCACCGTAAGTGCGCTTTCCGGTCGCTTCGATGACAGCCACCTTGCCGGGATGCTTCATCGCTATGCGCTCAAACCGCTCGTAGATGGTTTCGTCCGCCCACGCTCCGGACTGGCGGTAGCGCCTTGCTTCTTCGAGCGTGGTGAAGGGCAATTCTCTGGACTCGCGCATCTTGTCTCCTGTATTTGGTTGCTGGCTGGGCCAGCGACCGGTGTGAGCCTTCAGGTAAAGCGCCGATTGGCGCTGTCGTCTGGCACGACCAGGCCGATCTTTTCAAGCAGAGGCCGCGTGTCCTTGATGTAATGTGCACGCATTTCTGCGTTGCCCTGTTTCTGGATGCCCCATTTGACATAGCTGCTGCTGGAAGTGGAGCGGGACTGCCCGAACATGTCCAGTGCTGCAGGCCACCATTTGGGCAACAGGGCCTGGGCCTCTTTCAGGCCTTGCTCGGTTTTGCAGTGGCGTGCCAGATTCTTGTAGCCGAGGTTGCAATGAAAAAGCTCCTCAGTGTGCAACTGTGGCGCAACCTTACGCATGGGTTCATACGGCACATCTCCCCAGTTTTCGCCAACGTAGGTGCCCACGCGATCCGTCAACGCGTGGAAGTAACAAACATCGCACCAGGTGTCGAGCGGGATGTTGAATGCGTATTGGTATTTGTCCACTGGCACATCAACTTTGTCGACGCCCAAGCCTTTCAGGATGCGCCAGGTAATCACGCCGTGTCCGACCTCCTGCATCATCAACAAGGCGAGCTGGTCCTTGATTTCCTCATCCGGGCACAAAGTCAAGCAGCGTCCCCACAGGTAGTTCAGCAGATTCGTGAAATGCGGGTTGGTGGAATTTTCAATGTGTTTGGTCAGCACACGCACCAGCAGCGTGCGCAGCTCGTCGGGCATGTCAGGGTCGTTTTCCTGGTAGATACGATTGGCGACAGGTTCAGCAACAGCGTTCATGATGGTTCCTTGTAGTTTGGAATTCAGGTTTCAGTCCATTGGGCCGGACGTTTGGCAATGAAAGCAGCCACACCTTCAGCGTGGTCACGGGTTTTCTTCAGCACACTCTGTCCCAGGCGCTCCAGGCGGCGACCGGTCTCCAAATCGACCTCGGAACAGGTATTCAGGATCAGCTTTGCCATGCCCAAGGCCAGCGGCGCCTTGGCAGCAAGGGTTGAGGCCATCTTCAAGGCCTCATCCACGGCGCAACCCGCATCGACGAGACGGGTGACGAGGCCAAGTTCATTGGCCCGGTCAGCACCCATCACGCCTTCGAGCATCAAAATTTCTTTGGCGCGCGCCAGCCCCACCAGACGAACCAGACGGGAGCATCCGCCGGAGCCTGGAATCAGCCCCACATTGGTCTCTGGCAGCGCAAAACGGGCACGGCGGCCAGCCACACGGAAATCGCAACTCAGTGCGAGTTCCATGCCACCGCCAGCGGCAATCCCTTCAATGGCCGCAATCACCGGGATTTCCATCGCCTCGATCATGTCGAACAAGTCGTGAAATTCGCGGGCAATGCCGCGAAAACGCTTGGTGGAGATGCTTGAGAGATCACCCATGCCGCGCACGTCTTCGCCTGCGGAAAATGCCTTCTCATTGCCGCAGATGACAGCTACTCGCGCATCACTGTTCGCCAGGTCACGGATCGCATGCCCCATTTCGGTGCGCATGGGTCCGTGCCATGAGTTCATGGACTCAGGGCGGTTCAATGCCAGAAGGTACACATGCGCAGAAGGCTGGGCAACCCGTACAAACTCGCCGGTGGCGTGCGCAAGCAGATCGGTGAGATTCATGGTTTGCTTCCTGCAGCAGTCAGCACTTCGCCCGCCAGTGCCTCGACGCCCGAAGCTGTCAGGCTGACTCGGCCTCCTTCTTCGCAAAGGATGGCCAGTGGTGCATCGGGCGTGACAGGCGCCTTGAGCCGCGCCCGAAAACCGTTGATTGCTGCACCGTCGCCATGGGCAAACAGCGCATCCAGCGCGACAAGAAATGTCAATGGCCCTTGTGCAATCACGCCAGGCAGCCCAGCTTTCCGGGCGAAAGCGTCGTCGTAGTGGATTGGATTGAAATCCTGGACCGCGCCGGAAAACCGGACGATCTGTTCCAGCGAGATGGGTGCAATGGTTTGGTTGATGCTTTTCATGGGGCCTCAGGCTTTGGGTGGGCGCTCGATAAAGGTGGTGCGCTGCGTCTGGATCAGCTCGCCATCGGGCGTGGAAAAAGTGGTTTCAAACACGCCGAATTCCATGGCGCCTTTTATGCTGTGATCTACCATGGTCATGCAGGCCTCAACTGGCTCATCTGCCACAAAAGGTCGGATCCAGGTGGCCTCGTGGCCTCCTAACAGCGCCCGATCGAGATCAAGATTGACCTTCTCCACGAACCGGCGATATCCCACCACGGTTGGCCCGAAGAAAAGCCCGATCGAGGCCGTGAGCCCTGCCGTTGGCGTTGCGCCCAAAGCTTGTTCGAGCTCTTCAAGCTTGATTTGGTGCGCCTTCAACGACACCTTCAACAACACTTGATTCTTGAGGTCTGTTCGCATAACATCCTTAAAATACGTACTAGTTGGTATGTTATACAAACAAAAATCCTTGTCAATACTAGGGAAAACGCTGATTTTCTCGACATTTTTAGCCAATGAAGGCACCATCGAGTGCCCCAATCATTGACGCACGCCACAAATTAAAAGATACTAATTGGTATGTTTAGTTTTGAATTTTCATGCCAAAAGTTTATTTTTTAACGGTTGCGGGGCAAGTCACCGCTGTTGATTCGCCGATTGGCACCAGTCTTTTGCAAGCCGCCAAAGCCAACAACATTGATATGGCAGGGACCTGTGGTGGCTCAATGATTTGCGCAACATGTCACGTTTACATTGACCCTGAATTCGCCATTAGGTTGGAGCCGCCCAGCCTGGAAGAGCAAGACACGCTGGATTTCGCGCATGAGGTGCTTAAGGAATCCCGCTTGGGCTGCCAAATCCGTTTGACCGAGGGTCTTGATGGGCTGCGGGTCAGGCTTGCGCCCAGCCTGATGGATGCTTAGAAAAATCGGTAAAAATTTGCTTTTTGCGAACCTGAACCACACACCATGGACAAACCTAAATTGCCTGCGCCCAGAACTGTACGCAAACGGGAACAAGGCGGTGCAAGCATCGAAAAAATTCTGGATTCAGCGCTCGAGTTAATGGTGTCGCGCGGCTTCAATGCAACGACTGTCGATGACATTGCACGCAAAGTTGGACTGACCAAGGGCGCGGTGTACTTCCACTTTGAGAACAAAACGGCGATCTTGATGGCCCTGCTGGACAACATCGACAAACTTGTGATTGGCGGCCTCATGGAGCGGGTGATGAGCGCGGGTATCAACAGCCGTGACAGGCTTGTGGCTACGCTGCACAACCAGGGCTCTCTGGCGGGCAGCAAAACCAAATACCTGCTGCTGTTTACCCTGATCCTGCTTGAATTCACTGGGATAGGTGACGAAATTGAAGTGCGGGTGCGCCGCATTTATGACAACCTGGTCGACGAAGTACGAAAAATTGTGCGCGACGGCCTCGCCGACGGTGAATTCGATGCGGGTCTGGATGCTCGCGAGCTGGTGGCTGTCATCATGGCCTTGCAGCATGGGACCTTGATGGAGTGGTACTGCCGTTCCGATGCACTTGATGGTCCGTCGCTCGTGCGGACCGCGCGCGTGGTCCTTCTGAATGGCCTGCTGGCTCGCCGGGACAAGGCTGATCATCGCAATGGCTGAGTCAAACAACAATGCGCCGTGGCGGGGCGAATAAGCGCGTTTTGCAACCCATCCAACCCTATCAGGACGTCCCATGTACGAATTCAGCGAAAAAGTCCGCGACCTGCAGGCGCGCCTCACGTCATTCATGGTTGAGCACATTTACCCGAATGAGCAGCGTTATTACCGCGAGGCCGAGGAATTGGGCCCGTGGAAGGTGTATCCAGTCGTCGAAGAGCTTAAACCTGTCGCCCGTCGCGCAGGTCTATGGAACCTGTTCATTCCTGACACCGTTCACGGCGTGGGCCTTGGCAACTTTGATTACGCGCCGTTGTGCGAAATCATGGGGCGCTCTCATCTCGCGCCCGAAGTCTTCAACTGCTCTGCGCCCGACACTGGCAACATGGAGGTGCTGGCGCGTTACGGCACGCCGGAGCAGAAGGAAAAATGGCTGCACCCGCTGCTTGAGGGCGAAATCCGGTCATGTTTCGCCATGACAGAGCCGGCCGTGGCATCCAGCGACGCCACCAACATTGCCTCGTCGATCGTGCGGGACGGTGGCGACTACCTCATCAACGGGCACAAGTGGTACACCACCAACGCTACCGACCCGCGCTGCAAGATTGCCATCTTCATGGGCAAGACCGACCCTGAAAATGCCGACCGCCACCGCCAGCAGTCGATGATTCTGGTGCCCCTGGACACACCCGGCGTGCGCGTGATCCGCCCCATCGCTGTGCTGGGCTTCTATGGCGTGCCTGACCGTGCTTCCGAGGTGCTATTTGAGAATGTCCGTGTGCCCGCGCCGAACATGCTGCTGGGTGAAGGCCGTGGTTTCGAGATTGCGCAAGGGCGTTTGGGCCCTGGGCGAATCCACCATTGCATGCGCCTGGTCGGGCTGGCCGAACGCTCGCTGCAGCGCATGTGCGAGCGCAGCCTGAGCCGCGTCGCCTTCGGCAAACCCATTGCGCAACAGGGCGTGACACTTGAGCGAATCGCGCAATCACGCATCATGATCGAGCAATCAAGGCTGCTCACGCTCAATGCGGCATGGCGCATGGACAAGGTGGGAAACAAGGAGGCCAAGGCAGAAATCGCGATGATCAAGGTGGCCGCGCCCAACATGGCCTGCCAGGTTATCGACTGGGCCATGCAGGCGCACGGCGGCGGCGGCACCAACAATGACCTGGGTCTGGCCTCTGCTTACGCCACTGCGCGACTGCTTCGCTTGGCCGACGGCCCGGATGAAGTTCACCGCAATCAGATTGCCAAGTTGGAACTTGGAAAGTACCGCTGAACGGAATGCGGGTTGTAATTGCGAAATGTTGTGCTATGGCTGCAATAGCAGACTACGCCACCAACGCCCTAGCCACGGCCTCCGCCACCCGAATCCCATCGACTCCCGCCGACAAAATGCCGCCCGCATAACTGGCGCCTTCACCTGCCGGGTAAAGGCCGGCGACGTTGAGACTCTGAAAATCTTCACCGCGCGTGATGTTGAGCGGTGATGAAGTACGGGTCTCGACGCCGGTCAAGACCGCGTCGGCCATGTCAAATCCCTTGATCTTCTTGCCGAAGGCAGGGAGCGCCTCGCGAATTGCTGCAATCGCATAGTCCGGCAACGCGCCAGACAAGCTGCCCAGTTTCACGCCGGGTTTGTACGAGGGCGTCACCGCTCCCAAACTGCTTGAAGTGCGGTCTTGCAGAAAGTCTCCCACCAGTTGCCCAGGCGCTTCATAGGTGCCACCGCCAAGCAGGTAGGCGTTTGACTCCAGCAGGCGCTGCAACGCGATGCCTGCCAGCGGGTGTTGGGCAACGCCCTCAATCGGCGGATAGTCACGCGGATCGATCCCCACAACGATGCCGGCATTGGCATTGCGTTCATTGCGCGAATACTGGCTCATGCCGTTGGTGACTACGTGGCCCACTTCCGATGTGGCTGCCACCACGGTCCCGCCAGGGCACATGCAAAAACTGTAGACGCCGCGCCCGGCGCCCAGCCCTTTTTCAACATGGTGGACCAGTTTGTATTCTGCCGCGCCCAAAAGCGGATGGCCCGCGTGGCGGCCCCAGCGCGCGCGGTCGATCAGACCCTGCGGGTGCTCGATGCGAAAACCAATAGAGAAGGGTTTGGCCTCCATGAAAACACCGCGTTGATGCAGCATGGCAAAGGTGTCGCGTGAGCTGTGGCCCAAGGCCATCACGACATGGTCGGCACGTAGTTCATATGGCGTGTGGGTCGCAACATCCAGCACGGTTAGCGCGCGAATCCGGCGCGTGCGGCCGTGGATGTCGGCAGCGTTTGTTTCCAGCAGCACATCCGTCACGCGCTGCTCAAACCGTATCTCGCCACCCAGGGCGATGATCTGCTCGCGCATGTTCTCCACCACCTTGACCAGCTTGAAGGTGCCGATGTGCGGGTGTGCTTCGATCAGGATGTCTTCGGGTGCCCCGGCCTTGACAAACTCCTGCATCACCTTGCGCCCAAGGTACCGCGGGTCCTTGATCTGGCTCCACAACTTGCCATCTGAAAACGTGCCCGCACCACCTTCGCCAAACTGCACATTGCTCTCGGGGTTGAGCTGGTTTTTGCGCCACAAACCCCAGGTGTCCTGGGTACGTTCACGCACTTTTTTCCCGCGTTCCAGGACGATGGGTTTGAAGCCCATCTGCGCCAGCAGCAGTGCCGCGAAGATGCCGCAGGGACCGAAGCCGACCACCACAGGTCGCAGCGGCACATGGGCGGGTGCCTGCATTGGCAGGCAATAGGCGATGCCAGGGGTCGGCCCGATGTGCAAGTGGCTGACAAACTTCGCCAGCAGCGCAACCTCACGCTCCGGCGGCAAGTCCACATCCACGATGTATACCAGCAGCAGCTCGGCCTTGCGGGCGTCAATGCTGCGTTTGAAGATATGCAGCGTGGCAACCTCGGGCTCGGCCAGGGCCAGCGTCTTGCGCACCAGCGCCGTCAAATCTTTAGGGGAATGGTCAAGCCGCAGCTTGAGCTCGGTGAGTCGAATCATGGTCAGCGTCCATAGCTTCTGTAAGGCTTGTGGTTATCAAGCAGAAGCCACGGATTTTACGACTGGCCTGCGTGACAATGGACCATCAAATCATGGCCATCAAGTCGTGACCAGCAATGCCCATCATGCCAACCCCATCATGCACGTACTGATCCTTGGCAGCGGCGTCATCGGCACCACCAGCGCGTATTACCTGGCGCGCGCGGGCCACCAGGTGACTGTCGTTGACCGTCAGAACGGCCCGGCGCTGGAGACCAGCTTCGCCAATGCCGGGGAGGTGTCGCCCGGCTACTCGGCACCCTGGGCCGGGCCGGGCGTTCCGCTCAAGGCCGTCAAGTGGATGCTGATGCACCACAGGCCTCTGGTGATCTGGCCCATGCGTGACCTGGCCATGTGGCGCTGGGGTGCCATGGTGCTGCGCAACTGCACTGCAGCGCGCTACCGCACCAACAAGGGCCGCATGGTGCGCCTGGCCGAGTACAGCCGCGATTGCCTGGTCGCGCTGCGCCAAGAGACCGGCATTCAATACGACGAACGGGCGCAGGGCACGCTGCAACTCTTTCGCACGCAGAAACAGCTCGATGGCATTGGCAAAGACATTGACATCCTCAAGGAATACGGCGTGCCGTTTGAAGTGCTGGACCGCGATGGCTACTGCAAGGTTGAGCCCGCGCTGGCGCTGGTCAAAGAGAAGTTCGTCGGCGCGCTTCGCCTGCCGGGCGATGAGACCGGTGACTGCTTCAAGTTCACGCAAAACATGGCCAACATGGCAGCGCAACTCGGCGTCATGTTTCGATTTGGCACGGCGATTGAAGGCATCGAGTTTGCGGGCGGCAAAGTCACCGGCGTGCGCGTGAGTACGGGCACCAAAGCGGGCACCAGCGCGGATATATTGACGGCTGATGCCTACCTTGTGGCACTGGGCAGTTATTCACCGCAGCTCGTCAAGCCGCTGGGCATTGATTTGCCGGTTTATCCCGTCAAGGGCTACTCGATCACCGTGCCCATCACCGATCCAAAATTCGCACCGGAATCAACCATCATGGACGAGACGCACAAGGTGGCCGTCACGCGCCTGGGCGACCGTATCCGCGTGGGCGGTACGGCAGAGCTTGCGGGCTTCAGCCTCAAGTTGCGCGAGGCGCGCCGGTCAACACTGAATCACGTCGTGACCGACCTCTTTCCCAAAGGGGGCGATATCAGCCGGGCCGAGTTCTGGTGCGGCCTGCGGCCAATGACGCCCGACGGCACGCCGATTTTGGGTGGCACGCACATTTCCAACCTTTACCTTGCGACCGGCCACGGCACGCTGGGCTGGACGATGGCAGCAGGCACCGGCCGCATGATGGCCGATGTGATCTCGGGCCGCACGCCGGATATCAGTCTGGTCGGGCTGACGGTTGACCGGTACAAGCCTGGCCGGTTTGATGGGCTGATGTGATGGTTCGATTTGCCGTGGTCACGATGTGAATTGAGGGTG
>JANMVT010000304.1:0-1566 GCA_031392945.1 Rhodoferax sp. | reverse complement strand
CCCCACATCCGGTAATGGTGGTCGCGTGGCACCTCCAGCGGCAACAAGGCCTTGACAGCAAAGGGGATCACCGAAGTCCAGGTGCAGCGGTGCCTGATCGACGTGGCCCAAAACCGGCTGGCCGAATAACGCGGCTGGACCACAGCCGTGCCGCCCGCCCACAGCGTGGCCAGAATCGAATAGGCCTGGGCGTTGGTGTGGAACAAGGGCAAAAAAACCAGGTGCACGTCGCTGGCGCGCAAGTCCTCGTGCACGGCGTTGATGCGTGCGCCCCACAGGGCGTTGGCGTGGGTCCACAGGACAGCCTTCGGCCGGGAGGTGGTGCCGGAAGTGAACTGCACGCTGCACGGGGCCAGCGGGTTGGGCGCGCGCTGCGCTGCCGGTGAAGCGTCGATCGCATCGAAATGCTGGGCGGCTTGTACGGGGTGAGCGGGCGCCTCGCCGTTGTCGTCACCCGTCACCGCAATCCACTTCAGCGCACGGCAACTGCTGGCCACCAGGTCGGCAAATTTGGGTTGGGTGATGCCCGCCACCGCGCCGCTGTGTTCGGCGTAATAGCTCAATTCGTCGGCCACAGCACGCGCGTTGGTGGTGACGGCCACCGCACCCATCCAGGCGCAGGCGTACCAGGCCAGCAGGGCCTCGGGGCAGTTGTCCAGGTGGATCAACACGCTGTCGCCTGCCTTGACGCCGCGATGCACCAGGCTGGCCGCAATGCGGGTGACGCGGGCGTGAAACTGGCCGTAGGTCCAGGTCTGGTGCGAGCCATTGAACGGCGCCCAAATCAGAAACGGGTGGTCACGCCGGGTGCGTGCACGCTCTTCGACCAGCCAGGCGATGTCCATGCCGGTGAAGGGGTGCAGATCAGAAGCTTGGAGAATCATTTGGTTTTTGTGATGTGAAAAATTAAGTGGAATCTGACCCCAATTAATTTGGCAATTAATTCGGAAGTAGCCTGATCAGCCGCCCGTCGGCGCTGTCGGTCAACACATAGAGTAGCCCATCGGACCCCTGGCGCACGTCGCGGATGCGCTCGCGCTCGCCTTCGAGCAGTTTGTGTTCACGCACAACCCGGCCCTTGAACGGCTCGCTCAGTTCAATGCGGTCCAGGTAACCGAACTTGAGCGAGCCGACAAACAGGTTGCCAACCCAGGTCTTGCCATAACGCTCGCTGCTCAGAAACGCCATGCCCGAGGGCGCGATGGACGGCACCCAATAATGCAGGGGCTGCTCCATGCCATCTTTGGCGCTGATGCCGTCCCCAATCTTGCCGCCCCCATAGTTCTCGCCAAAGGTGATGACGGGCCAGCCGTAGTTGCGGCCTGGCTGCGGCAGGTTGATTTCGTCGCCGCCCTGGGGCCCATGTTCGTGCGTCCACAAAACGCCCTCGGGCGACAGGGTGGCGCCCTGCATGTTGCGGTGGCCGTAGGACCAGATTTCGGGCAAGGCGCCGGCGCGGTTGACGAAAGGGTTGTCTTTGGGGACGCTGCCGTCTTTGCCCACGCGCACCAGTTTGCCGTGGTGGTTGTTGAGTGTCTGCGCGTCGTCCATGCGGGTGAAACGGTC
>JANMVT010000266.1:0-12446 GCA_031392945.1 Rhodoferax sp. | reverse complement strand
AGCAAAGCCCACCTTAGCACGCCGGCGCGTGACGGCGATGTGCAGACCTTCGCACGGCGCAAGTGGGCCAATAAGAAAGAGCGCAACCAACACATCGGCGATGCGTTCCACCAAGGGGGCCACAGCCAAACCGCTATCGCGGTGGCGTTTGCCGTGTCGACGTCAACGGTTAGCCGCGTTGTGATGGACTCTGAAAAAGGGCGGTGAAATTTTCAAAGTGCGAGACGGATTCTGGTGCCTGAGCCAGGTATCGCTATCTATCACCTCATTTTCACGTTCGGTTTCGTCGTGAGAAGCCGGCAATGAGCAACAAACCAAGCAGGAACAGACCGAGACTTGCCGGCTCTGGGACAGCCGTTATCGCTATGGCACGTGGTTCTGCGTAGATGAAATCGTCCATTACAACGAGGTCGGTCCCAGACTCCACCGAACCAAGTGCGGAATTTCCGCTAGTAATGCGAACCCGGCTAATTTGTTCGCCCGAAGTGAAAAGGCCGCCGAGAAATGAGAGTCCCCCGTTGCCAGCCGGAGCAAATACCGTCCCAATCAACACGTTTGCGAGATCGAAAAACTGAATATTGGTAATATTCGGGAAGTCAACATCTGCGAATACCGCACCGAACCCTGATGTAAAAGCCAGTGTTGTCGTGCCGGGCACAAAGAAACTCACATCCACAACATTGCTGCCGAGTGCGGTGAACAGGCGCTGCGCACTAAAGGTACTGAACTGACTCGAATAGGTTGGATCGATGTTGCCAAACCTTACCGGTGTTCCCGAGGCGGCGCTGGCGCTCACTTGAAACCCAGTGCCAGGGGTCGACAAAACAACCCCGCGCGGTGAATTCACATTGAAAAAATTGGCTGGGAGATTATTGGGCGCGGAGAGTGCGTCCGGCACGCCATCCCAATTGATCTCGCGGCGACCCGTGCCAAAACTGCCGGTGGAGTTGGGATTCAACGTCCCCAGTGCGGCCCGAAACGTATCAACTGTGGACTGAATACCGGCCGTATTTGCCCCACTGGCAGAAAAGACTAACGGGTTGGCATGGGAAGCAGTTGCCGAGGCAACAAGTAGAACTGCAAGTGCAATAATGCGTAGCATTCTGAACTCCATTGTGGTTTCGTACGAGATTGAGGCGATGATGCAAAGCTATTGCCAAAAAACTTCGGTACACGCCTTGCAACGAGTTGTTGGACTAACGCAAAAATTGTGCCCGCTTCACTAAACCCTTTAATATCAATAAGTTGATTCGGTAGGCCCTTTACCTGCGTGGGGAAAGTGTAAAGAATTCTGACACAATTCATGCTCATGACCTCGCAGCCGTTTCCAAAATTTGTGTGAAGGGCGTTGGCTTTGGGAGCAGATTGCTGAACGTTTGGCAAAAGACAAGGCTGGGCCTGCGGAGGGCGAAATATGGGAAATGGGAGACCTGACCCCCAATAAGCCCGATGGCATAATTGGCAGCATGTCCACACCCGAACGCTCCCTCAAACTCGTCGGCGCCTCCAACTTCCGTGACCTGGGCGGATATGTCGGCCACGGCGGACAGGCCGTGCGCTGGCGCAAGCTGTTCCGCTCGGACCACTTGGCCGCGCTCACGACCGACGATATTGACACGCTGACCGGCCTGGGCTTGACGCGTGTGTTCGACTTTCGGGGCGAGCTTGAGCGCGCGCCGCTGGCCTGCGCCTTGCCCAATGTGATGGTGCATTCTTTGCCCATCGAGCCTACCGTGGTTCAGGCCATGAAGGACCTGCAGGCGGCCGGCACGGCCATCACGGCGCAAGATACCGTGCGCATGATGCAGGAGACCTACCGCAACTTTGTACATGACAACTCGGACCGCTACGCCACCCTGTTCGAGCATCTGCTCGCCAATGACATGCCCCTGGTATTCCACTGCACGGCAGGCAAGGATCGCACCGGATTTGCGGCTGCCCTGATCCTGCTGGCCCTGGGCGTGCCGCGCACGGTCGTGATGCAGGATTACCTGTTGACCAATGAGTTGTACCTGCGCCTGCCGTCTGCTGACGCGTTTGCCCCGCAAGAAGTGCTCAGTGTGCTTTGGCGTGTGCAGGAAGCGTTTTTGGACGCAGCCCTGCATGTGGTTGACGCCGACTATGGCGGCGTCGCCCAGTACCTGGAGCGCGACATGGGCCTGGGGCCCAAGGAGCAAGAGCGCCTGGCTGCGCTGTATTTGAAGGGGTAAATCGGTCGTTTTCCCTCGTGACTATTGCATGGACAGCTATATATAATATAGCAAATCAATCCGGCTTTGGGGCGGTCAATAACTCAAGCGTTCTGGCCTGATCTCCTGCAGGATCGTCGTGGCGATTTCTTCAATTGACTTGGTGGTGGTTGACAACCAGCGGATGCCGGCACGGCGCATCATGGATTCGGCCTCGTTCACTTCCATGCGGCAGTTTTCGATGGCAGCGTATTTTGAGTTGGGACGGCGCTCGTTGCGGATTTCGCTCAGGCGCTCGGGCGCAATCGTCAGGCCAAAAATCTTGGCCTTGTGCGGCACCAGGGCAGGGGGCAACTGCTGGCGGTCAAAATCCTCGGGAATCAGCGGGTAATTCGACGCCTTCAGGCCGTACTGCATGGCCAGGTAAAGCGAGGTTGGCGTTTTGCCGCTGCGGCTTACGCCGACCAGAATCACATCGGAATGGGCCAGGTCGCGGTTGGACTGGCCGTCGTCGTGCGCCAGCGAGAAGTTGATGGCCTCGATGCGGTCGTTGTAGACCTTGCTCTTGCTGGCGTCGCTGAAGCGGCCAATGCGGTGGTTGGACTTGATCTGAAGCTCGTTTTCCAGCGGGTGCACAAAGGTGCCAAACATGTCCAGCAGCATCCCCTGGCAGCCCTCCGAGATGACCTTGAGCACCTCCATGTTGACCAGGGTGCTGAACACGATGGGCTTGTTGCCGTCCACGGTGGCAGCGTGGTTGATCTGTCGCACCGCCTGGTGCGCCTTGTCGGCGGTGTCAATAAACGGCAGGCGCACGTGGTGGGGGCTGATCTCAAACTGGGCCAGGATCGCGTTGCCAAAGGTTTCGGCTGTAATGCCGGTGCCGTCCGAGATGAAAAATACCGTGCGTGTGCTCATGAGGTTCCGTGGGGCTGGGTGGGTTTTGGCGCGCCCTACAATGGCCGCTCTTGATTTGCAAGTTTAATCAATCGCCCCATTTTCCATGCAACGCCGTCCGCCCATTCAAGCAACAACAGGCCACGCAGCGTTTCATTGTGCCGCCCACGCATCCGCTGGATGGGCCCTGCACGGACACCAGTTTTTTACTTCTGGAGTTTTCCCATGTCTGCACTGTTTGGCCCGACCGACCTGGTCGTACCCTTTGAAAATCTGAGAATGACCGACGTCGAGGCAGTTGGCGGCAAAAACGCCAGCCTCGGCGAGATGATTTCGCAACTGCCCACGGGGGTCAAGGTGCCCACGGGTTTTGCCACCACGGCGCATGCCTTTCGCCAGTTTCTGGCCTACGATGGCCTGGCAGGCAAGATCAGCTTGCGGCTTCAATCCCTGGACACCGACGACGTGCGCGCCCTGGCTGCCGCCGGCGCTGACATCCGTGCCATGGTTGAAGGCCAGCCTTTTCCGGCCGACTTGCAGCAGGCCATTACCGGCGCGTTTGCCAAACTCAACGCCGGCAACACAACTGCATCGTTTGCCGTGCGCTCCTCGGCCACGGCCGAAGACCTGCCCGATGCGTCGTTTGCCGGCCAGCAGGAAACCTTTTTGAATGTGGTCGGCATAGACGATGTGCTGCACAAGATGAAAGAGGTGTTTGCCTCGCTCTACAACGACCGCGCCATCAGTTACCGCGTGCACAAGGGGTTTGCCCACGAACACGTGGCCCTGAGCGCGGGCGTGCAGCGCATGGTGCGTTCTGACCTGGGTGCGGCCGGCGTGATGTTCACCATCGACACCGAATCGGGTTTTGAAGACGTGGTGTTCATCACCTCCAGTTATGGTCTGGGCGAGACGGTGGTGCAGGGCGCCGTGAACCCGGACGAGTTTTATGTGCACAAACCCTTGCTTAACGCGGCCAAACGCGCGGTGATCCGCCGCTGCTTGGGCTCAAAGCTTATCCTGATGGTGTTCACCAGGGTGGCAGAAAAAGCGGCCGGCGGCAAACTTGTCAAAACCACCGATGTGCCGACCGAACTGCGCAACCGTTATTCGCTGAGTGACAGCGACGTCGAGCAGTTGGCCAGATACGCGCTGGTGATCGAACAGCATTACGGCCGCCCCATGGACATCGAGTGGGGCAAAGACGGTGGCGATGGCCAACTCTACATTTTGCAAGCCCGCCCCGAGACGGTGAAAAGCCAGGCTAAGGGCAAGGCCGAGCACCGCTACAAACTCAAAGGCAAAAGTACGGTGCTGGCCGAAGGCCGCGCCATCGGCCAGAAGATAGGCACGGGCCCGGTGCGCATCGTCCACAACATCAGCGATATGGACACTGTGCAGGCAGGCGACATTCTGGTGACCGACATGACCGACCCCAATTGGGAGCCGGTGATGAAGCGCGCGGCGGCCATTGTCACCAACCGGGGCGGGCGCACTTGCCACGCGGCCATCATTGCGCGTGAACTGGGCATTCCGGCCGTGGTCGGCTGCGGCAGCGCCACCGAGGCGCTGAAAGACGGCATGCTGGTCACCGTAAGCTGCGCCGAGGGCGATACCGGCTTCATTTACGACGGCTTGCTGGAAACCGAAATCACCGAAGTGCAGCGCGGCGCGATGCCTGAGATCCCGATCAAGATCACCATGAATGTGGGCAACCCGCAGCTGGCCTTTGATTTCTGCCAGTTGCCCAATGATGGCGTGGGCTTGGCGCGGCTGGAATTCATCATCAACAACAACATTGGCGTGCACCCCAAGGCGATTCTGGACTACCCCAATGTGGACGCCGACCTGAAGACGGCGGTCGAATCGGTGGCGCGCGGCCACGCCTCGCCGCGCGCTTTTTACGTGGACCGCGTGGCCGAAGGCGTGGCTACCATTGCGGCTGCGTTCTGGCCCAAACCGGTCATCGTGCGCCTGTCCGACTTCAAGAGTAATGAATACCGCAAACTGATCGGCGGCAGCCGTTACGAGCCCGAGGAAGAAAACCCGATGCTGGGCTTCCGCGGCGCCGTGCGTTATCTGAGCGCTGATTTCGGCGAGGCCTTTGCCATGGAATGCGAGGCGCTCAAACGCGTGCGCCAGGACATGGGCCTGAGCAATGTCGAGGTCATGGTGCCCTTTGTGCGCACCCTGGGCCAGGCCAGGGCGGTGACCGGCTTGTTAGCCAAACACGGCCTCAAGCGAGGCGATGGAGGTGATGGAACCACCGGTTCCGGCCTGAAAGTCATCATGATGTGCGAGATTCCGAGCAACGCGATTCTGGCCAATGAATTCCTCGAATATTTCGACGGCTTTTCGATTGGCTCCAACGACCTGACCCAGCTCACCCTGGGGCTGGACCGCGACTCCGGGTTGGAACTGCTCGCCCACGATTTTGACGAGCGCGACCCGGCCGTCAAGGCCCTGATTAGCCTGGCCATCGCGGCTTGCAAAAAACAAGGCAAATACGTCGGCATTTGCGGCCAGGGGCCCAGCGACCACCCTGACTTTGCGCGCTGGCTTGCCGCCGAGGGCATTTCATCCCTGTCCCTCAACCCGGACTCCGTGATCGCGACGTGGCAGCAACTGGCCCAAGCCTGAACACCACCTCGGTTGCGGGGCAAGGATTTGCCCTGCATGGATGGTTGCTGGCACTTTGGTTTACGACCTCTTTCGGCGTCGTTTTTTTTGCACGCGACCTGCAAATGGCCGTGGCGGGCTGGCCCTTGGGTTTCTGGTTCGCGGCGCAAGGCTCGGTGCTTGTTTTTATCATGATCGTGGCCCTGTTCGCCTGGGTCGCCAACCGGCGCGAGGCCCGGGCCGGCGCCGGCGACACTGTGGTGCCCGGATATGCGGGGTACAAGCGCGGCCTGCATCGCAAATTCGCCGGTTATGTATTGTGTTTGCTGGGCTTTTTGCTGGCCTTGGGCCTGGCCGAGCGTTTTGGCCTGTCCAAACAATGGGTCGGCGCGATCTTCCTGTTTGCCACCGTGGCCTTTTATGCCGCCATCGGCATCTACAGCCGCACGGCCGAGGCCGAAGAATATTACGTGGCCGGCAGGCGCGTGCCGGCCATCTACAACGGCATGGCCACCGCCGCCGACTGGATGAGTGCGGCGTCCTTCATCAGCCTGGCCGGCGGGCTTTACCTGCAAGGGTTTTCAGGCACTGAATCACAAACTGGCGGCCTGGCCTACGTGATGGGCTGGACTGGCGGCTTTTGCCTGGTGGCGATGCTGGTCGCACCGTATTTGCGGCGGCTCAACCTCTACACCATCCCCGACTATTTCGGCCTGCGTTTCGGCGGGCGCTGGCCGCGCGTGATCGCCGCCTTGGCCGCTGTTTTGTGCTCGTTCACCTATGTCGTCGCGCAAATCTACGGCGTAGGCCTGATTACGTCGCGCCTGACGGGCGTGCAGTTCGAGATCGGCATCATCCTGGGACTGGGCGGCGTGCTGGTCTGCTCTTTTCTGGGCGGCATGCGCGCGGTGACCTGGACCCAGGTCACGCAGTACGTGGTTTTGATCTTGGCCTTCTTGATCCCGGTGTCCTGGCTGGCTTACAAGCAGCTCGGCAACCCGCTGGCGCCCCTGGTGTATGGCCAGCAGCTGCAAAAAATCGCCGACATGGAAGCCGCCCTGGCCGATTCGCCTGCCGAGCGCCAGGTGATCGACGAATACGCGCGCCGGGCCAGGGATTTCGAGCAGAAGCTGCGCAATGTCGAGCAATCTCTGGAGTCAGAGCGGCGCCTGCTGAAAGAAAGGCACCAATACCTGATGACCCGCAAGGGCGACGAGGCGCTGATTTTTGCCGTACGCCGCGAAATCGCCGCCTTGCCCAAAGACGCCACCACGGCCCGCGAGCGCTGGACGCGCGCCATGAACGACAACCTGGAGCGCGCCAAACCCATGGGCGGCATGCCCAACCACGTCAAGCCTTTCGCGGGCGACCCGGACGGTTCGGCCCGGGAGCAACATGCCTTTGAGGTCTCCCGGCGCAATTTTCTGGCGCTGATTTTTTGCCTGATGGTCGGCACGGCAGGTTTGCCGCATTTGCTGACACGGTTTTTCACTACGCCCAGCGTGGCCGAGGCCCGCACATCAGTGGCCTGGTCGCTGTTCTTCATAGCCTTGCTGTACCTGGCCGCGCCGGCGCTGGCCGTGCTGGTGAAGTACGAGATTCTGAGCCAGTTGGTTGGCCAGCCCATCGACCATTTGCCGGCCTGGATGGCGCAATGGGCCAAGGTCGATCCAGCCCTGCTGTCGGTCAGCGATGTCAACGGCGACCATGTCCTGCAATTTGCCGAGCTGCGCCTGGGGGCCGACATCGTCATGCTGGCCACACCGGAGCTCGGTGGCCTGCCTTATGTGGTGTCCGGCCTGGTGGCGGCCGGAGGCATGGCCGCTGCGCTGTCCACGGCGGACGGGCTGCTGCTGACAATTGGCAACGCGCTGGCGCACGACCTGTATTACAAGGGCGAAGGCGACCGCACCAGCGCCATGCGACGGGTGATGATGTCCAAATTCGCGCTGCTGGTCGTGGCGCTTGCGGCGGCCTATGTGGCCGCGCAACGACCAGCCGACATCCTGTACCTGGTCTCGTCCTCGTTCTCGCTGGCGGGCGCCGCTTTTGTGCCGGTGATGGTGCTGGGCATTTTCTGGCGCAGGACGACTGGCGCGGCGGCTGTGGGCGGCATGCTCGCCGGCCTGAGCGTCACGCTGTATTACATCGTGGTGAACCAGGCCTCGGTGCGCCAGGCCTTGGGATTGAGCGGCAGCGGGCTCTGGTTCGAGATCCAGCCGGTGTCGGCCGGCGTGTTTGGCGTGGCCGCAGGCCTGGCGGTGGCGGTGCTGCTCAGCCTGGCCGGTCGGCAACCCAGCCGAAATAACATATAATCATGGGCTTCGCCTTGCCGCACCTCATCCGACGCTGAGGGCGGCTTTCACCAACGCCTGGCTGCATCATCAACTGATCCGCTGGCCGGGTATATCCATAAGGAGTCTCAATGCGTCATTACGAAATCATTCTCATGATCCACCCGGATCAGAGCGAACAGGTTCCAGCCATGCTGGAGCGCTACAAGGGCATGATCACCGCCGGCGGCGGCAAAGTGCATCGGGTAGAGGACTGGGGCCGTCGCCAGTTGATCTATCAGATCAACAAGCTCTCCAAAGCCCATTACCTGTGCGTCAACATTGAGGCCGACCAGCCTGTGATGGCCGAACTGGAACACGCGTTCAAGTTCAACGACGCCGTGTTGCGCCACCTGACTGTCTTGAAGAAGAAGGCCGACACTGGCCCTTCGTCCATGATGAAGACGGTTGAGCGTGAAGAGACGCGCAAAACCCAGCAAGCCGAATACGCCAACAACGATCGTTAATCACGGTCATTGATGGCGAATGCAGCAGCCCCAGCTGACAACCTGACGGTCCTGACGGCGTGTATCGCAGAGCTTGAGCCCATGCGCTACACCCCGGCCGGATTGCCCGCCCTGAATTTGAAACTCGAACACGAGTCCGAAGTGCAGGAAGCAGGTCAGACCAGGCAGGTCAAGGTGGCGATGAAGTCAGTGGCATTTGAATCATTGGCCGAAAGGCTTGCCAGGCAGTCAGTCGGCAGCAAATGGCGGTTCAAGGGCTTTCTGGCCAGCCAGCGCAACGGCAAGGGTGTTGTGTTCCATATTCAAGAATTCATTCAAGACTAATTTTTTCAGGAGGCTTTCATGCCCGCATTTAAAAAGTTCAACAAAGACAAGCGCCCCAAGCGCCCCGCCCAGAACCTGCTGTTCAAGCGCAAGCGCTTTTGCCGCTTCACCGTGACCGGCGTCGAAGAGATCGACTACAAGGACATCGACACCCTGCGTGATTTCATCGCCGAAAACGGCAAAATCATCCCGGCCCGCCTGACCGGCACCCGCGCGATTTTCCAGCGCCAGCTCAACACCGCCATCAAGCGCGCGCGTTTCCTCGCGATGCTGCCGTACAGCGACCAGCACCGCATCTAAGGAAGACACACCATGCAAATCATTCTGCTCGACAAGGTTGTGAACCTTGGAACCCTCGGTGAAGTCGTCAAGGTCAAAGACGGTTACGCCCGCAACTTCCTGATCCCCCAGGGCCGCGCGCGCCGCGCCACGGCCACGGCCAAGCAGGAGTTCGAAGCCAAACGCGCCGAACTCGAAAAAGCCGCCGCCGCCACGCTGGCGGCCCAGCAGGCCCTGGGCGAAAAGCTCGCAGGCACGACCATCAAGTTGACGCAAAAAGCTGGCGTGGACGGACGCCTGTTCGGCTCGGTCACTAACTATGACATAGCTGAAGAGCTGGTCAAAGGCGGCTACAAGGTCGTCAAAGCGCAAATCCGCATGCCCAATGGGCCCATCAAGATCGTTGGCGACAGCACCGTCGCGGTGGCATTGCACACCGACGTGGTGGTTGACATCACAGTTTCCGTCTACGGCGAAACCGCTTAATCCGTCCGGCTGACACAAAAGGCCATCGGGGCAATCCCGGTGGCCTTTTTTCATGGCCACTGCCGAACGCCGGCTGTCCACAGCATTTAGGCCAAAATTAACCATTTATCCACAGCTTTGTCCCGTGATCCGAAGCTTTGGGGGATTAGCATAGGTGACCCCCGAGGAAACCCAAAAACATGTCCGCCGTTGTCTCGTCATTTCTCTCCGCCGTCCCTGACGAATTCCCGCCTGACCGCCAAATCGCGCAATTGCGCATTCCGCCGCACTCGCTCGAAGCCGAATCCAGCGTGCTGGGTGGCCTGTTGCTGGACAACGCCGCCTGGGACCGGGTCGGCGACTTGTTGGCTGACGGCGACTTTTACCGTTTTGAGCACCGCCTGATCTTTGCCGCTGTCGGCGCCCTGATCAACGCCAGCAAACCAGCCGACGTGATCACCGTCTACGAGCACCTGCAAAACCAGGGCAAGGCCGAGGAGACCGGCGGCCTGAGTTACCTCAACTCCCTGGCACAGTATGTGCCCAGCGCAGGCAACATCCGCCGTTACGCCGAGATCGTGCGCGAGCGCTCAATCCTGCGCAAACTGGTCAGCGCCAGCGACGAAATCTCCACCGACGCCTTCAACCCCAAGGGCCGCCCGGTGGCCGACATCGTCGACCAGGCCGAGCAGAAGATCTTTAACATCGGCGAGCAGGGCTCGCGCATGAAGCAGGGGTTTCAGGGCATGGATTCGCTGGTGGTGGCGCTCTTGGACCGGGTCCAGGAGATGGCCGACAACCCCAACGACGTGACCGGCGTGCCCACCGGCTTTTACGATCTGGACAAGATGACGGCGGGTTTCCAGGCCGGCGATCTGATCGTGCTGGCGGCGCGGCCGTCCATGGGCAAGACCGCGCTGGCCATCAACATCGCCGAACACGTGGCGCTCAATGAGGGCCTGCCCGTTGCGGTGTTCTCGATGGAGATGGGCGCGGCGCAATTGGCGGTGCGGATTGTCGGCTCCATCGGCCGCATCAACCAGAGCAATTTGCGCACCGGCAAACTCACCGACGAAGAGTGGCCACGTCTGACCGAAGCCATCGAAAAATTGCGCAACATCTCGCTGCACATTGACGAGAGCGCAGGCCTTACGTCCACCGAGCTGCGTGCCAACGCACGTCGCCTGGCGCGCCAGTGCGGCCAGCTCGGCTTGATCGTAGTGGACTATTTGCAGCTGATGAGCGGCAGCGCCGGCAACGACGAAAACCGCGCCACTGAACTGGGTGAAATCTCGCGCGGCCTCAAGATGCTGGCCAAAGAATTGAAGTGTCCGGTGATGGCCCTGTCCCAGCTCAACCGCAGCGTGGAAACACGCCCTGACAAACGCCCCATGATGAGCGACCTGCGCGAGTCCGGCGCCATTGAGCAGGACGCGGACATCATCATGTTCATCTATCGCGATGAGTACTACACCAAGGACGCCTGCAAGGAGCCCGGTGTGGCCGAGGTCATCATCGCCAAGCAGCGCAACGGCCCGACCGGCACGGTCAAGCTCGCCTTCCTCAAACCCATCACCAAGTTCGAAAGCCTGGCCAATGGCGGTGGCGGGGAATATTGACACTGGGCGCCATGCCTGACCAGCCGCTGCCGGCCAAGCTGGCGCGCCCGCGCGCATCACGGCCTGACGAAAGCCAAGCTCGATCTTGAAGCGATAGCAGTAAAGCGTGAGCAGATTCAAGGGTCAGGCCCCAATACTGTTCGGTTAGATAAACTTGCATTGGCAATGCCGATGACTGGGGCTCAGTGGCGGTGGCTCAAACATCGAGGCGTGCAGTCGATTGACACCCGTGTGGGCAATTTCCGGTCATGACAAGCGTAGGGGGAGTTGCGCCGCTTGACCATTCGCGGAGTCGTTTGCCGATGGTGCGCGTGGCCCGCAGCGTGGCGCTGGCCTCAAGCAGCTGTACGAACCAACGCGCGCGCAATCGCGGGCGCTCTGGGGGGAAAGGCCCCTGAGCGGGGCTGTGCGCGGCGCATCAATTGGACGTGGCTGGTGAAGGAAGCTCGGCCTGGCGCATCCGATTGCTGCTGGCCCCCTGGTGCATCAGCGAGCGCACCGCGTAATGCGCCAGAACCCAGCCATAGAACTCCTGGCGCACGAGCTCTGCCGTCTTGCTGCGCAACACACGCCGACGCTGCAACAGATGCGTCTTGAGCTCGTCGAACACGGCTTCGACCTCCCAGCGTTCGTGGTACAGTGCCGCCAACTCCAACTCCAACTCCAGCGCCGGGGCCACAGCCGGGTCAAGCAAGGTGGTCAGCAGCCGGTAGCGCGGCTTTCCATCGGGTAGGCCGGGCAGTGCGTACTCGATCACCCGTACCACAATCGCCTCGTGCGTAGCTGTGTCCGTACCCCGTCTCTTTTTGGGCGGATGGATTGCGCTGAGGTACGAGCCATCGGCCAGCTCGCGATGAACCGGCAACTGCCGGTCATCCCGGCAGCGCCACAGCAGCTGCGCGCCGGTCTCCCTGGCCTGGCACCAGCACTCGTAGGCCTTGAAGCCGCGATCGGCCAAGCACAGCATGCCCGGCTTCAAGCTGCGCAGCATCGGCTTGCAGACCTCCCATTCGCTGTCGCGCCAGGCGCCCATGTTGGCATCCAGGATGGCGTGGCTGGTGCATTCGACCAGCACGGCGCATTGGGCATGCGGATAGCCAGCGTGCCCGGTGCGGCTGCCGGGATAGCCGAAATGTTTGACGTTGTCGGCCTCGTCGGGCACCTCGAACGTGCTGCCGTCCATGGCGACCAGGCGCAGACCGGCGTAGAACGCCTCGGGGTGCCGGCGTTCATCGGCCAGCGGCACGCAGGCGC
>JANMVT010000234.1:0-4750 GCA_031392945.1 Rhodoferax sp. | reverse complement strand
GTTGCCAAAAGGCATCAAAGTCGGCATCGTGGCCTTTGCCGGCTCGGCCCAGGTGGCGCAGATTCCCACCTTGAACCGCGAAGACCTGGTGTCGGCCATCGACCGCTTTCAACTGCAGCGCGCCACGGCCATCGGCAATGGCATCGTGCTGTCATTGGCCACCCTGTTCCCCGACGCCGGCATCGATTTGAGCGCCATGCAATTTGGCCAGCGCCAGCGGGGCGTGTCGATAGACCAGCCCAAGACTGACGATAAGAAGCCATTTGTGCCGGTAGCCCCCGGATCATATACATCAGCAGCTATCATTTTGCTAACAGATGGCCAGCGCACCACAGGCGTGGATTCGATGGAAGCGGCCAAAATGGCGGCCGACCGCGGCGTGCGCGTCTACACCGTGGGCATCGGCACTGTCACGGGTGAGACCATTGGTTTTGAAGGCTGGTCCATGCGCGTCAAGCTCGACGAGGAAACCCTCAAGGCCATCGCCCAAAAAACCCAGGCCGAATACTTTTTTGCCGGCACGGCCGGTGACCTGAAAAGGGTTTACGAGACCTTGAGTTCGCGCCTGACGGTCGAGAAGAAAGAGACCGAAATCTCGGGGCTGCTGGCTTTGTTCGCTGCGGTACTGGCGATCACTTCTGCCGGTTTGTCCCTGCTCTGGTTCAACCGGATTTTGTAGGGCAGGCTTGTCATCCAGCCCGCAATTCAAGGCGGGAAAATCGATCTGATTGAAATTACTCAATGGATTGAGTAAAATAACTCAACTGATTGAGTAAATTTATCCCTTCTGAAATCCGCCGCGACGCGCTGGCCAGCGTCACCGCCCGTTTGCAAGAGCCAAGACGCTTTTTGCAAGTGGTGGCCGGGCCGCGCCAAATTGGCAAAACCACGCTGGTACGCCAGGCCCTGTCCGCCTTGGAAAACGGCACAACCAAACCCGTTGCACAACACAGTGTCAGCGCCGACAACCCTGGCCTGGTCGGCGCGAGCTGGTTGAGCGCCCAATGGGAAACCGCCCGCGCCCTTGCCGGCCAGGCCGGCGCATGCGTCCTGGCACTCGACGAAGTGCAAAAACTGCCCGCCTGGACAGAGGAAGTCAAACGCCTGTGGGACGAAGACACCCGCACCGGGCGCGACGTGCGGGCCGTGGTGCTGGGCTCCGCGCCCCTGCTCATTTCTCGCGGCCTGACCGAAAGCATGGCGGGGCGGTTTGAGATGACGCGCCTGGGCCACTGGCGTTTCAACGAAATGCGTGAGGCCTTTGGCTTCACGCTGGAACAATTCATTTATTACGGCGGCTACCCCGGTGCCGCCGGTTTGATTGGCGACCCGCAGCGCTGGGCCGCATATGTGCGTGACGCCCTGATAGAAACCACCATCAGCAAAGACGTCCTGCTGATGAGCCCAGTGCAAAAACCCGCCTTGTTGCGCCGCGTGTTTGATCTGGCCTGCCGCTACAGCGGACAGGAATTGAGTTACCAGAAAATGCTGGGACAACTCAGCGATGCGGGCAACACCACCACCATCGCGCATTACCTGCAACTGCTCGAAGGCGCTGGCATGGTGTGCGGCTTGCAGAAGTTTGCCGGGCAAGCGGTGCGCCAACGCGGCTCCAGCCCCAAGCTGCAAGTCTTCAACACCGCCTTGATGGGCGCCATTGCAACAACCGAAGGCTTTGGTTTTGAGCGTCTGCGCGCCACGCCCGAGCTGTGGGGCCGCATCACGGAAAGCGCGGTGGGCGCCGAGCTGCTGGCCCGCCACTTGGCGCACAGCAGCACACAGCCCTTGATCCACTATTGGCGTGATGGCACGAATGAAGTGGATTACGTCTTGCGCCATCAAGGCGATTTGTTTGCCTTTGAGGTCAAGAGCGGCGTGAATCAAGGAAACACAAAGAGGCTGGATGCGTTTTGCAAACTGAATCCGGGGTGTCGGCCGCTGGTACTTGGTACCGGCGGTTTGCCGTTGCAGGCATGGTTTGAGGCCGGTTGAATTCCTCGGTTTCCGGCCAGTCATTCTTTTACCGCAATCTATTTTTTCAAAGCGCCGTCAACTGGAATTGAATTTCGGCTTGCGACCCAAGATTGCAAAACAATCAAAACAGGAGATACCTACATGCTCCAAGCACCCGACGAAGTTCCAGCCAAATTCTATAAATACAGACCAATGAACTCCCTTGAACTGGTGCAGCGGGTGGAGAAGATCGTATTGCACAACGAAATCTTCTTTCCGCCCCCTTCGTCATTTAACGACCCGTTCGACTTGAAACCCGCTTTCTCTTTGGATGCGCCACCAGAGCGTCAGCGCGAGGACTACCTGAGACTATCAAGAAAATATCAACCTCATTATTCTGATGCGCAGCACAACGCCGAGGCTGACAGCGTGATGGCAAAGTCTCTGGATGCCGAGAATATTGGAGGAACGGTGGCAGTCATCCAGACTATGCACGCCCAGGCGCTGACTTGCGTGGGGGTGTTTTGTGTGTCCACAAAGCGTGATGACATCCTTATGTGGTCGCATTATGCAGACTCGCACAAAGGGGTTTGTCTTGAGTTTGACGGTATGTCCCCCTTAATGGCACACGCCCAAAAGGTCAATTACTCGCGCAAACGTGTCCCAATCAATCCATACACCGATGACAACATGGCAATGATGGAAAAAGCCATGCTGACCAAGTCAGAGCATTGGGCATATGAGGCCGAATGGCGATTGTGCAGATACATAGAAGGCCCAGGCCCGGTTCAGTACCGCCCCACCAATCTCACGGGCATAATTCTCGGAGCGCTCGCTTCGCCGGATACTTTGGACACGGTGCGGAAATGGGTGTCGCAGCGGGTTAGCCCCTTGTCAATCTATCGCGCAACTACCAGCGGTCAAAATTTTGAGCTGCTGATTGCTGGCGGTTGCTGAATCTCAAGCAGGCGGCTTCGTCGCCGACCTCAAACGCCAGCAGCCACGAGTCGGCCTTGAAATGCTGTTTGTCGATCTGGCCGTCCGTCATTTCAAACCGTAAATTGCGGCATGTGCGAACGCACCAGTCTTTCGACCAAATCGGCTTGCAGGGCGTCCTTCAAACGCTTTTTAGGGTCTCGCCCGACTGCGGCCGAGATCATGCGCTTGATGGCAATAAAGGTCACCGGGGTCATGGTGTTCATGACCGCCATATGGCCGGTCTCTGCGACAACCACCTGGCTGAACCGGGGTGCGCTGAGGATTTTGTCGGCACCTTCGAATTGAACTGCCCAGAGGTCATTTTCATCTGCGCTCATTCTGAACGGATGCGGGTCCCTGTCTTTGGCCGTGCGGCGAATCACATCAACTTCAAAACCCGAATCGTTAATCGCGGTCTGTTTTTGGCCGCGCATGACTCGAAAGGTGGGGTCGGCTTTTTGCAAGGCGCCGATGAATGAACTGTCCATCCGACGCATTTGCGACATGAAGGACATGCGCTTTCGGCTGTCGAACAAAAGATCAATATCTTGCGTGGCCAGGGCGTCAGGGATGAAACGCACACCGCAGGCGCTTTCATAAGCGTAAAGCGCGTGTGTGCCGATGGTCACAAAGTGGTCTTGCAGGCCTGCAACCTCCAGCGCATTCAGGGTTTTGACGACGATGCCGGGAACCCGCCCCACCCGAAGCGCCCTGTTCAAACGCTGTTGATTTTGCGCCGCCACGGCCAAGGCAGCGAGCCTGCTTGTGGCTTCCTCCTTGCGCAGTTTGAACCGCTCGTGAATCGCCAGTGTTTTTTCGCCGCGCGGCCCCAATGATTTTTGCGCGCCTGCGGATGATTCCCGAATCAGGTAATCGGCGTTGCCTTGGGTGCGCCAAAACATGGAACCGCGCACCTCGGCCGATTCAGCCTGGGCGCGGCGATACTCCAAAAAAACTGTTTCAGCGTCGATGTACTGGCGGGTTTGATTTGGCAGCAGTTCTAAAAATTGACTCATTTCAGGTATTTTTTATAAAAACTTAATTTTTACCTGAAACTTGTTTAATATCAATATGCTGAAATAAAAAATATAACCTCGCTAACCCAACGCCTCCTCAAAATCCGCCAGCAAATCCGCCGTATCCTCCAGCCCCACCGAAAAGCGGATCAGGCCGTCGGAAATGCCCATGCGGGCGCGTGCTTCGGGGCCCATCTCCCAGAAGATGGTTGGCGCCACGGGGATGATCAGGCTGCGTGTATCGCCCAGGCCCGTCGCGACGACCGGCAGTTGCAGGCGGTTGATGAATTTCAAACAAGCGGCTTCGTCGCCCACTTCAAAGGCCAGCAGCCAGGAGCCGGCCTTGAAATGCTGCTTGGCGATCTGGTGTTGGGGGTGGGATTCGAGCATGGGGTAGAACACCCGCTGCACCGCCTTGTGGCTCTCGAGGTAAGTCGCCAGTTCCAGCGCCGTCTTGCTGGTTTGCGCAGCACGCAGCGCCAAGGTTTCGGCGCCAACACTGATCTGGTGCGCATGCTCGCTTGACAGCGTGCCACCCATGTCGCGCAGGCCTTTTTTGCGGATTTGCTGCAGGCCCCAGCCGGCTGGATCACCCTTGCGGTAATTGGCGAAGATGTTGGGGTAGTTGTCCCAATTGAACTGGCCGGTGTCCGTCACAGCGCCGCCCAAGGCCGCGCCGTGGCCGGCTATGGTTTTGGTCAGCGAGTTGATGACCAGGCCCGCACCCACCGTCTTGGGCAAAAAGATCCAGGGCGAGGTGATGGTGTTGTCCACCACATAGAGCAGGCCGCGCGTTTTGCACA
>JANMVT010000233.1:0-24972 GCA_031392945.1 Rhodoferax sp. | reverse complement strand
CTGGCGATTGGCAGCAATTTCGGCTTTATCGCCTACGGCGCCTTTCACCCCTCCATGCCGATGCTGCTGCTGCACTCGATGCTGGTGCCAATCAACCTGTACCGCCTGGCCGAAATGGTCCGGTTGACGCGGCACGTGCGCGCCGCCGAGGCGGCCGACGACCTGCTTGGCATTTGGTTGCGGCCCTATATGAGAAGCGCCACGCTGCCCGACGGCGCTTTTCTGTTCCGAAAGGGCGACATTGGCGACCGGATTTACTTGCTGGTGGAGGGCCTGATCGAGATGGTGGAGATTGGCGTGGGTGTGAAAGCCGGCGAGATCTTCGGCGAGATTGCCGTCTTCGCCCCGGACCGGCAGCGCCGGGCCACCGCCCGGTGCGTTGGAGAATGCACCGTTCTGTCGATCGACGACAACACGCTCAAACAGCTTTGTTATCAAAACCCGGGGTTTGGGTTCAAGCTGATCGGACTGGTCGCAGGTCGGCTGTCAGCCGACGTGCAGCGCCTGACGGATCAGCTATACGGGCAAAACACCGTTCAGCCGACTGCGGGCTCTCGCACGTGGGCTCTGGCGGGCTCTGGTAAAAGCCCCAACTCAGTGCCGGATGAACTGGCGCAGCTTTAGGCCTGCACCCCATATTGCTATTAAATAAATAGCTAATGAACCAAGCAGGACGAGGGCCATCATGCCAATTCTTTGGAAATTGCCGCCGGGCATGCGGGTCCAGGCAAAAGCCCCTGCAGCCCACATCAAATAGACCGCCAGCAAGGCTGTGGCAGCGACCACCTGCAGCAGAAAGACGCCCCAGCCGGGCTCGGGCTTGTAACTGCCCCGGCGCATCAGCCCGGCCAGCAGCCACAGGGCATTGATCAGGGCGCCCAAGCCCACCGTCAAGGTCAAGGCCGCGTGCTGGAATATTGGCACAAAGTAAATATTGAGCAATTGGGTGATGACCAATACCGCAATGGCGATGCGCGCCGGCGTTTTCATGTCGTGGTTGGCGTAAAAACCCGGCGCCAGCACCTTGATGGCGACCACGCCCACCAGGCCGACGCCCCAGCCCATCAGGGCCAGCGTGGTTTGTTGCACGTCAAATTCGGAATACACGCCATAGTGGAAGATCACCGCGACCAGGGGTTTGGCAAAAGTCAACAAGGCCACCGAACACGGCACCGCCAGCAATATAACCAGGCGCAAACCCCAGTCGAGCATGGCCGAATACTGCATTGGGTCTTTGGCCGCCGTGGCCCCGGCCAGGCGCGGCATCAACACGACGCCCAAAGCCACGCCCAGCATGGCGGTGGGGAACTCCATGAGGCGGTCGGCGTTGCTGATCCAGGTGACGCTGCCCGAGGCCAGGCGCGAGGCGATCTGGGTGTTGATGAACACCGAAATCTGCGCCACACCGACGCCCAGCAGGGCCGGCGCCATCAACTTGGCGACGTTGCGGGTGGCGGGGTCGTTCCAGGCATCGCGGACCACGGCCCATTTCAGGCCAATGGCGGGAAACAGGCCCAGGCGCAACAGGGCGGGCACCTGCACCCCCAGCTGCAACAGGCCGCCCAGCATCACGCCGATGATCTGGGCATAAATCGGCTCGATGCCATGCGCCTTGAACCAGGGCGTGCCCCACAGGGTGGCGCCGATCATGGCGATGTTGAGCAAGACCGGTGTGGCAGCTGGCACGGCAAATTGCCGCCATGTGTTGAGAATGCCCGAGGCCATTGACACCAGGGAGATGAACAGAATGTAGGGAAACATCCAGCGCGTCATGAACACCGCCGCCGCATAGGCCTGCGGCTCTTTCTGCAAGCCGCCGGCCAAGGCCCAGACCAGCCAGGGCGCGCCAATCACGCCCAGCACGCTGGTCAGCACCAGCACCCAGGTCAACACCGTGGCCACGCTGTCGATCAGCGCCTTGGTGGCTTGCAGTCCGTGCGCGGTTTTGCTGGCCGCCAAGACGGGCACAAAGGCCTGGCTGAAGGCACCCTCACCAAACAGGCGGCGAAACAGGTTGGGGACGCGAAACGCCACGTAAAAGGCGTCGGTCAGGGCGCTGGCGCCAAAAGCGGCGGCAAACAGCTGGTCCCGTATCAACCCGGCGACGCGTGAGGCCAGCGTGAACAGGGAGATGGTGGAAGCAGATTTCAGGAGCGACACGGCCGTGAGTGTAGCCCGGACGTTTCTCCAGCCCGGCAGAGCTCCGGCACAGCGGCTCACCCTGCTACAATAGAAAGCTTTGCTGGCATCATCCTCAGACACAAGGAACTATTTATATGGCATCTGGAAAACCCAAGAAAAAGAACCCGCGCCTGGCGTCGGGCCGCAAGCGCGTCCGTCAGGACGTCAAAATCAACGCCGCCAACACGTCTTTGCGTTCACAGTACCGCACTGCGGTGAAGAACGTTGAAAAAGCCGTTGCTTCTGGCGACAAAACCAAGGCCACCGAGGCTTTTGGCAAGATGCAGGCCGTGGTTGACACCGTGGCCGACAAGGGCATCTTCCACAAAAACAAGGCAGCGCGCGACAAGAGCCGCCTGTCAACCCGGGTGAAAAACCTGGTCGTGGCTGCTGCTCCCGCAGCCGCCGCAAAACCGGCCTGATCGCAAGACCAGCAGCCAGCCTGATTCGTCAGGCAACTCGCACGGATTGACTCTTAAAAGAAGCTCAATCTGCCGTTTGCAACGGGTGCGCTGCCAGCAAAGCAAAAAAAGCCGTCGAAAGACGGCTTTTTTTGTGGGCGCGCGGTTTGCAGCAGCCGCTTGGCGGCTCAGGTTTTGCGCAGGGCGGTGGCCGGCGCCGTCAATTCCACCTGCAATTCATTGTCCCGCGCGAAATTGATGCAAAAGTCCCAGGCCATCACGTCATAGTCGCGCAAATCGCGGTTCACGATGACGCATTTCACGTCGCCGAACGAGGTCGGCACACACCAGGGCGAATAGCCCAAATGGCTGCCTGGCTGGGCCCCGCCAGGGCGAAACGGGCTCATCACCCCGGCCAGGCGCTCAGCCCAGTCGCTGGGGCGAAAAGCCTTGCCGCTCTTGGTCAGACCCAATATGAAAACTTCTTTGGCGGAATTGGGAACCATGGATTGGGTTGAAAAATGCGGCAGCGCTTGTTGCACTGCACAAGAATTTTAATTCATGCAAGACCCGCGCCACATGGGGCCGCAAAACCGGCCCCGGCGCATCGCTGCAATGTGAAATTGTCAAAAATGCCCAAAGCTGATGGGCCTAAAATCCCCAACAACGATAGCTTTAAGCGGCCCGGCAAGCATTGACGTGTTGGGCCGATTTTCTTTTTGCAGCGCTTTTGGAGACCCCTTATGAACGCAGCCGCCAAGCCCCTGGAGAGCCACATCACGGCCGCCTCCCCGCACGTGATGAACACCTATGGGCGCCTGCCCATCGCCATGTCGCACGGCCAGGGTTGCCGCGTCTGGGATGTCAACGGCAAGGCCTATCTTGATGGCCTGGGCGGCATTGCGGTCAACACCCTGGGGCACAACCACCCCAAATTGGTGCCTGCCCTGCAAGACCAGATCGCCAAGATCATCCACAGCTCCAACTACTACCATGTGCCCGGCCAGGAGGCGCTTGCCAAAAAGCTGGTGGAACTGTCTGGCATGAGCAATGTTTTCTTCTGCTCCACCGGGCTGGAAGCCAACGAAGCGGCGCTGAAGCTGGCACGCAAATTCGGCCACAACAAGGGCATTGAACGCCCGGAAATTGTGGTTTATGAAAAGGCTTTCCATGGCCGCTCCATCGCCACCTTGAGCGCCACGGGCAACCCGAAAATCCAGGTCGGTTTTGGCCCCTTGGTCGAGGGCTTCATCCGCGTGCCGCTGAACGACATCGCCGCGCTGAAAAAAGCCACGGCTGGCAACCCCAACGTCGTTGCCGTGTTTTTTGAGGCGATCCAGGGTGAAGGCGGCGTCAACCCCATGCACCTGGACTACCTGCGCGATGCGCGCAAACTGTGTGACGACAACGACTGGCTGCTGATGATCGACGAGGTGCAGTGCGGCATGGGGCGCACCGGCAAGTGGTTTGCCCACCAGTGGGCGGGCATCACGCCGGACGTGATGCCGCTGGCCAAGGGCCTGGGCTCGGGCGTACCGATTGGCGCCGTGGTGGCGGGGCCCAAAGCCGCCAATATCTTCCAGCCGGGCAACCATGGCACCACTTTTGGCGGCAACGCGCTGGCCATGCGGGCGGGGGTGGAAACCATCCGCATCATGGAAGAAGACGGTTTGATCGCCAATGCCACGGCGCGGGGCAATCAACTCAGGGCCGTTTTGCAATACGCGCTGGCGGCCGAGTTGGCCTCGGGCGCGGTCAAGGAAATTCGCGGCCAGGGGCTGATGGTCGGCATCGAGCTGGCCAAACCCTGTTCGGCCTTGACCGCCCAGGCGGCGGAAAACGGCCTGTTGATCAGCGTTACGGCGGACACCGTGGTGCGCCTGGTGCCGCCCCTGATCATCAGCGCGGCTGAAATTGATGAGCTGGCGGGCATTTTGTGCCCCTTGATCAAGCAGTTGCTGGCGGCAGCGCCATGAAGCCCGCTGCGCCAACGTCGATCAAACATTATTTGCAATTCAGTGATCTGGACGCAGCTGAATATGCGCACCTGTTTGCGCGCGCAGCCCTGATCAAGAAAAAGTTCAAGTCCTACGAAAAACACCATGTGCTGGCAGACCGCACACTGGCCATGATTTTCGAGAAAGCCTCGACCCGCACCCGCGTGAGTTTCGAGGCCGGCATGTACCAATTGGGCGGCAGTGTGGTGCACCTGACCACGGGCGACAGCCAGATGGGCCGGGCCGAGCCGATCGAAGACAGTGCCAAGGTCATCAGCCGCATGGTCGATCTGGTGATGATCCGCACCTATGAGCAGACCAAGATCGAGGCCTTTGCCGCGCACTCGCGCGTGCCCGTCATCAACGGCCTGACCAATGAATTCCACCCGTGCCAGATATTGGCCGACATCTTCACCTACATCAAACACCGGGGCTCCATCGCGGGAAAAACCGTGGCCTGGGTTGGCGACGGCAACAACATGGCCAACACCTGGTTGCAGGCCAGCGAAATCCTCGGCTTCAAGGTGCATGTCAGCACCCCAGGCGGCTACGAGGTAGACCAGTCGATTGCGGGCATCCGCTCCAGCGACAGTTACAAGGTATTCAAGGACCCGATGCAGGCCTGCGCCGGTGCCGACCTGGTCACGACTGATGTCTGGACCAGCATGGGCTACGAGGCCGAAAACGAGGCGCGCAAAAAGGCCTTTGCCGACTGGTGTGTTGACGCCGAGATGATGCGCATCGCCAAGCCCGACGCCCTCTTCATGCACTGCCTGCCCGCACACCGGGGCGAAGAAGTTGAAGCCGATGTGATTGACGGCCCGCAGTCCGTGGTCTGGGACGAGGCCGAAAACCGCATGCACGCGCAAAAGGCGCTGATGGAATATTTGTTGCTCGGCAAGTTGGCTTAATCAGCGGCCAGCCCCTTTTTTTCTTGCGTATTGGAAATTGCCGAAACTGACGGCTTGTGGCCGCCGCCCATTTCGCTGCGACATGAAAACCCTCAAAGACTGCCAACTGCTCGACGCCCAGGATCCGCTGCGCCATTTGCGTGACCAGTTCAGCCTGCCTGACGGTGTGATTTATCTGGATGGCAATTCGCTGGGCGCGTTGCCCAAAACCGCCGCCGCACGGGTCGCGCAAGTGGTCACGCAAGAATGGGGCACGGGCCTGATCCGTTCGTGGAACGACGCTGGCTGGATCATTCAACCACAGCGGCTGGGCGACAAGATCGCACGGCTGATTGGCGCGGGGCCGGGCGAAGTCGTGGCGGCAGACAGCACCTCGATCAACCTGTACAAAGTATTGAGCGCCGCACTTGGCATCGCCGCGCATGACGCGCCAGGCCGCAAAATTTTGTTGAGCGAGCGCAGCAATTTCCCGACTGACCTTTACATGGCTGAAGGCCTGTGCAGGGAACGCGGTTTGCGCCTTCAACTGGTGGATTCACAAGACATTGCAGCATCGCTCAATGCCGACGTGGCGGTACTGATGCTGACCCACGTGAACTACCGCACCGGCGCGATGTTTGACATGGCCGCACTCACCCTGGCGGCCCACCAGGCAGGCGCATTGACGGTGTGGGACCTGGCGCACAGCGCAGGCGCAGTGCCGGTGGATTTGACGGGGGCACAAGCCGACTTCGCCGTGGGCTGCGGCTACAAGTTTTTGAACGGCGGGCCCGGCGCTCCCGCCTTCGTCTGGGTCAGCCCGCGTCACGCCCGTCGGCAGGACATCGAGGTCGTGCAGCCATTGCAAGGCTGGATGGGCCATGCCGCGCCGTTTGAATTTACGCCCGGCTACTCGCCCGCACCCGGCATCACGCGTTACCTGTGTGGCACGCCCCCGGTGCTGGGCATGGCCGCGCTGGACTGCGGGCTGGACACGCTGCTGGCCGCAGAGCCGCTGGGCGGCATGGCGGTTCTGTATGCCAAATCACTGGCCTTGAGTGATTTGTTCATCGAGTTGATTGAGCAGGATTGTGCCGGACATGGCCTTGCCGTGGTCACGCCCAGGGCACACACACAGCGCGGCTCCCAAGTGTCACTCACAATTGACGGTTCACACGCTTACGCCGTCATCCAGGCTTTGATTGCCCGCAGCGTGGTAGGCGACTTCCGGGCAGGCGATGGCGCCCGGCATCAGGACATCCTGCGTTTTGGTTTTACGCCGCTGTACCTGGGATTTGAAGACGTCTGGCACGCCATCGGGCATTTGCAGCAGGTCCTTGAAAGCCAAGCCTGGAAGCGGCCGGAGTTCAACCAGAAACATGCCGTGACCTGATATATGCGCCGAATGCAGGTATGCTTTCAGCGCGCAAGCGATCTGAACCCATTATTTTTTAAAGAAGCACGACATGAAACAAAAGGCAATTCTGGCCGGACTGGCCACTGCACTGGCGGCCTGGCTCACCCCGGCGGGGCTTGCATGGGCAGAAGACAACCACATCGATACGATTCGCGCGGATGCGCCTGTGCTGGCCCAATATGGCAAGCTTGGCATTGGTGTCAAAACAATCCGGCTGACCAACCCAAAGCAGCTCGATATCGTCAAAGCAAAAGCGGGCGAACCCATCCCTACCTATGACCGGCCATTAACAGTTGAGGTCTGGTACCCAGCCAAGCCTACGGCTGATGCGCCGGCCGCAGGCCAGTACCGCGTCTTCGCACGTGACCCGAAAACAGAAGTGACCTTGTTTGGCAAAGCGGTACGTGATGCGGCTGCCGATCCATCAGGCGGCCCTTACCCTCTGCTGATCATTTCGCATGGCTACCCCGGCAACCGCTATCTTCTGAGCCATTTGGGTGAAAACCTGGCCAGCAAGGGCTACGTGGTCGCGTCAATTGACCACACCGACAGCACCTACAACGACCAGGCTGCTTTTGGCAGCACTTTGCTGAACCGGCCGCTGGACCAGCTTTTTGTGCTCAACGAAATGGCCAAGCTCAATGCGGGTGCCCCGGATGACGCCATCAAGGGCACGCTCAAGGGCATGGTCGACTCCGACAACACGGGCTTGATTGGTTATTCAATGGGCGGCTACGGCCTCATCAACACGATCGGCGGCGGCTTTGCTGCAGCCGTCGTATCCAACCCGCTGGCACCTCCCAACGGGGCGCTGGCTGTACGTCAGTCAGGAAATCCCGCACATACTGCCTCGGTGGACAAGCGAATCAAGGCGGCAGTGGCCTTTGCGCCCTGGGGCTGGAAAACCGGGTTCTGGGATGCCGCAGGCCTGGCTGCAATCAAAACCCCGGTTTTCTTTGTCGCTGGAAGCGTGGATGATGTGTCGGGCTACTCCCCTGGCGTGCGCAACATTTATGATGCCAGCGTCAACGCGCCGCGCTACCTGCTCACCTACGAGAACGCAAACCACAATGCCGGAGCCCCTATGCCCGCACCCAAAGAGTCCTGGCTGCCGGTGCCCCACCTGAACTTCATCCCGGCACAGCACTACATCGATGCGGTGTGGGACAACACCCGCATGAACAATATTGCACAGCATTTTTCAACCGCATTTCTGGCCAAATTCCTGAAGAACGACGCCAGCATGGACAGCTATCTCAATCTGGTCGAAAACGCCAAAGACGGCAAATGGTCGGCCGAGGCGGATGGCAAGTTCAAGGCCGATCACACCTACTGGAACGGCTTCCCCAACCGCACGGCAGCAGGCCTGCGCCTGGAACAGCGCAGACCATAAGGGCCCGCCGGGCCTTCCTGACGGCGGTATGACCCAGCCTGAAAAAATTGTGGCGGATGAAAAAGCCCAGCTCGACTTCAGCCAGTCGATGAGTTACGGCGACTACCTGCATTTGGACGAGATTCTGGGCGCGCAAAAACCGCTCTCGCCCGACCACAACGAGATGCTGTTCATCATCCAGCACCAGACCAGCGAGTTGTGGATGAAGCTGATGCTGCATGAACTGCGCGCAGCGATTCGATGCGTCGCCAGCGATGAACTCGGCGCAGCGTTCAAGATGCTGGCGCGCGTGAGCAAAATCATGGAGCAACTGGTCCACGCCTGGGACGTGCTGGCCACCATGACGCCGCCCGAGTACAGCGCCATCCGGCCCTACCTGGCCAACTCCAGCGGTTTTCAGAGCGCGCAATACCGCTGCATCGAGTTTGCGCTGGGCAACAAGAACGCCGCCATGCTCAAGCCGCACGCGCATCGTCCCGACCTGTTGGCCCAGGTGCAGGCGGCCTACCTTGCGCCATCGCTGTACGATGAAGCGATCAAGCTGCTGGCCAGACGTGGCATCGACGTTCCTGAGTCCCACACCCGGCGCGATTGGACCCAGCCCTATCAGGCCAGCGCCCAAGTCGAGCAGGCCTGGCTGGTGGTCTACCGCAACCCCAAGGCGCATTGGGACCTGTACCAACTCGGTGAAGAACTCACCGACCTCGAAGATGCCTTCAGGCTCTGGCGCTTTCGCCACGTCACCACCGTGGAGCGTGTCATCGGCTTGAAGCGCGGCACTGGCGGCACTGGCGGTGTGAGTTATCTGCGCAAGATGCTCGACGTGGTGCTGTTCCCGGAGATCTGGTCGCTGCGTACAGATTTGTGAATTAATGCTATATATTAAATAGCTACCTATCTATATAACACGGGGTTCATAGGCATTTTTCTTTCCTAATAAGGGTTGAACTGCCGCTCCAGGCAGTCGGCAGCATGATCATGTCCTGATTAGCGGCCCCACGTCTTTACCTCTGCTTTACAAGGCCGCAATGCCACCCACAGCGGTGGCCTGTCAAATGCAGGCATTCGAAATGCATTAACGTGACAAAATTCGCCCAAAACGCCCTGTCACGCCCGTGAAATGCTTCCAGCACCTATCAGAACCATGAAGAATCACCCTGTCAAAACACCCTCTGCACGCGGGCAGTCCGGCGTCTCACGCACCATTGTCCTGCTGTTGGTCGCGCTGATCGCGGCAGCGGGTGGCGGGGGCTGGTGGTGGAGCCAGCGTGCAGTCGCGACGGCAGGGTCTGAACCAGGCGCGGCGACAGGCCCGGCAGGTGCGGCTTCCGCCGCCGCCAGTCCAGGCAATGCGGCCATCGGTGCCGCCTCCGGCGGGCCCGGCGGCAGCGCCAACGCGCGCCGGTTTGGTGGTGCGAACCGGGTGCAGCCGGTGTCGGTGTCGGCGGCGCGCAAGCAGGACGTCAAGGTGATGCTGTCTGCCATCGGCAACATCAGTGCGCTGAACACAGCCATCGTGCGGGCGCGGGTCGATGGCGAGCTGAAAACCATCCGCTTCAAAGAAGGCCAGTTGGTCAGGGCGGGCGCGCTGCTGGCCGAGATTGACCCCCGCACTTATGAGATTGCGCTGGCCCAGGTGCAGGGCCAGATGGCCAGAGACCAGTCGCTTTTGAAGAACGCGCAGTTGGATCTGGCGCGCTACAAAGACCTGCTCGCCAAAGACTCGATTGCCAAACAGTTGGTTGACACCCAGGATGCGCTGGTGGGCCAACTGACTGCCACGGTGCAGACCGACCAGGCCCAGGTGGACAACGCCAGGCTGCAACTCTCGTACACCAAAATCACCGCGCCCCTCACCGGGCGGCTGGGCCTGAAGCAGGCCGACCTGGGCAACATCATTCGCGCCAGTGACGCCACTGGGCTTGTGACCATCACGCAAACGCAGCCCATCAGCGTGGTGTTTGCCGTGCCGGAGGCCAACTTGCCGCAGATTGCGCGCAAGCTCAAAGGCGCCGATGCGCTGACGGTAGAGGCCTGGGACCGCGAGCAGCGCAATCTGCTGGCCACCGGCAAGGTCAGCACCACGGACAACGCGATCGACCCGGTGACTGGCACCATCAAGGTCAAGGCCGAATTCGCCAATGCCGACGGCTCGCTGTTCCCCAACCAGTTCGTGAATATCAAGCTGCAGGTCAACACGCTGGAGGCTGCGCTGGCCGTGCCGTCCACTGCCGTGCAGCGCGGCGCGCAGGGCACCTTTGTCTATGTGGTCAAGCCAGACAGCAATGTGTCGATTCGGCGCATTCGCCTGGGCACGACGGAAGGCGACTGGGTCAGCGTGCAGGGGGATCTGGCAGCGGGCGAAAAGGTCGTGACGGACGGTGCGGACCGGCTGCGCGAAGGCGCCAAAGTGGAGGTGATTGCCCCGCCGGTGCGACCAGTGGGAGCGGGAGGCCCCGGCGGAATCGGCGCCGGATCTGGCGCTGGCGGCGGACAAGGGCGACCAGGCGGTGGTGGGAGACCCGATGGTGCGCCAGCTCAGCTTGGCCAGCCTGGCCAGGCGTCAAGTCCAACGCGTACAGCGGACGCACCGATGCGGGCGGCAAGTTCAGTCCGTGGCGACAAGGCGGCAGCCAACCAGCCTGCGGATGCGCCAACGAGAGCCTCGGCTGACAGTGCACCACCACCCGCGCCTGCGGGCACTGCAAAGTCAGCCGCGCCATCCGCATCCAGCTGGATCGACCAGTTGCCGCCCGAAGCGCAAGACCGGGTTCGCGCCATGATGAGCCGCCTGCCACCGGAAGAAGCCGCCCGCGTCAACAAGATGACACCTGACGAACGCCGGGCGTTCATGCAGCAGATGCGCGAGCGCCGCCAGCAGCAGCAAAGCCAGTAACGCGCCCATGACGACTCGCACGATGACGACCGCGTCAGCATGAACATCTCCCGCCTTTTCATCCTGCGCCCGGTGGCGACCTCGCTGCTGATGGTCGCGATCCTGATCGCTGGCGCGCTGGCCTACCGGCTGCTGCCGCTGTCAGCCCTGCCCGAGGTGGACTACCCGACCATCCAGGTCACCACGCTCTACCCCGGCTCCAGCCCGGACGTGATGACCTCGGCGGTGACCGCGCCGATGGAGCGTCAGTTTGGCCAGATGCCGGGCTTGAGTCAGATGTCTTCCACCAGCTCCGGCGGCGCATCGGTCATCACCCTGCGCTTTTCGCTGGACGTGACGCTGGACGTGGCCGAGCAGCAGGTGCAGGCCGCCATCAACGCCGGCAGCAATCTGTTGCCGACCGACCTGCCCATGCCGCCGACCTACAGCAAGGTCAATCCGGCCGATGCGCCGGTGCTCACGCTGGCCATCACCTCGCCATCATTGCAGGTGATCCGCATTCATGACCTGGTGGAGAACCGCCTGGCGCCCAAGCTGTCGCAGGTGCCCGGTGTCGGCCTGGTGTCGATTGCCGGCGGCCGGCGGCCGGCGGTTCGCATCCAGGCCAATCCGTCTGCCCTGGCCGGCGTCGGCCTGTCGCTGGAAGATGTGCGCACCACCATCAATGCCGCCAATGTGAACCAGGCCAAGGGCAGCTTTGACGGCGCGGCCCGGGCGTCCACCATTGATGCGAATGACCAACTCAAATCTGCCGCTGAATATTCGAACCTGATCGTCACCTACAAGAATGGCTCACCCGTGCGTTTGAACGATGTGGCGAATATCGTGGACGATGCCGAGAACACGCGCCTGGCGGCCTGGGCCAACGCGATGCCGGGCGTGATATTGAACATCCAGCGCCAGCCGGGCGCCAACGTGATTGAGACGGTAGACCGCATCAAGGCCCTGCTGCCGCAATTGCAGAGCACCCTGCCCGCCTCGATCGATGTGCTGGTGTTGACCGATCGCACAGTGACCATTCGCGCGTCCGTCAGGGACGTTCAGATAGAGCTGATGCTGGCGATTGCGCTGGTGGTGGCAGTCATTTTTGTGTTCTTGCGCAGCGCATCCGCCACCCTGATTCCGAGTTTTGCCGTGCCGCTGTCCCTGGTCGGCACCTTCGGCATCATGTACCTGGCCGGGTTTTCCATCAACAACCTGACCCTGATGGCGCTGACCATTTCGACCGGTTTTGTGGTGGACGACGCGATTGTGATGATAGAGAACATCGCCCGATTTGTGGAACAGGGCGAGCCGCCCATGCAGGCTGCGCTCAAGGGCGCCAAGCAGATTGGCTTCACCATCATTTCCCTGACGATCTCGCTGATCGCGGTGCTGATTCCCCTGCTGTTCATGGGCGACGTGGTGGGCCGTTTGTTCCATGAATTTGCCATCACACTCGCGGTTGCGATCCTGATTTCCGCCGTGGTCTCGCTCACTCTCACGCCCATGTTGTGCGCGCGCCTTCTCAAACACACGCCTGAGGAAAGCCACGGCTGGCTGTACCGGGCCACTGGCAAGTTCTTTGATGCGACCATCCACCGTTATGGCCTGATGTTGAACTGGGTGCTGGACCGGCGCATCGCCACGCTGTTTGTGTTTGTCGTCACGGTGGCCTTGACGGCCTGGCTGTATTTTGTCGTGCCCAAGGGATTTTTCCCGCTGCAGGATACCGGCGTGATCCAGGGCATCACCGAGGCATCCCAAGCCACCTCATTTGGTGCCATGGGTGAACGCCAGCAGTTGATGGCCGACCAGATTCTCAAAGACCCGGCGGTGGCGAGCCTGTCGAGCTTTATTGGCGTCGATGGGGCCAACACCACGCTCAACGCCGGGCGATTGCTGATCAACCTCAAATCCAAGGGCGAGCGCGACCGGGAGTCACGCGACGTGAGCAATGTGATCCGCCGCATCACGGAGGCCACGCGGTCTGTGCCTGGCATTGAGCTGTTTTTGCAGCCGGTGCAGGATCTGACGATTGAAGACCGCATTGCCAAAACCCAGTACCAGTTTTTGCTGTCATCGCCCAACATCGACGAGTTGAACGCAGCGACGGTGCAGTTGCTGGAGCGCCTGCGCACTCTGCCGCAACTGGCCGATGTGACCAGTGATTTGCAGGACAAAGGTCTGCAAGTCTATGTCGAGATTGACCGCGGTGCGGCAGGCCGCCTGGGCGTGACGGTGGCCGGCATTGACAACGCGCTGTACAACGCGTTTGGGCAACGGCTGATATCCACCATCTTCACGCAGTCCAACCAGTACCGCGTCGTGCTCGAAGTGGCCCCAGCCTACAAGGTGGGCCCTCAGGCGCTGGCCAATTTGTATGTGCCGGCCAACACGGGCAAGCAGATCCCGCTCAACAGCGTGGCCCGGGTAGTCGAGAAACCGGCATCGCTGGCCATCAACCATGTCGGCCAGTTCCCCGCCGCCACCATCTCGTTCAACGCGGCGCCTGGTGTGTCGCTGGGCGAAGCGGTGGAAGCCATCAAGACCGAGCAGGCCGCGCTGAACCTGCCGGTCAGCATAGAGACCAGTTTCCAGGGCGCTGCGCTGGCATTTCAGGCCTCACTTTCCAACACCCTGCTGCTGATACTTGCCGCCATCGTCACCATGTACATCGTGCTGGGTGTGTTGTATGAAAGTTATATCCACCCCGTGACGATTCTCTCCACCCTTCCCTCTGCGGCGCTGGGCGCGCTGCTGGCGCTGGTCGTTTTGAAGCTGGAACTGGATGTGATCGCCATCATCGGCATCGTGCTGCTGATTGGCATCGTCAAGAAAAACGCCATCATGATGATTGACTTTGCCCTGGACGCCGAGCGCGAGCAGGGTTTGAGTCCGCGTGATGCGATTCACCAGGCCTGCCTGCTGCGGTTTCGCCCGATCCTGATGACCACACTGGCGGCTTTGCTCGGCGCTTTGCCGCTGATGCTGGGCGGTGGCGTGGGCAGCGAGTTGCGGCATCCGCTGGGCGTGGTGATGGTGGGCGGGTTGATTGTGAGCCAGTTGCTGACCCTGTTCACCACGCCTGTCATCTACCTGGGCTTTGCCAGCCTGGCCGCACGCTGGAAAACCTCCAGGGCAGCCCCACTCGATCACATTTCATCGTAATAATGGCCTCAAGTCCCCGTCAATACTTTGCGAGTAGCTATTTTTAGTATAGCGACTCAAAATCGCCATGAATTTCTCAAACGTCTTCATCCACCGTCCCGTCGCCACCACACTGGCGACGCTGGGGGTTGCGCTGGCCGGCGTCATCAGCTTTTTCCTGCTCCCAGTGGCCCCGCTCCCCCAAGTCGATTTCCCCACTATCTCGGTCAGCGCCAGCCTGCCCGGCGCCAGCCCCGACACCATGGCCGCCACCATCGCAACGCCGCTGGAGCGGGCTTTGGGTGCAATAGCAGGCGTCAATGAAATCACCTCCAGTTCTTCACTAGGCAACACCCGGGTCACCCTGCAGTTTGACCTGAACCGCGACATCAACGGCGCCGCGCGCGACGTGCAGGCCGCCATCAACGCATCCCGTGCGCTCCTGCCCACCGGCATGCCCAGCAACCCGACCTACCGCAAGGTGAATCCGGCCGACTCGCCGGTGATGATCCTGGCACTCACCTCCGACACCCTCACGCGCGGGCAGATGTACGACGCGGCGTCGACCGTGCTGGCGCAGCGGCTGGCGCAGGTCAACGGCATTGGCCAGGTGTCGATTGGCGGCGGCGCATTGCCGGCCGTGCGGGTGGAGCTGGACCCGAACAAGCTGGCGGCCAACGGCATTGCGCTGGACGACGTGCGCATTGCGGTGACGTCCAACAACGCCAACCGGCCCAAAGGCTCGGTGGAGGACGGCGCCCGCAGCTGGCAGATCGGCGCCAACGACCAGGCCGCCACGGCGGCGGAATACGCACCGATCATCTTGCGCTACAATAATGGTAGCGCAGTACGATTGTCCGATGTGGCCGACGTGGTCGATTCGGTGCAGGACATGCGCAACTACGGGGTCGCCAATGGCAAGCCCTCGATCCTGCTGATCCTGAACAAGGCGCCGGGTGCCAACATCATTGAAGCGGTGGACAAGGTGCGGGCCCTGTTGCCGCACCTGCGGGCGACCATTCCTCCCACCATCAACCTCGATGTGGTGATGGATCGCACCCCCACCATCCGCGCGTCCCTGCGTGAGATGGAGCGTGCGCTGGCGATTTCGGTGGGCCTGGTGATCCTGGTGGTCGTTCTGTTCCTGCAGAATTTCCGCGTGGCGCTGATTCCTGCGGTGGCCGTGCCGGTGTCGCTGTGTGGCACTTTTGTGGTGATGTACCTGTGCGGCTACAGCCTGGACAATCTGTCGCTGATGGCGCTCACGGTGGCCACAGGCTTCGTGGTGGACGATGCCATCGTGGTGCTGGAGAACATCACGCGGCACATGGAGCGCGGCAAGACGGCTTTGCAGGCAGCCTTGCTGGGCGCGCGTGAAATCGGCTTTACCGTGATCTCCATCAGCCTGTCGCTCATCGCTGTGTTCATTCCCATCTTGATGATGGGCGGCATCGTGGGGCGGCTGTTCCGCGAATTTGCGGTGGTGCTGTCGGCGGCGATTCTGGTGTCCATGGTGGTGTCGCTGACCACCACACCCATGATGTGTGCGGCGCTGCTCAAAAATCCGCCCCCTGATGCAATGCCGTCAAGACTCACGCAATGGTCCAACGCATTCGGCGCCTGGGTCATGCGCGGCTACCGTCGCTCACTGGCCTGGGCTCTGCGGCACCAGCCTGTCATCCTGCTTATTTTTCTGGCGGTGATTGGCCTCAATTTTTACCTCTACGGCATCATTGCCAAAGGCTTCTTCCCGCAGCAGGACACCGGCCGCGTGATCGGCTTCATCCAGGCCGACCAGGCCACCTCATTCCAGGCCATGCAGCAGCGACTGGACCGGTTTTTGAACATCGTCCGGGCCGACCCCGCAGTTGAACACGTGACGGGCTTCACCGGCGGCTTCCAGCGCAACTCTGCACAGATGTTCATGTCGCTCAAACCCCTGAAAGACCGCGACGCATCGGCTGACGGCGTGGTGGCACGCCTGCGCACGAAGCTAGCAAAAGAGCCCGGCGCCAACCTGTTCATGATTCCCGTGCAGGACATCCGCATTGGCGGCAGGCAGGCCAACGCGCAATACCAGTACACGCTGCAGGCCGACGACCTGGAAGACCTGCGCACCTGGGACCCGCGCATCCGCCGCGCCATGATGGCCCTGCCCGAGCTGGTGGACGTGAACACCGACCAGCAGGATCGCGGCCTGCAAACCAGCCTGGTGATTGACCGCGATGCCGCCACCCGAATGGGCCTGTCTGTGCGCGTGATCGACACCACGCTCAACAACGCCTTTGGCCAGCGCCAGGTCGGCGTGATCTACAACCCGCTGAACCAGTACCGCGTGGTGATGGAACTGGCACCAGAACATTTGCAAAACCCCGAGTCCCTGCGCAACCTGTATTTCATCAGCAACATCGGCGAGCGCATTCCCTTAAGCGCGTTTGCCCGGCTGGAGTTGACCAACACACCGCTGGCGGTCAACCACCAGAGCGGCACGCCGGCGTCCACCATCAGCTTCAACCTGCCCGAAAAGGTGTCTTTGTCTGAGGCCACGGCATCGGTCGAGAACGCGGTGGCCGAACTGGGCGTGCCGGTGTCGGTGCGCGGCACCTTTCAGGGCACTGCGCGGGCCTTTGCACAGTCCCTCAGCACCCAGCCTTTGCTGATATTGGCGGCGCTCATCACCATCTACCTGGTGCTGGGCATTTTGTACGAAAGCCTGATTCACCCCATCACGATTTTGAGCACCTTGCCCTCAGCCGGCGTGGGCGCCTTGCTGGCCTTGATGATGTTCAACACCGAGCTGTCCATCATCGCCTTCATCGGCGTGATTTTGCTGATCGGCATTGTCAAGAAAAACGCCATCATGATGATTGACTTTGCGATTGAGCGGCAACGCCATGGCCATTTGAGCGCGTCACAGGCCATTTTCAAGGCCTGTCAACTGCGCTTCCGGCCAATCTTGATGACCACTGTGTGCGCGATTTTTGGCGCCATCCCCCTCGCCATTGGCACGGGTGACGGCGCCGAGCTTCGCCAGCCGCTGGGCATTGCCGTGGTGGGCGGGCTGATCCTGTCGCAACTGCTGACGCTGTACACCACGCCGGTGGTGTTTGTGCTGATGGATCGCATGCGGGCGGCCACGATTCGTCTGGCCTCACGGTGGACAGCCCAACAACCCCAACCCGCAACGCCATTGGCTGCAGCACCCTCCCTCCAACCGGGCAATCCATGAAGAAAAACGTCTTTCACACACGCGGCGTATTGGCGCTCATGGTGGGCCTGGTGGGCCTGGCCATCACCGCCTGCAGCACGCCGCCGCCCTACCAGAGGCCGGCGATGGAAGTGCCTGGCGCCTTCAAGGAATCCGCCCTGTGGAAGGCTGCCCGCCCCGATGCCGCCGCCGTGCCCGACGACTGGTGGCAACTCTTCAACGACCCGGTCCTGAACGATCTGCAAAAGCAGGTCGTGGTCGGCAATGAAAACCTCAGAGCCAGCGCAGCACAGTATCTGGTGGCACGCGCTGCCTTGGGCAGCAGCCGCGCCGGTTTGAGCCCCACCGTGGGTGCCAATGCAGGCATCACCAATGGCGTGCTGCCTGGCGGCCTGACGCCAACCACAAGCAACTCGCTCAGCGCCACTGCCGGTTGGGAGCTGGATTTGTGGGGACGCCTGTCGGGTGCCGTGAGCAACGCTGAAGCACGTTTGCAGGCCAGCAGTGCCGACCTGGCTGCGGCCCGCCTGTCGGTACAGGCCTTGCTGACGCAAAGCTATTTTTCGCTGCGCAGTGCAGAGGCGCAAGCCGCGTTGCTGGAGCGGTCCGTGACGGCCTATCAGCGCTCGCTGGAACTCACCCAAAACCGCTACACGGCGGGTGTGGCGTCCGCCGCCGACGTTGCGCAGGCCACCACCCAATTGCGCACCACGCAAGCGCAGTTGATCGAATCCCTGAGCAGCCGCGCCCAGTTGGAGCACGCCATTGCCAGCCTTTTGGGCAAACCGGTTGCGGCTTTCAGCCTGGTGCGTACCGCCACCCTGCCCCCAGCGCCCGTTGCGCCCGTGCAATTGCCGGCGCAACTGCTGGAGCGCAGGCCCGATATCGCAGCCGCAGAGCGTCGTGTGGCTGCTGCCAATGGCCAGGTCGGGGTAGCGCAAAGCGCGTATTTTCCTGCCCTCACCCTGTCCGCCACGGCCGGGTGGCGCGGGGCAGAGCTGGGCGAACTGCTCAGCGCACCCAATCTGTTCTGGTCGCTCGGGCCCGCGCTGGCTTTGACCCTGTTCGACGGCGGCGCGCGCCAATCGGCAGTGGACTCGGCCAAAGCCAGCGTCGAACTGGCCAGCGCCACCTACCGCCAGACCGTGCTCACCGCCTTGCAGGAGGTTGAAGACAACCTGGTCATTGCCACCAGCCTGGAAGAAGAAACAGTGCTGCAAAGCGACGCCCTGAACGCCGCCGAGCGCAATCTGGACATCACCAACAACCAGTACAAAGCCGGCACGGTGAGTTACCTTAATGTGGTGACGGCGCAGGCGACTGCATTGACGGCTGAACGCACTTTGCTGGATGTGCGCAATCGACGGTTGGCGGCGATTACCTTGCTGCTCAAGAATTTGGGGGGGCGGTGGGATGGGGTTGGATCCTGAAGACTTTGAAACACGATTGCTAATTTTCCCTTTTCTTTGCAAACTCTCCCGTCGAATTGGTCTAATAGTCCTTTTGCCACATATATAGTGTGCTCTGATTTTTATATTTTCCGATGAGTATGTGCGGGCCAGTTTTCACCTATTCCCCATAGCTATTCGTCAACAGCCTCCACCCTAAGAACACTCCAATTTTCAGTCGGCAATGCCAGCCAAGGGCCAATCACGGATTCCTTGCTAGGTTCATAACCGCCATGGGGCTGCAAACCGGGCGAACCAGCACCCCATTTGTAGCCGAAATTTTGTAAAGTGAGCAGTGGGGCAAACGGTGAAGGTGCCGATGCTAAGTGTGGAAACAACCTACTTCCATCACGATGGAATTGGCAGAAGCTGCCACTTAAAGGCTCCTTTTCCAAAGCTACGCCTTGCTTACGAGCCCGGAAGGCAGTTGGCAAGGCCACGATTGAGGCAGTAGTCTCAGACGCGCGGGTCAAATTCGACGATATCGTAACGAACTCCAGGGCCCTCTGACGGATGAAAAGCAGTATTGCTCCGACGTAGCAAGTGGGAAACCGGCGCTGCAGCAATTTCTCGACGAGCTGTAGAAGTTTGTCAATCAAACTGCCGACCTGCCCAACCAGCCCGAGCAGGCCAAGGCGGTTCAAACGCGTGTCATCAAACACCTGAAGGTCGCCGCAATGCGGTAACTGCCATCTGCCTGCGCAAAGGGGGCCAGGGCCTGCCGATGTGCCTCATCCACCTAGTCTTGGCCCGAGTGCTCTATCGCCCGCACCTCCACGCCGGCCGATTTCAGCTCGCGCAGGCAGTGATCCAGGCTGGCGTAGTGCCATGGCGATTCAACTTCAAACATCTCGCCTGGCGCGAGCCCCGCCTGGGCTGCAAACGCGCGCAGGGTCGCTTCGTCGGACAGCGCAAACGGCCCCGGCGCGCCGGGAGGCGGGGGCGGCAACACCGGACGTAAAGCGGCCACCAGTGAAGCCGCCTGCATGCCGTCGGGCGGCCCCCAGGTGACAATCACGACGCTGCCTCCGGGTTTGGCGACGCGTTTTGCCTCGCCCAAAGCCCGAACTGGATTGCCCGCGTACTGGAAAGCGTTGAAGCCGGTGACCAAGTCAAAACGGCCATCGCCAAAGGGTAACTCTTCCAGATCCCCCAGGCGCAAATCCGCTTCCGGTGACCGTGACTTGGCAATGCACGGCGAGGCAGGAGCCACAGCCCACATCCAGATAGTGCGTGCCAGCTTTCAGGCCAGCGCGCTTGAAGACGGCTTCATATGCGGGTCGAAATTGCGGCTCCTGCAGTTCGCTCCAATCCGCCGCGCGGGCACCCCACAATTGGCCATTGGCCGTGGCAGTGCGGGGTTTGAGTGGCAAAGCCACGCCGCCCGTCCCGACGGTTCGCCGAAGTTTTCCTGAAGTTTTGCCGATTTCGCGCCGAAGGTCCCCGCAGGTACAATCCAGCCTCCCTTCCCGGCCCGTCCGGAATTCCTTGTATTGCACCCCGTTTGGGGTGCCCCCTGCCCCTTCATAGGGGGAGCCTCTAGGTCAGTCCCCATGTCTGATTTAAGTCTTCAACTGCAGCAGGCCCAAAGCCAACTACCAGTTTCAAGCTATTTCGATGAAGCGCTGCACCAGCGCGAAAACGAGATGTTGTTCAAAACCGGCCCGCGTTATGTGGGCCATCAACTGGCCGTGCCCCAGTTGGGCGATTTCTACACCCTGCCGCATGAAGCGGCCGGGCGCGCCTTGGTGCGCACGTCGGCCGGCATCGAGCTGATCTCCAATGTCTGCCGGCATCGCCAGGCGCTGATATTGCAAGGTCGCGGGTCGCTCAACACCGTGCAAAGCGGCAGCGCCGGTGGCAACATCGTCTGCCCGCTACATCGCTGGACTTACAGCGGCAGCAACATAAATGGCCCGATGAAAGCCGGCACCCTGATTGGCGCGCCGCATTTCGCCCAGGACCCCTGCCTGAACCTCAACAATTACCCGCTGCAAAGCTGGAACGGCCTGCTGTTCGAAAAAAACCCGGACAGCCGCAACGTCGCCGTTGACCTGGCCCACATGGGCGCCCTGGCCGACCTGGATTTCTCCGGCCACGTGCTCGACCGCGTCGAAATGCACGTGTGCGACTACAACTGGAAAACCTTCATCGAGGTCTACCTGGAGGACTACCACGTCGGCCCTTTCCACCCTGGCCTTGGCAGCATGGTCAGCTGCGAAGACCTGCGCTGGGAGTTCAAGGAACACTACTCGGTGCAGACCGTAGGGGTGGCCAACAACCGCCTTGGCAAAGCCGACGCCCATGGTGACGGCAGCGGCGGCTCGCCCGCCTATACGCGCTGGCAAAAAGCCCTGCTGGATTACTCACGCGGCGTGGCGCCCAAGTACGGCGCGATCTGGCTCACCGCCTACCCCGGCATCATGGTCGAGTGGTACCCGCATGTGCTCACCGTCTCGACCCTGCACGCCATCAGCCCGCAAAAAACCTTGAACATGGTCGAGTTTTATTACCCTGAAGAAATCGCCGCCTTCGAGCGCGAGTTTGTTGAGGCACAACAAGCCGCCTACATGGAGACCTGCGTGGAAGACGACGAAATCGCCCTGCGCATGGACGCCGGCCGCAAGGCCCTGATCGCACGCGGCGACAACGAAACCGGCCCCTACCAGAGCCCCATGGAAGACGGCATGCAGCACTTCCATGAGTGGTACCGGCGCGAGATGGGGGTCAGCTAGAATTCGCCAATCGCCTTGCCGAACGGTTTGTGTTCTTTGGCGTAGGCCACGGATTCTTCGAGGATGCGCTGGGCCATGCCGCCGATGATGTTGGCAGCTGGAAAGCTGACAACTGTGGCACGGGTTTGCCGGATTCAATGCGGTGCTGCGGAAGCGGCGCCTATTCCATCAGACTTTGAATATGCCCGGCACCAGCAAGTGGAACAAGATCGAGCACCGCATGTTCTCCCACATCACGCGCAACTGGCGTGGAACTGGCGTCGCTGAACCTCAAACGCGCCAACTTCCACGGAAAGTGGAACTACAAACTGCAACCGCCTCGCAATAAGTAATGATCTGTTATTTTGACGCGAATCCTAAGAAACTTTTGGCGATAGCCCTATCACTCACTGTCGCTGGCGGGCTCGCAATGCCGCTGGTTGCATCAGCCCAGGCGGTACAGCAAGCCACGGCAGCGCCACAGCTACCTGCGGGATTCAAAGTCATCCTCAACAATGATCAAGTGCGCGTGTTCGAAAGCACGTTTGCACCAAGGGTCGTTGTACCGATGACAAATTATCCGAAACGAACTGTTTATGTGTTGAAGGGGCAGTCACAGTTAACTTTCTCGTACGCTGACGGCAAGACTGAGACCCTGAATCAGCAAGCAGGCGCTGTGAGCTCGCGCGAGCGGGAAAGGATGTCGGTCACCAATGCCGGCGTGAACGAGGTCTTGGTCGTGATCGACAAACGCGATATGCCCGTCCCGCAATAGCGCCCATCTCAATCGCCCGGTGCCTACAGCCAGGGGATTAGCGTGGCGCCTCGAATACCGGCGAGCGCTTTTCCAGGTTGGCCTTCACCGCTTCGGCTTGCTCGGCGCTGCCTATCAGTTGCGATTGCTCTTGCGACTCGGCCATCAGCAGCGCCGCTGCCGTGTCGTCCACCGAACGGCTGGCCTGGTTCATGAGCCGTTTGGCGGCGCGAATGGCGCTCGGGGCTCGCTGCGAAATGGCATGTGCCAGCTCACGCGCAGCTTGCAGCGGGTCAGCACAAATGCGGGTGGCCAGGCCGAGCGCCACGGCTTCTTCCGCCTCCACCACGCGGGCGGTGTAGATGAGCTCGCGCGCGTGGTCGTCGCGCACCAGGCCGCGCAGCAATGCCATGCCGGCCATGTCGGGCACCAGGCCCCACTTGAGTTCCATCACGCTCATCTTGGTGCCCGGTGCCAGCAGCCGCACATCGGCGCCCAGCGCCACCTGCAGCCCGCCACCAAAGGCCACGCCATGCACGGCCGCAATCACCGGCACCGGCAGGCTGCGCCAGCCCATGCCGACAAACTGGGGCCCGTTGGAAATGCCGTGGGTTCGCGGCAGCAAGCGGTCTTCGGCTTTGGCCGTCCCTTCGGACGCATTGGCCATGCCGGCAAAGCGCCCCATGTCGAGTCCTGCGCAAAACGCCTTGCCTTCGCCACTGAGCACCACGGCGCGCAGATTGGGCGTGGATTCAAGTTGGCGGATGGCTTGCTGCAGCGCCGTAAACATGGCCGCGTCCAGCGCGTTCATCTTGTCGGCGCGGACCAGGGTGACTTCGGCTACGCCGTGTTGGTTGAGCTCGATGCGGACGCGGTTGTTCATGGTGTGGTGCTGCTTGTGGGTTGAATCTGGCAGATTCTAGACACACGGCAAAAAGCGCGGACAAGTGAGGGCTCGGGCTTTGCAGGGTAGTTTGGGTGCTTGGTCTACTTCCGTGTCGCCACAATGAATTAAAAAGCGGCGATGCCGGTGATGGCGCGGCCGAGCCCCAGCCACCCTTTTTCCAGCACGAAGTCGCGAATGGCGCCTTCGTCGTCTCATAATCAGCTCAACTTTCCAGCCTTCCGGCGCATTGCCGGTTAACACCAATGACGCTCGAACCGCAGGCCGTTTACGTGCTCAGCCATCCCGCCGAATTCGCGTTGCGGACTATCAAGGGCTTTCGCGCCAACCAGGGCCTGCTGCTGGCCGGGGCGGTCGCCTACTACGCCTTGCTTTCGATTGTCCCGTTGCTCATTTTGATCGCGATTGCGCTGTCGCACGTGATCGAGCAAAGCGTGCTGCTTGACTCGCTGGGCCGCTACATCGGCTGGCTGGCGCCTGGGCAGGGCGGATTCATCGTCGGCGAGCTGGCTAATTTCCTGAAGCACCGCGAGGTGATGGGCTGGGTGCTGCTGGGGACGATGCTGTTCTTCAGCTCGCTGGCTTTCACCGTGCTCGAAAACGCGATGTCGGTGGTTTTCCTGCACCGCGTGGCGATCCGGCGCAGGCATTTCCTGGTTTCCGCCGTGCTGCCGTACTGCTACATCGTGTCCCTTGGGCTGGGGTTTCTGGTCGTGACGCTGGTAGCCGGGGCGTTTCAGGCGCTGGGCGAAAAAAGTGTCGAGTTTTTCGGCATGAGCTGGTCGCTCAGCGGTTTTTCAGGCTTTCTTTTGTATCTGCTCGGCCTGGCGGGCGAAATCTTCGTGCTGACATCGGTGTACCTGGTGATGCCGGTCGGTCGGCTGTCACTGCGCCACGCGCTGATCGGCGGCGTGGCGGCGACGTTTTTCTGGGAAGTGACGCGCCACGCGCTGGTCTGGTACTTCGCCACGCTGTCGCAGATCGGCATCGTCTACGGCTCGCTCACCACCGCCATCGTCGTGCTGTTCAGCCTGGAAATCGGCGCGACGCTGCTGTTGCTGGGCGCGCAGGTGATCTCGGAATACGAGCGCATTGGAACGGACAAGGAAAACGCACCTGCCAAGCCGCTGCGGACCGATTAACGAAGCGGTTTATTTGCCCAGCTCTCCATGCGGGTCGATCACGAATTTGACCGGCGCTGCGGCAAATGTGACCTCGACGCCGTATGGCGTGGCTTTGGCATCCACCGTTTTGGTCTAGAGCATGGCATCGAAACGTCGCGCGTTCACACCGGGCCCGATATTTTCCGGATGCCCTGACTGTGCCAAGGCGATTGCGCCTGAGGTGCAGTAGGCCCGGTTTACCTCCCCCTCTTTTTCCCCACAAATCTGGCTATCAATTTATCCAGTTCTACCGGAATTTTGTCGGGTGGCAGCACGAAATCAACACAGCTCGTCGCTTGAGCGCTCAAAGGCATGCCGCTTACATCGGCAGAATTGTCTTGGGCAAAAGTTGTTCCCCCGGCTTCTTTGATGCGCTTGCAGCCTTCAGCACCGTCACCATCGTAGCCCGAAAAAACAATGCCGACGGCACGCTCGCCCATGGCGGTTGCGAGTGAGGTAAAAAATATATCTACCTGT
>JANMVT010000170.1:0-3182 GCA_031392945.1 Rhodoferax sp. | reverse complement strand
ACAGGTCGGGCGTTACCTGGGCAAAGTAGCTGGTGATCGGGGTGCGGGTGCTGCCCAGCTCACCACGCACGTAAGCCAGCGTGGCGGCCTGCTCGGTGGCGATCAGCGCGGCCACCATCGGGTCGGCGGCCACCAGCGGCTTGCGGGTGGCGCGGTCGGTGATGGGGCGGATTTCGGCCCGGCTGTCAGCCACCGTCCAGGCACCGGAGGCGTTGTCCAGCGTCAAATCGATCACGCCCAGGTGATCACCCCAGCGGCCCGGCATCACCGCCGGCACGCCGTTGATCGTGCCTTTGGCCAGGTTCACCTTCGGGTAATCGGCAAAAAACGGCCCCGGAAACTCACCGTGTGAATGGCCAAACAGGATGGCGTCGATGCCCGGCACGTCGGCCAGCCGGGCCACCGAGTTCTCGGCAAAGCGCGGGGTCTGGCCGCGCTCAAAGCCGGAATGCGGGATGGCCACCACGATCTGGGCGCCTTTGGCGCGCATCTCGGGCACCAGGCGGCGCGCGGTGTCCTGGATGTCGCGCACGGTGAGCTTGCCTTGCAGGTGTTGCTTGTCCCAGACCAGGATTTGCGGCGGCACAAAGCCGATCACGCCGATCTTGAGCGTATGCGGGGCGCCGGCCTCGTCGGTGAAGTGGCGGTCGAGGATGACGTAGGGCGTGAAGGCATAGCCGTCGTTGTCGGGGTTGCCGTCGCCGTCATCGACATGCACATTGGCGCTGACAGTCGGGAAGGCCGCGCCGCTCAGGGCCTGGCGCAAAAACGGCAGGCCGTAATTGAACTCATGGTTGCCGATGTTGGCTGCGTCCACCCCGATGGCGTTCAGCACCTTGTAGGCCGGGTGCACCTGGCCGGGCGCCAGTGGCCGCACGCGCGCCGCGCCATCACGCGCCCCGCCATTACGTGCCTCCCAATCACGCGCCACCCAATCGCCCAGCGGGCTGCCCTGCAGCAGATCGCCGTTGTCAAACAGCAGCGAGTTTTTGGCCTCGGCCCGCGCCGCCTTGATCAGCGTGATGGTTTTGGCCAGGCCGTAATCGTCGGTGACTTTGTCCTGGTAATAGTCGTAGTTCAGCAGGTTCATGTGCACATCGCTGGTCTCCAGGATGCGCAGGCGCAGCTCGGCAGCTTGGACGGCGGGGATGGCGTTGACCAGCAGTGCCAGCAAAGGGCGCACGAACAACTGCAAGAATGGCCGCAAGGTCGGGGTTTGGGTGTGCACGGTAGGAGAGCAGGTCCGGTGGCTGGATGTTGACGCCGACTGCCGCATGGTCAAACCAGCGCACAAGCGCCTGCCCCATGAAAAATCCCCCAAGACCTTGCGGTGTTGGGGGACGGCTGCCGGGCCATCAGGCCCAGCGCTGAAATGCAACGCTTACTTGGCAGCGCGGCGGCGGGCACTGAAGCCCAGGCCGGCCAGGGCCAGACCCACCAGCGCCAGCGAGCCAGGCTCAGGCACCTGGGTCACGGCGGCGGTGTACTCGTAAATGATATCGGCATTGCACTTGCCGAAGGTCGTTTGGCTACCGCCTGCGAAACCGCCGCCACCGAAGGTTGCGAACCCGGTTCGCGACGTGCAAGCCAGATCAAAAGTGCCAATCCCGACGGTTTGTAACAGGGCGCTGGCGCCAAAGTTCTTGGTCGAAGTTAGCGCGTCAGTCAACGTGCCGGAGGTAGAGCTGGTGTTCGGATTCAACAAAAGCGGTCCGTAGGAATACGACAGACTGAGGTCATTCAAGCCGTTGAAAAGCGCATCAACAAAGAGATTGGCGCTGTTGACGCCGATGCGAGAGGTGGTGGTGCCGTCCAGGCTGTCTGGCGCCGCAGCCGCGCCGTATGACAGTGTGATCGTGCCCTCAATGGCGCCGAAAATGTGCAGTGTGCCCCCGGTCAGGGTGCCAAGTGTGGAGTCAAACAGTCGCAACGTTGCGGTTTGATTGATCTCGTTGGGCGAGAAGGTATTAACCGGACTGTTGGTGTACAGAGGTGTGAAGGTTGCGTTGGCGCCCAAAGCCAAGGCGCTGCCCGCCAAAAACACTGCCATCGATTTCATGCTTGTCATCCTTGTGGTTAGAAAAATCTGCGTGAGCAAGCCCGTAAAAGCAAAATACGCACCAGAACTCGAATTCCTTTAAAAATCAATGACTTGTTGAAAACTTCTTCAAATGGAGGCGTCGCTTTGTAAATTCTATCGACAGCATTGAGCCACACGTCACCTCATCCAACGCACGGTTCTCAGCGGCCTGGCAGCGCGGGCGTCAGAGACTGTCGAAGCCGTGCGACCTCATCTTGCCGCGTAAACCGTTTACCCATTTGGGCTAGCCGGTCCAGCTCGCTCTTTGCCAGGGCGCTTTCGCCCGCCTCCAGGTGGTAGCGCGCCAGGCTCAAGCGAAGCGCCCCGTCGCCCGGCGCGAAAGCGACGGCCCGTTGCTGTACTTCAATGGCCTTGCGCATGTTGGCGTCGCCGGCATAAGCCGCAGCCAAGGTGTCCAGCAACGCTGGCAGGTTGGGTGCGACACGCACGGCTTGCTCGGCCAGCACGGTGGCGCCTGGCTTTTTCTGCTGTAGATAGAGCATCGCCAGGTTGTTGAGCGCCAGCGCGTTCTCAGGGTCGATGGCCAGCACTTGTCGATACCGCTTTTCAGCCAAGTCGGCATCACCAAGCGACAGCGCGTTGTCACCCAAAAAGAACAGGAAAGAGGCGTCGCGCGGATTAAGTTTGAGCCATTGGTCTGCAAAAGCCTGGGCCTCCGGCATCTTTGCGCCCCTTGCCAGCGCGACAAACAATTTTGACGGCGCAGCACCTCGACCGGGTTTTTCGACCGCCTTGCGCAATGCCAAAGCAGCGGCATCCCAGCGCCCGCGCTGCATCTCGATCTCTCCTTCCAGCGCAAACCCCACCGCCTCGGCCGGGCGCTCGCCCTGCATGCTGCGGGCGATTTCCAGCGCGGTATCAAATTGCTTGCGCCGCAGCGCCACGGCAATCGCCTGGCCTTGCGCCTCGGCCAGCCCCGGCGACAACTCCAGCGCCCGGTTGATGCTGCGCTGCGCCAGATCCAGCTCGTTGGTCTGCAAATAGACATCGGCCAGGCCGACGTGGCCGCGCGCTGACCGGGGTTGCAGGCTGACGATCTTGCCGTAGGCGGTGACGGCCTGGTGCGTCTGGCCCACCCGCA
>JANMVT010000163.1:0-15255 GCA_031392945.1 Rhodoferax sp. | reverse complement strand
GATCAACACTGACGCCTCTTGTTTCTCCAGATTTGGGATCACGAAGCATGGACGCGGGGCTACCAGGGTAAACACCCACACGCAGCTTCCCGGTTGGCGCCAAAGCCTGGCGGACCTCCGGACTAGGCGCTGTCCGTATGCTGGCGCACCCAGTCAACAACAGTGCAAGTACCACAGCCGATAAGCACGAAATCGTTCGCATCTTGTCCTCCTCCTTGTCCGGTGCTCTCTAACGTAATGTACACCGCAAAACCTGCAAAATAAAACACCCGTTGCAATGTAATGTGACCATAAAAATATTCCAAAAACGTTATCCAGTCAGGGTTTCAATCCGTATAACTGTTTATTTATACAGTTATAATTTAAACCATGAAACCCGGCAACGCGCCTTTGAAGTCAATCCGCCTTCTGGACCAGGTTCGCGAGCGCATTCGTTACTTGCACTATAGCCTGAGCACTGAAAAAGTCTATCTGCATTGGGTGAAGTTTTTTATCCGCTGGCATGGGCGCGATGGGCGCATGAAGCACCCGCGCGACATGGGGCCGCGAGAGGTCGAAGCCTTTTTGACCATGCTGGCGACTGAGCGCAAGGTGTCTGCCTCTACCCACAACCAGGCCTTGAGCGCGATCCTGTTCTTATACCGTGAGGTGCTGGCCATCAAACTGCCTTGGCTGGATGACATTGGTCGACCGTCGCAAAAGCGCCGCATCCCCAGCGTGATGACGCGTGATGAGGTGGCTGGCCTGATGGCGCAGATGGAAGGTGAAACGGCGCTTTTGGCACGCCTGCTTTACGGCACCGGCATGCGTTTGATGGAGGGCATTCGCCTGCGGGTCAAAGACGTTGATTTTGACCGCCTGGTGATCATCGTGCGTGAAGCGAAAGGCAACAAAGACCGGGTTGTCATGCTGCCACGCTCACTTGCGGCGGCCCTGCGCCACCAAATGTTGGCAGCCCGCGCCGTGTGGGAGGCAGACCGACAGGCCCAGCGTGGCGGGGTTGAAACGCCCCATGCATTGGAGTCCAAATACCCCAAAGTGGGTCAAACCTGGGGCTGGTTCTGGATGTTTCCGTCACCCACGCTGTCGATTGACCCGCGCAGCGGTGTTGAGCGGCGGCATCACCTGTTTGAGGAGCGCCTGCAACGCGCGTTGAAGAAGGCCGTGCCATTGGCGGGCATTGTCAAACCGGTCTCGGTGCATACGCTGCGCCATTCGTTTGCGACCCATCTACTGCAGGCGGGCACGGACATCCGCACGGTGCAAGAGCTGCTGGGGCATTCTGACGTGTCCACCACCATGATCTACGCGCACGTCTTGAAGGTTGCGGCGGGCGGCATCGCCAGCCCGCTGGACCAGCTGCAATCTACCTTCATTTGAATTTATTTAATGTTTATACGATAATTCTATGCCAAGCGAAATTGAGATTGAATTTGACCCGGTGAAGAATCTGTCGAACCTCGAGAAACACGGTGTTTCTTTGGCGGATGCGGCGGATTTTGAATGGGAGACGGCTCAAATTGGCGAGGATTTACGTTTTGTGTACCCCGAAAAGCGCTTTAGGGCGACGGGTCGGTTAGGTGAGCGGCTGCACGTTTTGGTGTTTTGCAAACGCGGCGATGCCACTCGCGTGATCAGTTTGAGAACAGCAAATGAAAGAGAGGCGAAGAGTTATGCGAATTCAGACTAAATCCGGGCAGTGGCTGGAGTTGCCGACGCCCGAAGAAAACGCCCGCATCAACGCAGGTATTGCGGCTGACCCCGATAACCCGGAGCTTGACGACGACTGGTTTAAACGCGCCCGCCCGGCAAGCGAAGTGCTGCCACCCGAAATCTATGCGGGCCTGGTGGCGCTGCAGAAGAGCCGCGCGCGTGGCCGTCCGCCGGTTGAAACCCCCAAAGTGGCCACCGCGATCCGTTTTGATGCTGATGTGCTGGCTGGCCTTCGGGCCACCGGCAAGGGCTGGCAGACCCGCGTGAACGATGCCATGCGCCAGTGGCTGGCGCAGCAGCCACCCAGTTCGCTTCAAAAATAATAGCTGCTTATGCACTGTTGACAGGGATATTGGGCATTTTTACCCTGAAAATATTAAAATCGGGCTCGCCATCACTGCCGAATCAGCTTTTGTCCCGCTGCACGCCATCAAAGGACGTGGCGCGGCCACCGCCATCGCCCACCGCTTTGCCAAAGACGAGCGCGACGCGTTTGACGATGGCTGGGGCACGCTTGAAGATGGCGCGGCCGAATCGGCAGAAAAGATGCCGCTGCAAACCCAGGTGACGTTTGAAGACTGCAAAAGCGCCATCACCCACAACGACTCGCCCGACATTCATTTTGACTACGGACTGAACCCCTACCGGGGCTGCGAGCACGGCTGCGTGTACTGCTATGCGCGGCCCACGCACAGCTATCTTGGCCTGTCGCCCGGGCTGGACTTTGAGACCAAAATTATTGCCAAGCGCAATCTGGCCGAGGTGCTGGCGCGCGAGCTGCAAGCGCGCAGCTACGTGCCCAAACTCATTGCCCTGGGCACCGTGACCGACGGTTACCAGCCGATCGAGCGGGACCTCAAAATCACCCGCAGCGCGATTGAGGTTTTGGCGCGCTGCCACCACCCTGTCGCCATCGTCACCAAAGGCAGTGGCGTGGAGCGTGACCTGGACCTGCTGGCCCCCATGGCCGCGCGCAAACTGGCCTGCGTCTACGTCACCATCACCTCTCTGAACGGCGCGCTCACCCGCAAGCTCGAGCCGCGCGCCGCCGCGCCGCACCGGCGCCTGCGCACCATCCGAGCCCTGGCCGACGCGGGCGTGCCGGTGGGTGTGAGCGTGGCGCCGCAGATTCCCTTCATCAATGAAGACATGGAGCAGGTGTTGCAAGCCGCCTGGGAGGCCGGCGCGCGCACCGCGTTTTACACCGTGCTGCGACTGCCCTGGGAGTTGAACCCGCTGTTCCAGCAGTGGCTGGGCTTGCACTACCCCCAACGCGCGGCTCGGGTGATGGCGCGGGTGCGCGAGATGCATGACATCGACGCCGCCGCCGCAAGCCAGGGCAAGGTCTACAACAGTGACTTCAAGACCCGCATGAAAGGCTCGGGCCTGTGGGCCGACCTGGTCAAACAGCGTTTTGAGAAAACCTGCGCCAAACTGGGTTTCAACCGCGAGCGCGTGGCGCATGATGTCAGCCAGTTCCGGCCAGGCCTGCTGGCGGGGCAAGGTGATTTGTTTTGAAATTTGCACATAAACATCTATCCGCTTACATGCATATGCTACAAAACACCGTCACCAACCCTGCGCGCTGGAGCCTGTCGGTGAGCCGGGAATGTGTCAATGACTTTGCTACTCAGGGAAGTCGGGACGGTATTTCATGGTTTTGAACTGCGACTCCGAATAGGGGTTGTCGTCCGAGGTATAGGGGCGGCTGTGGCTCTTGGCCACGTCCAGGTCAACCAGCAAACTGGCCACCGGCATGGAGCGCATGGATGTGCCTCTATCCGCGTGCAGTGACGAGCAGGATGGCCTTGGGTGTGGCCGGCAGGGTGCTTCGAACGCCGCGAAGAAAGTCCTCGGTGGCCTGGTACATCTGCTGGCGCTCGCTGGTCATGAAGAAAGAAGGCCCGCCGCCGTGGGGCAGAAATAAGGCGGGCATGCGGGGTGAACTCATGGCGATTCCTGTATCAACGCCCACGCATGAACAAGGCATCCAGTTCCTTGATGCTCACCTGCCGCCAGGTTGGCCGGCCATGGTTGCACTGGTCGGAGCGGTCGGTGGCTTCCATCTGGCGCAGCAGGGCGTTCATCTCTTCCACGGTCAGCTTGCGGTTGGCGCGCACGGCGCCGTGGCAGGCCATGGTGGAGAGCAATTCGTTCTGCGCACGTTCGATCACGTTGCTGGTGTCATGTGTGCTGAGTTCGGCCAGCACGCTGCGGGCCAGTTCGGTGGCGTTTCCATTGGCCAACGACGTTGGAACTGATCGCACCGCCAGGGTCTTGGGCGAGAACGGGCTGATCTCCAGGCCCAGCCGGGCCAGGGACTCGTGATGTGCCTCGGCCGTGGCCACCTCCAGTGGTGTGGCGGCGAAGGTGGCGGGGATCAGCAGCGGCTGGCTGCTGATGCCGGATTCGCCAGACGCCTCCATCTGCGTTTTCAGGCGCTCATAGACGATGCGCTCGTGCGCGGCGTGCATGTCCACGATGATCAGGCCCTGCGCGTTTTCGGCCAGGATGTAGATGCCCTGCAATTGGGCCAGGGCTTTGCCGAGGGGCCAGGTTTCTGCAGCGTCAAGGTGGGGAGGCGAGCCAATGTCCGTTTGCATGGCGCTGCCCGAGGCGAGCCCTGTCGACGTGCCGTCTTCGGCTTTGACCAGCTCAACCGGAACGGAGGTGGGCTGCCAAAGCGCTGACAGATCTTCCACCCGATGGCCATCTTGCGGGCGTTCGTAAACTCCGAAATTAATAGCTGACTGTGGCCATTTGGCGAGGGCTACAGGCTGATTTTTCTCTTGAAACTCGGTCTGGGAAGTGTTTTCCGGCGTTTTTGCCACACCAGCGCCCGGCGCACCCGCCCTGGGTGTGGCCAGCGCATCCTCTACCGCATGGTGCATGGCCTGGTGCACCTCGCGGCTGTCGCGGAAGCGCACTTCGATCTTGGTCGGGTGCACGTTCACGTCCACCCGTGCCGGGTCGATCTCCAAGTACAGCGCATAAACCGGCTGGCGCTGGCCGTGCAAGACGTCTTCATAGGCGCTGCGTGCGCCGTGGGTCAGCACCTTGTCGCGCACGAAACGGCCGTTCACATAGGCAAACTGCTGATCGGCCCGGGCGCGCGCGGCATCGGGGATGCCGGCGCGGCCCCAGACGCGAACCCTTCGCGCGTCAGCCTGCCCGTCGTGTTGCTGGCCGTGAATGGGGGCACTGCGGTAGTCCACGCGCACAGACCGCTCTACGAATTCGGTGCCCAGCACATCGTTCAGGCGCTGGTCCAGCGCCGCCTCTGGCGTGCCATTGCAGGCGCGCCACTGTTCGACCAGTTTGCCTTCGTGCCAGATGGCAAAACCGACATCGGGCCGGGCCAGCGCGTGGCGGCGCACGGCCTCGATGCAATGCGACAACTCGGTTGCATCGGTCTTCAGGAACTTGCGCCTTGCGGGGGTGCTAAAGAACAGTTCCTTGACTTCGACTGTGGTGCCCTGCGCCCTGGCCACGGGCGACAGCTCGCCGGTCTGCCCGCTCAGAAAAAAAGCATCAAACTGGCCGCTGGCCCTCGTGGATATTGCACAGTCAGCAATCGAATTAATAGCGGCCAGGGCCTCGCCGCGAAAACCCATGGTGCCCACCGACTCCAGGTCGGCCAGGCTGTCGATCTTGCTGGTGGCATGGCGCCGGAAGGCCAGCGGCAGCTCTTCGCGCAGGATGCCGGCGCCGTTGTCTTCCACCGAAATCAGGCGCACGCCGCCGGCCAGCAGGCGCACGGTGACCTGGGTGGCGCCCGCGTCCAGCGCGTTGTCTACCAGCTCGCGCACGACGGACGCCGGGCGCTCCACCACTTCACCGGCGGCGATCTGGCTGATCAGTTCGTCGGGCAGTTCGCGGATCGGGCGGCGGGGCGCCGTGGAAGATTGGGGGGAGAGCAGGGCGTTCACATAGTCATTCTAAATATTTGGGAGATAACGGTGTCACGCCCTCTTGTGATCAAACGGATTGAGCACGGCGACCTTGAAGTGCGCAAAATCGCGCACATTGCGTGTCACCACGGTCAATTGATGCACCAGCGCGGTGGCGGCGATCATGGCGTCTTCGTAAAGCGCGTCGGACTGGCGATGCATCAAGCGGGCACAGACCCGGAACGTCTGCGCGTCCATTGGCAAAATTTGGTGTGTTGCGCAGAGGCGATCGGCCCAGGCCGTCAATTGTTCGGCCTTGTCAGCGTCTTGCTCTTGCGTGATCGCGATGCCGCGCTGGATTTCACCCAAACTGACGGCAGACAGGCACAGGTCGGCATCCCGCACAGATTGCAGCCAGGCGACCACAGCCCCGTGCGGCCTGACTTTGCGCAATTCCGAGATGACATTGGTGTCAAGCAAGTACATCAATACGCCTAAAACTCAACGGGATTGCGGCGGCGCGCGCGGCCACGTGGCGGAATCGGCAATGCGCCGCGCACACCTGGCTCCATCAGGACTTCTTTCAGTGAAGCTTGTGCCGCCCCTTGCAGGCGCCGCCATTGCGCGACCGACACCAGCACCGCCGCCTCCGCCCCGTGTTTGGTTACCAGCTGCGGGCCGACGGTGATGCAAGCTTCAAGAAACTCGCTGAATCGCGATTTGGCGTTCTGGACCGGCCAGGTGTTCATGATGTTTCCATTCTGACTAGAAGTCTGACTATTTTAAGCCATAATCCACTCCCATGGAACTTCTCGCCTTCATCATCGATTTCATCCTGCATGTTGACAAACACCTGGAGAGTTTTGTCACGAACTACGGCCCCTGGGTTTACGCCCTGTTGTTTCTGATCATTTTTGTCGAAACCGGGGTGGTGGTCATGCCCTTTCTGCCAGGGGATTCGCTGCTGTTTGTGGTGGGTGCGATGTGTGGTGTGGGGCTGATGAGTTACCCGCTTTCAGTTGGGTTGTTGTTCGCCGCTGCAACATTGGGCAACCAGTCTAACTACACCATTGGCCACTACTTCGGGCCGCGCGTTTTCCAGTGGGAGAATTCGAAGTTCTTCAACAAGAACGCGTTCAACCAGGCGCACGCGTTTTACGAAAAATACGGCGGCATCACCATCGTTGCCGCGCGCTTCATGCCCTTCCTGCGCACCTTTGCACCCTTTGTCGCGGGGGTGGCGCAGATGACCCGCGCCAAATTTACCCTGTATGACCTGACTGGCGGCGCCCTCTGGGTGGGCGGCATCGTCACCATTGGCTACTTCTTTGGCAACATCCCGTTTGTCAAAGCCCACCTGGACAAAATCATCTGGGCGATGATTTTTGTGCCGGGCTTGTTTGTATTGTTGGGGGCGTGGAAGGCGCGGCGGTAAAAATTACCGCCTGGGCGCGTTCCGCAGCAATTCGACCAGTTGCGGCTTCCAGAATTTGGCTTGCGCGGTGGTGCCGTGCCCTGCGGTGGCATCACTGGCCGGAATCAGGTAATAACGTGCGCCTTTGACGCGTTTGAGCTCGCGGTCCAGGATGCCGGTCTCGGGCGGGTTGCGCTCGTCGTCGGCGGAATTCAGGGCCAGCAGCGCAGCCTGGATTTTTTCAAGGCCGCCTGAAGGGTCGTAGTCGCGTGAACTGTCCCATTGGTAGAGGTGGTCATTGGCATCGCCGGGGAAGGGGCCATTCAGGCGGCCATCGAGCAACTGGTTGGCTTTTTCGTTGGTGGGCGCCATTTTGGCCAATGCCTGGTTGCCGCCGTTGGTGGCCAGGTTGTAAAAAACGGATGCAAACTGCCAGCTGCGCGGTTGCTTGCTGTAGTTGCCGTTGTTCCACTCGGGGTCGTTCCGGATCGAATCGACGATCAGGCGGCGCAGCATCCAGTTGCGGCTGGCCATGGCCGTGGGTTGCGAGGCCATGGGCACCAGGGCGTCCATGGCGTCGGGGTAGCGGGTGCCCCAAATCCAGGTTTGCATGCCGCCCATGGAGTTGCCAATGATGAGGCGCAGGTGTTTGACGCCCAGGTGTTCCGTGACCAGCCGGTACTGCGCATCGACCATGTCGTTGTAGTTGTATTTGGGGAACGCGGTTTTCAACCCATCAGAGGGCTTGGTTGATTTGCCCGTGCCAATCGCGTCGGGCAGGATGATGAAATATTTGCTGGCGTCCAGCGGCTGGCCCGCACCAAACAGTTCGCCACCAAAAGCCGGGTTCAGCATGCCGGTGCCCGAGCCCGTGGTGCCATGCAGCACCAGCACGGGTTCACCTTTGGGGTCGCCCACGGTGGTGTAGTTCAGGCGCAGCTCGGGCAGCACTTCGCCCGTGTGGAATTTGAAATCCTTGACGACCCAACTGCCCTCCCTGGGGGCCGGAAAATCGGCCGCAGTTGCAGCCAAGGCCAACAAAGCCGCAGCGGTGCAAACCGCCGCATGAAAAATCGATTTGACGGACGTCATGAAAGTCTCCTTGATTGAAAAGTTTCAACGCAACACGGCGCTGGCATTGGCGGCATCGATCAAGGCCGTGGCGTCCACCGGCAGCAAAAACCCTTCTGTCACCGCACGGGCCGCAGCCTTTGTCACCGCCCCAACATAACCCTCATGCGAGGCATAACGCTCCTGCAGTGACGGGCGTGGATCATTGCTGGTTTTGCGCTCGTCGGCCGTGCGTGCAAAAGGAATCATGCCGCCCACGTAGTTGCAGATCTGGTCTTTGTGGAAAGGCCTGTCGCCACCGGCCGTGACGTTCCAGCCCAGGTAGGTGCCCAGTGGTGCGTCGAGCAGAACCACGGGGACGCCACCGACTTCATTGCCATCGGCATCGACTTTGGGTGCCAGCATCTTGACGACGTTCCTGATGCGCGGCACCGCGTTTGTCGGGACGCCCGAGCCGTCGGCGAAGTTGAACTGCGGGCCCCAGTCGTAGTCGTGCACCGGCATGATGAAGTCAGGTTCGGGCACGGTCGCGCGCAGTCCGGGCAAGGTGGGGAAACCGATGGCGGCTTTGTGCGCTGGCGCCATCTGGCCTTGCGCCAGGGTGGGGTAACGGCTTGGCGGCGGCGCTGTGCCGTCCATCACCCAATTGCGGAAATGCACACGCAGCGCGTTGACAGTTTGCGTGTGAGGCACCGGGTTGGCCGGCAACAGGCCCTGGCCAAAATTGTTGCCCGGGCACATGGCGCCGGTCTTGGGCAGCGCGGCATTGGGCAGGCTGGTGTCAAACCCGCCCGCACCGCCGCCGTGGTTGCTGCTGGCAATGTAGTAGCGACGCACGTTGTCTGGCAAGGGCAGGTCGGCCTTGCCGTCGGTGCCGACCCACTCGGGTGTGAGTTTGAGCGCCCACACCTCGGCAGAACCGAAATGCTCAACCACTTTGGGGCAGGTGCGTGTTGCGGTGCAACGGTCCAGAATGCCTGCCGCTGAACCGCCGCGAACCGGGTCGGCATTGGGCAGCCACCACTGCGGGCCTTCTGACCCGGCCTGGTAAAGCTCCAGCACGCCATCCGGCTGGGCCCAACGGAAGTTGAGCGCAATACGCCGCCCGGCAATGATGGGCCACATGCCGTCGTGCACCATGCTGCCGTCTTCCGCCTGGTTGAAGCCCAGGTGCAGCCAGCCGCGCAGGTAGTTACCGGATTGCGAAATGCCGCGCGTGATGCTGTATTTGACTTTGCCTGCCAGCGGGTTCGGTGCACCCGTATCGTCCGCAGCGGCTTTCTTGAAAAATGCCGCGATGTCGCGCCATGCCGCAAAGCCTATGCCCAGCACATACGGGTCGGCCGAGGTGTACACGACCTGATAGAGGAGTTTGGGGTCAAAGCCGCCTTTCAGGCAGATCTCGGTGGGGTCCGGTGTGCCAGGGAACGGGTTGGCGGCGCTGCATTTCGCCCAGGCCCAGTCGGATGGTGCGATGGCTTTTTCACCCATCACTTCGCCGCGCTGGTTTTCGCCCTCGCGCGAGACGAGTTTGGCCAGCCGGGTATCCATGCTGGCGGGTTTGTAGGGCACGGGGTTGGTCTGCACGATCAGCGGCTGCGAGGCGGGGCCGGCGCGGTTGACGATGCGCCCCATGACGTCCCCGGTCACCGGGTTGCCATTGGGGCCACGTGCCACCGGCACCTGCAAAAACTGCCCGCCCGCCACGCTGGCGGTGGGCCGCACTGCGGTGCGGCCGCTGTTGTCGCCCTGCCAGGCGCTGGCCAGCATCACATCGCCCAGGGCCACCTCCTGCGGCGCAAAGGGGAACACGTTGCCCCGGTTGGGCACGTCATGCCACATCAGGCCGCTGGCCTTGCCCATGTCGACGGGTTTGTAAATGACAAAAGACGTGATGTAGCGCACTTTGCCATCGGCGTCTTTGGCCAGCTCTATGTCCTGGATGATGGCATTGCCGGGCAGTTTGGGGTCGAGTTCGCCAAAGGCCCGGCCAGCGACCTGTTCATAAGCAATGGCCGGTGGCGGACTGCCTGCAGCGACCGCCATCGGGATCGATTCGTCAATGACAATTTTTGTAATGCGTGAATGGCCTGCATTGCACAGGCCCATCACCATGGCGCTGCCAAGCAGCAGTGTGGGAATCGGTTTCAAGTCTGTCTCCTCGTTTTTTGACACTGTACCCCAGTGTCAGCATGCGTGCAGACGGTGTGTTTTCAGGCCCCGGCCTAGTTCACTGCAACTCGCCGGATTGGTTTCGTTGACGGCTATTTCGCCAACGGCCATTTGCGCATTCGGATGCACCCTCTAAAATCGACGAACCATGTCACTTGAACTCGCATCCTTGGAATCTGCCGCCGCCGCGCTCAACCGTGCCTTGGGCGTCACCTCCAACAAGGCCCAGTGGCAGGCATTGACCGCGCAGGTGCAGGAGGCCGTCAACGCGGGCGTGATTCAAAGTTTTGAAGTCGCTTACGAGCAGAGCTGGAAGATGATCAAGCGCTGGCTGGAAAACAACATAAGCGCAACGGATGTGGATGGCGTGACCCGACGGCATCTTTTTCGCATCGCGGCTGAGGCGGGATTGATCGGCGACGTGGATCTCTGGATGACATTCCACCAGGCCCGCAACGAAACGTCCCACACCTACAACTGCGCAAAAGCCGCAGCGGTTGTGGAAATGGCGCCTGAATTCCTGCAAGCGTGCGAGGCCCTGCTGGCAATCCTGAAAGCCCGCAATGATTGACCTGGACGAGCGTCAGCTTTCCATCGTCAAAGCAGTGCTGAACTCCGTGGTGCCTGATATTCCGGTGTTCGCCTTTGGCTCGCGTGTGTCAGGGCGGGCAAAAAAACATTCAGACCTCGATCTGGCCCTGGAAGCCGCACTGCCTCTGGATTGGCGGCGGATGGCGCGTTTGCGCGAAGCGTTTGAAGAATCTGATTTGCCGTTCCGTGTGGATGTCGTCGACTGGCGGGTTTGCTCGCCTCAATTCAAGGCGCACGCCAGTCCGATGGTGGCCCTGGCTGGCCGACGGATTTGAGCTGGCCGGGGCCCGTTCGATCCTGTCTGGAACCTCCCCTAAACCTGCCCAAACCCAGTGGGTTGCGCGAGGGCTCAAATCGCCCGATTCCGGGATATATCAGATCGCCCGATTCCGGGCGAGGGGCGGATTCCTGGCGAAGTAGCCCGCGATGCCGCGCATCAACGCGTCGGCGAGTTGCTCCTGGTACTCGTCGCTGTTGAGTTTGGTCTCTTCTTCGGGGTTGCTGATAAAGGCGGCTTCGACCAGCACGCTGGGAATGTCCGGCGCTTTCAACACCGCAAAACCGGCCTGCTCGACCCTGGGCTTGTGCAGTTTGCCGACGCGGCCGATCTCGCCCAGCATGGCGCTGCCCAGCTTCAAGCTGTCGTTGATCTGCGCGGTGGTGCTCATGTCCAGCAGGGCGCGTTGCACCTGGGCGTCTTTGGCGCGCACGTTCAGGCCGCCGATCAAATCGGCCCTGTTCTCCTTGTCGGCCATCCAGCGCGCCGCCGAACTGCTGGCGCCGCCCTCGCTCAGCGCGAACACGCTGGCGCCTTGCGGGCGCGGCGTGAAAAACGCGTCGGCGTGCAGGCTGACGAACAAATCGGCCTGCACGCGGCGCGCCTTTTGCACCCGGATGTGCAGTGGCACGAAAAAGTCGGCGTCGCGCGTCAAAAACGCCCGCATGGCCAAATTCGATTTGCCGTTTTTGACGCTTGCCGCGTTGATGCGGTCGCGCAGGCGGTGCGCCAGTTTGAGCACGACATCTTTTTCGCGCGTTCCGCCGGGGCCCACCGCGCCGGGGTCTTCGCCTCCATGGCCGGGGTCCAGGGCGATGATGATCAGGCGGTCGGTCTTGGCGGCGGTTTTGGCTGCATTTTCACCAGTTAGAGGGTCATTTTGGCCATTTGCCCTGGTGGAATATGCGTTGTTAGCTGCTGAATTAGTAGCATTCGAACTCTTGTCGGCATTTGCGGGATTTGCGCCAGACGCGGCCAACGCCGCTTTTTGCGCGCGCTGGGCGATCAAATCCCCCAGCGGATCGGTGCCCGGCGCCGCCGGTTTGGACAGGGCCACGCCAGCTTCGCTTGCCGCCTTCGCGCCTTCGGCCTGGCGCTGGTCCGTCAGGCGCTCCCTGATCAAGGTCTCCAGCGGGTCGGCGACCGTGGTCGGGTACAAATCAAACACCAGGCGGTGCTGGTAGGCCGCGATCGGCGGCAAGGTGAACACCTGGGGCGCGATGGCCTGCTTCAAGTCGATCACCAGGCGCACCACGCCGGGCGCGTTTTGGCCGACGCGGATGCCCGCGATGTTGGGGTCGTCGCCCTGCACCTTGGCCACCAGCTCTTTGAGCGCGGGGTTGAGGTCGATGCCCTCGATGTCCACCGCCAGGCGCGGCGGCGCGGCGATGAAAAACTGTTTGGCCTTGAGCTCGCCGTCCGACTCGATCGTCACCCGCGAATAGTCGGGCGCGGGCCAGATGCGCACGGCCAGAATCGTAGCGCCGCGGGCCAGCTCCAGTGTGCCCAGGAGCAGCACGAGCGAACCGGTTTGAAGGGCGGCACGGCGCCTCATTGCGCCGTCCCTGCGAGCAAAGCGGCGCCAAGCCGGGTTTGGGCCGTCATCAAAACCTGGCGCGATTCGTCCGCCATCACCTCGATGCGCATCACCAGATCGGCGCGCGGCAGATAGCTGGCGGCGTTCTCGGGCCATTCGGCCAGTTTCAAACCAGGGCTGGCGAAGATGTCGCGGAAACCCGCGTCTTCCCATTCGCGCGGGTCGTTGAAGCGGTAGAAGTCGAAGTGCCAGATGGCCAGCGGCGGCATGATGTCGTCAACGTGGTCAACGTCGCCAAGGTCGCCAAGGTCGCCAAGCCCGGCGATCTCGTACGGCTCCACCACGGCATAAGTGGGGCTTTTGATGCGCCCCTGCACCCCCATGGCGCGTAGCAGGTGCCGCACAAAGCTGGTTTTGCCGGCGCCCAGTCCGCCGTGCAATTCGATGAAGGCGTTGCGCAAGGCCGGCTGCGCGGCCAGCGCCTGGGCGAACGATTGGGTCGCCGCTTCATCGGGCCAACGAATGCTTTTTACAATGGCAGGGCCAGCGCCCACACCATGCCCAACTCCGCCCACAGCGCCAGTCACGTCAACAGCAGCCAATTGATGTCCCAAATTCGGGCCTGGGCCCGGGAACTGGGATTTTCTCAAATTGGCGTGGCCGGGGTGGATTTGTCGTCATCGGAAGCCGGATTATCAACCTGGCTGGCGCGCGGATTCCACGGCGACATGGCGTACATGGCGGCGCACGGCCTCAAACGCGCCCGCCCGGCCGAGCTGGTGCCCGGCACGGTGAGCGTCATCACGGCACGCATGGACTATTTGCCGGGCGCCACGCCAGAGGGCTGGCAGGCCATCGAGTTCGAGCGTTTGCGCCGCCCTGGCGAGGGCATTGTGTCGCTCTACGCCCGTGGGCGGGACTACCACAAGGTGCTGCGCGCCCGCCTGCAAAAACTGGCCGACCGCATCAGCGTGGACATCGGCCCCTTCGGCCACCGCGTCTTTACCGATTCCGCGCCCGTGCTCGAGGCCGAACTGGCTGTGCGGAGCAGCCAGGGCTGGCGCGGCAAACACAGCCTGGTGCTGAACCGCGAAGCCGGTTCGATGTTCTTCCTGGGCGAGGTGTTTGTCGATATTGAACTGCCTTTTCGGCCCCTGGCCCTCGTCAATATTGGAAGTATAGCTACTAATATAGTAGCAAACCACTGCGGCAGCTGCACCGCCTGCATCGACGTTTGCCCAACGCAGGCGATTCTCGCGCCGGGCTTGCTGGACGCGCGGCGCTGCATCTCCTATTTGACGATAGAACATCAGGGCAGCATCCCGGCCGATCTGCGCGCCCTGATCGGCAACCGCATCTACGGCTGCGACGACTGCCAATTGATCTGCCCCTGGAACAAATTCGCGCAGCGCAGCGCCTTGCCGGATTTTGACGAGCGCGAAGGCCTGACCGGGCAGCAGTTGGCCACGCTTTTTGGCTGGACTGAAGCCGACTTTTTGCGCTTCACCGAAGGCAGCCCGATACGGCGCATCGGGCACGAACGGTGGCTGCGCAATGTGGCCGTGGCCCTGGGCAACGCTTTGCGCTCGGCATCCATCAGCGCCGACGCCAAACCGGCCTTGCGCGCCGCCCTGGCGCAGCACCGCCATCACCCCAGCCCGCTGGTGCAGGAGCACGTCCAGTGGGCCTTGCTGAGCGGCCCTTGGCAACTCGGGTTTTAAGACGCGGCCATGCGCCTCACCTGCAGCAGGCGCGCGCATTCGCGCAAGGCGGCACAGGGCGATGCCTGGGCGCGGCGCAAATAACGCGCCGCGTAAGCGCAGTCCTGCTGGAAAAGCGCCATGTCCACCCACTGGCCCTCGCCGGCCATCAGCCATTTGAAATCGATTTCGGCCAGCAGGGCAGTGCGCCCGTCGTTGGCTCCGCCCAGGCGTTCGTGTGCGGGCCCATGCGGGGAAGAATCAGCAGGCAGCGACGCGGCAAAAGGGGTCATCCAGGCGCTCAGAGGTTGTGAAGATGTCCCTATAACGCGCGCCAGCGGTTTGGGGCCGACACAAGACCCGACAAGACCCGGCGGATCAGAGGCGGCCCCCTAATTCCCCGTACACCGATGCATTGAACCTTGAACTCAACCCGCCATGAAACCCGCGCGCAAAACCACGGCTGCAAAAAAAGCCAAAAAGCGCCCGGACGCCGCCCGCCTTGGGCCCGGCGCAAGGCCAAACCTTGATAGCTACTAAATAAGTAGCTAACTACGTATATTCCACGAGGACAATCGCCCTGTTTGATTGGAAAACTGCGACGGGGCAATGCTCAGGCCGCCGCAAAGCCCGCTAGGCGGTGGCGGATGATTGAGTCCGCCTCTTTCATGATGCGGTCAATCAGTTCTTTCACGCTGGGCACGTCGTTGATCAGGCCGGCCACCATGCCGCAGGACCAGACGCCTGCGTCCATCTTGCCGTCGATCATGATCTTGGGGTAGACGCCGGCGACCTGCTCGATGATGTCCTCGAACTTCAGGCTGGCGCCCAGGCTGCGTTCTTTCTCCAGCAGGCGGGCGGCGGCCTCGTTCATCAACACGCGTTCGGTG
>JANMVT010000148.1:0-26621 GCA_031392945.1 Rhodoferax sp. | reverse complement strand
TTGCTGAATGTGGCGCCGAACCGCCTGGTGTCCGGCCAACCGGTTTATTTTTCATCACTTCTGCAAGGCCCGGCGTGGGGCATTGCCGGCCTTCTGGCGGGCTTGTTGGGTCTTGCGCTGGTGCGGCCAGGCCCCTGGGTGCTGCGGGCGACGCTGGCTGCGTCAACGCTGCTGATTCCATGCATGGTCTGGCTGGCCTCGACGCAGTCGTCCCAAATTGTGCAGTCGTACCAGTTTGAGCAGACCCAGCCGGCTTTCGCCCGCAGCGCTCTGGGTGGCGGGTTCTGGCTGGCCTGCCTGCTCCTGGGCCTGGCCGCCATGGACGCCTTGCAGCGCCTGCGCGCGGGGCCTTGGCTGCGCTTGTCCGCCTTACTGGTCGTGATGCTGCCCGTGGGCACCATGCTGGCCTCTGGCGTGTGTGACGAGCTGTCCATCATGAAGGAATACGCCAATCGCCCGGATGTGTTTGCAGAGGCGATCACGCGGCACCTGCAGATCGTGGGTGTGGCCTTGGGCGCGACCCTGGCCCTGGGCCTTCCCCTGGGTTGGGCCGCGCACCGTTATGCGCGATTGGGGCAATCGCTTTTCCCTGTGCTCAACCTCGTCCAGACCATTCCTTCGATTGCCCTGTTTGGATTGCTGATGGCGCCTTTGGCCCTGCTGGCGGCCACCTGGCCCCTGCTGGCGCGAGCGGGCATCAGCGGCGTGGGACTGGCGCCTGCCGTGATGGCGCTCACGCTGTACAGCCTGCTGCCGGTGGTGCGGGGCACCTTGGCTGGCCTTGCGCAGGTGCCGTCGGGCGTGTTGCAGGCAGCGACCGGCATGGGCCTGTCGCGCTGGCAACGCTTTTGGCAGGTTGAAGCGCCGCTGGCGCTGCCGGTGGTTCTGGGCGGCGTGCGCACCGCGACGATCCAGGCCATCGGCCTGGCTGGGGTGACGGCCTTGATCGGCGCCGGTGGCCTGGGCGCCATCATGTTTGAAGGCCTGTTCAGCAGCGCCCAGGATTTGGTGTTGCTCGGTGTTGTGCCCATGGTCGCCATGGGCGTGCTGGCCGACGCATTCTTCAAGCTGCTGATGGCGAAGCTGGTGATGGCGCATCGACCGGCATGATCGAATTTCACGGCGTCTCGAAGTCGTATGGCCCGGTCAAGGCGATTGACGGCATTGACCTCAAGATAGAACGCGGCGAGTTCGTGCTGCTCATCGGCGCTTCGGGCTCTGGCAAATCGACCCTGCTAAAAATGGTCAACCGCATGGAGGCCCACGACGCCGGGCAAATCCTGCTCAATGGGCGTGACATTGACAGCTTCAAGCTGCGCGAGCTGCGCCTTCGAATGGGGTATGCCATCCAGTCGGTCGGGCTGTTTCCGCACTGGAGCGTGGCGCGCAACATCGCCACCGTGCCGCGCATGCTGGGCTGGCCGGCCGAGAAAATCAGCCAGCGTGTGATTGAACTGCTGCACCTGTTCGACTTAGAACCCGAGATCTACGCCAAGCGCCTGCCGCATGAACTGTCCGGCGGCCAGCAGCAGCGGGTGGGAGTGGCGCGCGCCCTGGCCGCCGATCCGGACGTGTTGCTGATGGACGAGCCTTTTGGCGCGCTGGATCCGGTCATTCGCGCATCGCTGCAGTTGGAGATGAAGCGGGTTCACCAAGCTTCAGGCAAAACCATCGTAATGGTGACCCATGACATCGACGAAGCCCTGCTGCTCGCCACCAGGATTGTGCTGCTGGACCACGGCCGCGTCGTGCAGGCCGGCACGCCCCTGCAACTGCTGGCTGAGCCTGCCAACGACTTTGTGGTCGATTTTGCAGGCCGCAGCGACATCGGCATCAAGTTGCTGTCGCTGCAACTGGCGCAAGATTTTTCCCGCGCCGAGCCGAAACAGGCTGGGCCGGGCCTGCCAGCCACGATAGCGACCACAGCGACGCTGCGCGAAGCCTTGTCCTTCATGGCTTTGCACCGGATTGCGCAGGTCAATTTGGCGGATGCGTCGGGCGCGCACGCGGGCGTCTTGCATGCGGCGGATATTTTTGGCAAGCCTGAGGCCCGCCGTGGCTGACGCCGACAGCCGTGGCATGCAAGCCAATTTGCGCCATCTCGCGGCTGACAAACTGCTTTGGTCTGTGCTGGCCTTGACGGCGCTGGTGTTGTGGCTGCCGCACGCCACCCCGCTGTTCGCCAGCCTGTTTCCCCAGCTGCAACGCCCGCTGTACTTGCAGGAACCGTTTGCCCATCTCTTGTGGCAACACTGCGCCCTGGTCGCCGCTTCCAGCGCGGTGTCTGTATTGACAGGCACGGCAGCCGGGTTGTGGGTGACGCGCCCATCCGGTCGGCCGTTTCGCCCGGCCGTCGAATCTTTGCTGGCCATGGGGCAGACGTTCCCGCCGGTTGCGGTGCTGGCCATCGCCGCGCCCCTGGTCGGTTTTGGCGAATGGCCAGCCCTGATCGCCCTGGCACTTTACGGTTTGTTGCCGGTGGCCCAAGGCACGGTGTCTGGCATCGACTCGGTGCCGCAGGCGGCGCTGCAAGCGGCCAGCGGACTGGGCATGCCGCCGTGGGCGAGGTTATGGCAGGTTGAAATCCCGCTGGCCTTGCCGGTCTGGCTGTATGGCGTGCGCACCTCGGTCATCATCAACATCGGCACAGCGGCCATCGCATCGACCGTCGGCGCGAAAACCCTGGGCTCACCCATCATCGTGGGTTTGAGCGGTTTCAACACCGCCTATGTCTTGCAGGGTGCGCTGCTGGTGGCCCTGTTGGCGGTGGTGGCGGATTTGGCCTTTGAGCGGCTGGCGCGTCGGGTTGACTGGAAGCGTTGACCGGGTGCCATATTGCCGATTGTGCTATATAAATAGTAGCTAATTATTCAATACCCGAGAGGGAAAACGGCCTATTTGGCTGGAAAAACCGGCAGAAACCGGCAACACCCGTCAATTCAGCGATGCATAACGTGCCAGATGGTGGTCCGCGTCGCCAAAGCGTTGCGCCAGCACGGTGAGGCGGCGAAAGGTGTGGCTGACCTTCATCTCTTCGGTCATGCCCATGCCGCCATGCAGTTGCACCGATTCCTGGCTGATCAGGCGCGCCGCGTCGGCGATTTTCACCATCGCGCCCGAGACGGCTTTTTTGCGGGCATTGATGGCCGCTGAATCCGCAACGCCCTCGGCCGCATCCACACGGCAGGCGGCCAGAATCGCCATGGAGCGCGCTTGTTCGCAGGCCATGAACATGTCCACCATGCGGTGCTGAAGCGCCTGGAACGAGCCGATGGCGATGCCGAACTGTTTGCGCGTCTTGAGGTATTCCAGTGTCGCGTCATTGGCCGATTTCATCGCACCAACGGCATCCGCGCACAACAGTGCGGTGGCGAAATCGACCGCTTCCTCAATTTGCGGCAGGGCCAGGCCCGTGGTGCCTTCGCCGCCCAGCAGCGCGTCGGCGTTGAGCTGGACGTTGTTGAAAGTGACATCGCCTGCGCGCTGGCCATCGACCGTGCGATAAGCGCTGATGGCAACACCAGGCGCTCCTGTCTCAACCAGAAACAGACCCGTGCCGCCGCTGATCGGGCAGCCGGGCCCGTGGCTGATTTGCGCCGAGACCACCAGCAGGTCCGCCAAAGGCGCGCCAATGACGACGATTTTTTCGCCATCAAGCTGCCAGCCGCCGCTGGCTGATTTGACGACGCCCGTGGCGGCTGGCGCCAGCGCGTAACGCAGTCCGCGCTCCAGAAAAGCAAAAGTCGCCTTGCGGCTGCCGTCGAGCAAGCCGGGCAGGGTGGCTTCGCGTTGCGCGGCCGTGCCCGTCTGCGCGACCAGGCGCGAGGCGAGGGCGACATGGTCGAGCACGGGCTCCACCACCAGGGCTTCGCCAAAGGCTTCCATGGCGGCCATCATGTCCACCGCGCCGCCGCCTAAACCACCGGCTTCACCACCCGCGTCGGCTGCGAAAGGAATAGCCATCAGGCCCATTTCGGCAAAGGCGGCCCAGGCCTTCTGGCTGAAGCCCGGGTCAGAGTTGACGGCCTTCTTGCGCGCTTCAAAATCGTAAGACGACGCCAGGTATTTTTGCAGCGAATCGGCCAGCAGTTGCTGCTCTTCGGAGTAGTTGAAATCCATGATCTTGCCTTATAAACCCAGTGTCATCTTGGCGATGATATTGCGCTGAATTTCGTTGGAGCCGGCGTAGATGCTGGCTTTGCGGAAATTGAAATACCGCGGCGCCAGGCGGCTTTGGTAAGCATCGACCGCGCCGCTTTTCCCGTCATGTGTCACGCCAATGAACGGCTGCGCATTGGGGCCCACGGCCTGCATCATCAGCTCAGTGATCATTTGCTGCACTTCGGTGCCGCGGATCTTGAGCATGGACACGTCGGCCCCCGGCGGCTGGCCAGTCTTGCGCATCTTGTCAAGGAAACGCATGGCGGTGAGTTCCAGCGCGTCGAGCTCGATTTCGGTGCGCGACAGGCGGTCGCGAAAGCGGCTGTCCTGCATCAGGCTGTGCCCGTCACGTTCTTCCCTGGACGCCAGCGCTTTCAGGGCCGACATCTCGCGGCGCAAGGCCCCGGTTCGGGCGCTGCCCATGCGTTCATGGCCGAGCAGGTATTTGGCGACGGTCCAGCCTTTGTTTTCTTCGAACACCAGGTTTTCAACCGGTACTTTCACGTCTTCAAAAAAGACCTCGTTGACCTCATGGCCGCCGTCCATCAGGATCAGCGGGCGCACCGTGATGCCGGGGGTTTTCATGTCGATCAGCAGGAAGCTGATGCCTTCCTGGCGTTTCTCGGCGTGGGCGTCGGTGCGCACCAGGCAGAAGATCCAGTCCCCGTAGTGGCCAAGCGTGGTCCAGATCTTTTGGCCGTTGACGAGGTAGTGGTCGCCCTGGCGCTCGGCCTTGGTCTTGAGCGAGGCCAGATCCGAACCGGCGCCGGGTTCGGAATAGCCCTGGGCCCAAAAATCGTCACCCTCGCGCATGCGGGGCAGGAAGCGGTTTTTTTGCTGATCGGTGCCAAACTTCATGAGGACGGCGGCACACATCACCGGGCCAAACGGCGCCATGCCGGGTGCACCAGCAAATCCCATTTCCTCATCAAAGATGTAACGCTGGGTCACATCCCAGCCGGTACCGCCCCATTCCACTGGCCAATGTGGCACAGCCCAGCCTTTTTGGGCCAGGATTTTGTGCCAGCGTACCAAGTCTTCCTTGGACAGGTGCTGGTAATGGGTGACCTTGCGTTGCAGGTCTGCGGGCAGGTTTGCCGCAATCCAGCCACGCACTTCGTTGCGGAAAGCCGTCTCCTCGGGGGAGTAACTCAAATCCATGGGGTGCTCCTGATTTTATTGCAAACTATTTAATAGGGACAAGGACCTAAGCCCTATTTTTCTGTGCAGCGGCGCGCATGGCAGCGATTTGCTCGCGCGAGATGCCCAGCGCGGTTTGCATCGGGCCAGGCGATTCCGGGTCCCATGAATGGCGCGGGCCCATGGTCAGGCCGCCGTCTACCGTCAAGTGGGTGCCGGTGACAAAACTCGCAGCGTCAGAGGCCAGATACAACACGGCCTCGGCGATGTCGCGCGGCATGCCGCTGCGGCCAACCGGGTTGGCGCCGCCGCTTTTGGCAGCCACCGTCTGGGCGAACTTGAGTGCCTGCTCCGCGTCCATCCCCAAGCCCTGGCCGAAGATGGACGTGGCGATGAAGCCCGGCACGACGGCGTTGATGCGGATTTTGTGTTGCGACAGCTCGGTGGCCGCCATGCGGGCGTAGTGCAAAACACCGGCCTTGGCCACCGAATAGGCAATCGGCGCATACCCTGCCTGCAGCGCCGAGATGGACGAGGTGCAAATGATGGCGCCGCCGCCGCGCAAGCGCATGTGTGGCGTTGCATAAGACGTGCCCGCCGCGACGGCGCGCAGCAGGAGGGCGTGGGTCATGTCCCAACCCTCGGCATCGAAGGTTTCGATGCCTGCGGTCGAGCCGCCCCGGCCCGCGTTGTTGAACAGGATGTCCAGCCCGCCGTACTGTGTCGCGGCCAGGTCTATCGCCGCCTTGAGCTGGGGCAATTGGGTGACATCGCAATGCGCGAACTTGACGCAGCCCGGGTGCTGGTCTTGCAGCGCCTGGCCGATGCCGTCCTGCACATCGGCTGCGATGACTTTGGCGCCTTCGGCCACAAACAATTCGAGCGTGGCCAGGCCAATGCCCGAGGCCGCGCCGGTGATGACGGCGACTTTTCCTTCAAGTCTGCCAGTCATGCTTGAACGGCCATCACTGGTAGACCTCGAACAGGCCGGCCGCGCCCATGCCGCCGCCGATGCACATCGAGACCACCACGTTCTTGGCCTTGCGCCTGCGGCCTTCCATCAGCACGTGGCCAGTCAGGCGCGCGCCGGTCATGCCAAAGGGGTGGCCGATGGCGATCGAGCCGCCATTGACGTTGTAGATGGATGGGTCGATGTCAAAAAAGTCGCGGCAATACAGGCACTGGCTGGCGAAGGCTTCATTGAGTTCCCACAAGTCGATGTCCTTGATCTTCAAGCCGTGGCGCTCGAGCAGGCGGGGGATGGCGAAGACCGGGCCGATGCCCATCTCATCAGGCTGGCAACCCGCCACGGCCCAGCCTTTGAAGGCGCCGAGGGGCTCCAGGCCACGCCGCTCGGCCTCTTTGGCTTCCATCAGCACCAGGGCGGCCGCGCCGTCGGACAACTGGCTGGCGTTGCCCGCCGTCACATATTTGCCGGGGCCTTTGACCGGTTCGAGCTTGGCCAGGCCTTCGAGTGTGGTGTCGGGGCGGTTGCATTCGTCGCGGTCCACGATGACGTTCTTGAGCGTCTCTTCCTTGGTGATTTTGTCCACCACTTTCATTTGGGTGGCGACCGAAATGATTTCGTCCTTGAACAGGCCGGCCGCCTGCGCCGCCGCCATTCGGCGTTGCGACTCCAGTGAAAACTCGTCCTGGTACTGGCGGCTGATCTTGTAACGCTCAGCCACGATGTCGGCGGTTTCGATCATTGGCATCCAGAAGTCCGGGTACATGTCCACCAGGCGCGGGTCCCGCCCGCCACCGCCACCGCCCTGGAAGGTGATGGAATCCACGCCACAGCCGACCACCACGCTGGCGCCTTCTTCGACGATGTGGTGTGCCGCGTTGGCGATGGCGTTCAGGCCCGAGGAGCACGCCCGGTGCAACGTGACGCCCGCGGTCGTCACTGGCAAACCCCCCAGCAGGCCGCCGGAGCGGGCGACGTTGCCGAATGCCGCGACGCAACCGGCGACCACGTCCTCAATCTCTTCGGGGGCCACCGTGGAACGGGCCACGGCGTGCTGGATGGCGTGGCCCAGGATGGCCATGTGGGAGGTGTTGTTGAAGCCGCCGCGGTTGGCCTTGGCCAGGCCCGTGCGGGCGTATGAAACGATGACTGCTTGACGCATGTTGAACTCCTATTTTAAATTGAGGTCTTGAAATTTCCTGCCATCCGCAACCAGTTGCGCCAGCAGTTTGGCGGGTTTGAAATCCGCGCCAAGTTTGGCTTCAAACGCCTGCAGGGTTTCCAGCACCTTGGCCAGCCCTACAGTATCGCCATAAAACATCGGCCCGCCCCGGTAAATGGGCCAGCCGTAGCCATTGATCCAGACGATGTCGATGTCGCTGGCGCGGATGGCCTTGCCTTCTTCGAGGATTTTCGCGCCTTCGTTGATCATCGGGTAGATGCAGCGCTGCAGGATTTCCTCGTCGGACACGGTACGCTGGACAATGCCTGTTTGCGCGGCCAGTTCTGCGATGAGCTGCTCGACGACGGGCGAGGGCGTCGGGTTGCGCCGGGCGTCGTAATCGTAATAACCTGCGCCGGTCTTCTGGCCCCGGCGGTCGCGCTCGCACAACTTGTCCCGCATGGTTGCGCCGGTGGACGTTTCACGCGTCCAGCCCAAATCAAGCCCGGCCAGGTCGGACATGGCAAACGGCCCCATGGGAAAGCCGAAGTCATACAAGACGCGGTCAATGTCTTGCACTTTGGCCCCCTCCAGCATCAGCGCCTGCGCCTCGCGCTGGCGCTGCGCCAGCATGCGGTTGCCGACGAAGCCGGGGCACACCCCCACCAGGGCCGCGATTTTGCCGATCTTCCTGGCCATTTGCATCGAGGTGGCAATCACCGCGTTGGATGATTTGTCGCCGCGCACCACTTCGACCAGGCGCATCACATTGGCGGGCGAGAAAAAATGCAGGCCAATGACGGATTCGGGCCGTGTGGTGGCCGAGGCGATTTCATTCACGTCCAGGCGCGAGGTGTTGGTGGCCAGGATTGCGCCGGGTTTGGCGACCGCATCAAGTTGTTTGAAGACCGATTTCTTGACCGCCATGTCTTCAAACACCGCCTCGATGATCAGGTCGCTGGTGGCCAGTGATTCGATGGCCAGGCTGCCTGTCAGCAGGGCCATGCGTCTGTCCACATCGGCCTGGGTCAGGCGGCCTTTCTTCGCCGTGTTGTCGTAGTTTTTGCGGATGGTGGCGATGCCCCGCTCCAGCGCCTCTTGTTTCGTTTCAACCAGGGTTACGGCCACGCCCTTGTTGAGAAAGTTCATGGCAATGCCGCCGCCCATGGTGCCCGCGCCCAGGATGCCGACTTTGTCCCAGGGCAAGGTGGCGGTGCCGGCAGGCACGTCAGGAATCTTCCAGACCGCACGTTCGGCGAAAAAGGCATAACGCTGGGCGGCGCATTGGGTGCCAGCCAGCAACTCAAGGAACAGTTTGCGCTCCACCGCCATGCCTTCGTCAAACGGCAGGTTGACAGCCGCCTCGACGCAACGGATGTTCGATTCAGGCGCGTCAAAGCCGCGAAATCGTTTGGCGTTGGCTTTGCGGAAATCGGCGAACAATTGCGGATTGGCTCGGGCGGACGCCAATTTGTCGTCCAGGTCGCGCACCTTTTTTGCGGGCTTTTGATCGGCGACAAGCCGGCGCGCAAAAGCAATCGCGCCCTGGCGCAGTTGGCCTTCTTCGACCAGGGCGTCGAGCAGGCCCATGTCAAGGCAGGATTTGGCCGGCACATGTTCGCCCGACAACATCATTTCAAGGGCGCGCTCGGCGCCCACGATGCGGGGCAGACGCTGCGTGCCCCCGGCGCCGGCCAGAAGCCCAAGTTTGATTTCTGGCAGGCCGCATTTGGCCGACGGCACGGCGACCCGGTAGTGGCAGGCCAGCGCCACTTCAAAACCGCCGCCCAAGGCCGTGCCATGGATGGCGGCGACCACGGGTTGGCTGGCATTTTCAATCGCTTTGAGGCATTCGAGCAGATTTGCGCCCTGCGGGCCGCCTTTGCCCAGGTTGCCGATGTCCGCGCCCGCGATGAAAGTCTTGCCTTCGCAGATCAGCACGACGGCCTTGACCGACGTGTCGCCCAAAACCTGGCCGAAGGCCAGCGCCAACCCGTCACGCACGCCCACCGACAGGGAATTGACGGGCGGCGAATTCAGCGTGACCACCGCCACGCCGTCTTCAACTGTCAAGTCCGTCACCGCATTGATTGCTGCCATGCCATCTGTCTCCTGAAGATTGTTTTCCTGCCACGAGCGGGCACTGTCTTGAGGGCCGCGCCGGAATCCTGTCGCAAGCTTAACAGGCAAAATGATTCCGCCTGACTTGAACTACCATTTGACTCCCGACAAAAGCCCGAAGAGGAGACAGCACCATGTACCCAGGCACGCATGCCAAGGACCGTCCCGACCAACCCGCCTTTATCATGGCCAGCACCGGCGAAACCGTGACCTACGCGGAACTGGATCGGCGCAGCAACCGCCTGGCGCACCTGCTGCGCGCCGAGGGTTTGCAGCGGCTCGACCACTATGCCATCTTCATGGAGAACAACAGCCGCTATCTCGAAACCTGCGCAGCGGGCCATCGGTCCGGCTTGTATTACACCTGCATCAACTCTTTTCTGACGGCTGAAGAACTGGCCTACATCCTGGGCAACAGCGAGTCCAAGGTGCTGATCACCTCACAGGCAAAACTTGAAGTGGCCAAGGCGGCCTTGAAGCTCAGCCCGAATGTGCGCCTGTGCCTGGTCGTCGATGGCGGGGCGGACGAGGGGATGTTCAAAGACTACGCAGCCGCCACCGCCGCCTACCCCGGCACCCCCATTGCCGATGAATGGATAGGCACATCCATGCTGTATTCGTCAGGCACCACCGGTCGGCCCAAGGGCATCTTGCGGCCCCTGGCAGAGGAGCCGCCGACGTGGCAAATGCCCCTATTCGGTTTTCTCAACAAATTGTGGAAGTACCGCGACGGCATGACTTACCTGTCGCCCGCGCCGTTGTACCACTCGGCCCCGCAAGCGGCGGTGTCGCTGGCGGTGCACAACGGCGCGACCATCATCATCATGGAGCATTTCGACCCCGAAAGTTACCTGGCCCTGGTCGAAAAACACAAGGTGACGCACAGCCAACTGGTGCCGACGATGTTCAGCCGCATGCTCAAGCTGCCTGCCGATGCGCGCAGCAAATACGACCTGTCAAGCCTGGAGGTGGTGGTGCACGCCGCCGCGCCTTGCCCGGTGCAGGTGAAGACGCAGATGATCGACTGGTGGGGCCCTATCATCGACGAATACTACGGCGCCACTGAGGGCCTGGGCTTCACCGCCTGCGACAGCGCCGAATGGCTGGCGCACAAGGGCACGGTGGGCAAGGTGATGATGGGCGACCTGCATATCCTGGACGAGCAGATGCAGCCTCTGCCCAAAGGCGTGCCGGGCGAGATCTGGTTCAAGACCGCTTCGCCCTTTGTCTATTTCAACGACCCGGAGCGCACCGCGCTGACCCGCTCTGCCGACGGCAGCATGAGCACGGTCGGCGACGTGGGTTATGTCGATGACGACGGCTTTTTGCACCTGACGGACCGCTCCACCTTCATGGTCATCAGCGGGGGCGTCAACATCTATCCGCAGGAGTGCGAAAACCTGCTGATCGTGCACCCCAAGGTAGCGGATGCGGCGGTGTTCGGCGTGCCCAACGAAGATTTGGGGGAAGAGGTGAAGGCGGTGGTCCAACTGATGCCCGGCGTTGTCCCAGGCCCCGAGGTGGAAGCCGAGTTGATTGCCTACTGCCAGGCGCACCTGGCCAAACTCAAGTGCCCGAAAAGCATCGACTTCGACCCGGCGCTGCCACGCCTTCCCACCGGCAAGTTGTACAAAAAACCGCTGCGCGACCGTTATTGGGGTGATCGCAAGAGCCGGATTTTGTGAGTTTCACAAATTTTTACGCTTGGCCGGTCGGCAAGCCTGCGGCGCGCGGCGTTATAGGTTCAGACCAACTCTGAAAGAAGTCGATGAAAAAATCCAGCCTCATGGCCCTGATCGCGGCAGCAGCCGTCAGCGTCTTGTCCAGCAGCGCCGTGCTGGCGCAAACCAGTGTCGGGGTGTCGATCGGCATCAACCAGCCTGGCGTCTACGGGCGCATCAACATTGGCAACTACCCGCAGCCCGTGCTCGTGGCGCCACAGCCCGTCATCATCGCGCCTGCGCCCGTGGTGGTGCAACGCCAGCCCATCTATCTGTACGTGCCGGTGGGCCACCAGCAAAACTGGGGCCGTTATTGCTCGCATTACGCCGCTTGCGGCCAGCCGGTCTATTTTGTGCAGGAGCAGTGGGTGCGCGAGCGATACGCGCATGAGCATCCCGGCTGGCGCGGTGAGCACCGCGGCCGCGGGTGGCGCGAGGAACGTCGCGAAGAGCGCCGTGAGGACCGCCATGAAAACCACGGCCCGCGCCACGGCGGGCACGACGAGCGCCGCTAAGCCAATGCGATAAGCCGCGCGCCGGCATCGCTGTAGGCAAAAAAAAGACCGCATCGCTGCGGTCTTTTCACTGGGGGCAAACCTGGTTACTTCAGGTGTTTGCCGATCAAGCCGGCCATCTCGAACATGGACACTTGCATCTTGCCGAAGATTTCCTTCAGCTTGGCGTCAGCGTTGATCATGCGTTTGTTGACCGCGTCTTGCAGCTTGTTCTTCTTGATGTAGACCCACAGCTTGCTGACCACTTCGGTGCGCGGCAGGGGCGTGGCGCCCACTATCGCGGCCAATGCGGCGCTGGGCGTCAGGGCCTTCATGAAAGCGGCATTGACAGTCCGCTTTTTGGCGGGGGCCTTCTTTGCCGGCGCAGCTTTTTTGGCGGGCGCTGCTTTTTCAGCAGGCGCTGCCTTTTTGGCTGGAGCGGCTTTCTTCGCGGGAGCGGCCTTTTTGGCCGGAGCTGCTTTCTTTGCGGGTGCAGCTTTTTTAGCGGGAGCTTTTTTTGCAGTTGCCATGATTGAATTTTCCTTCTAGAAGTTGATTAATCACCAGTGAAAAACTGTCCTTTCGCTGGCAATGCGGATGCTACTGGAGAAATAGCGCGTTTCATAGGGGAAATTGCTTTTTTTCACTCTGCATTGTTGTTTTTTCCGCCGGGGCCAAAATGCATTTCTCCTCTGAGAAAGCGTTTTTCAGCGCATCCTTGGCCCTCGTCGCTGTTCATGCAACGCAGCAGGTGAGGCCACCAACACCCTGTCGCCACAGGGTAAATCGGCTTTCGGGGCACGCTGCAATCCTGTTTTGGATAGCGTTTTCCAGTCCTGCCAGCAGGGATATGGCCAGGGGATAGACTCAATTCATGACTTCACATAAACCACCTGGCAACACACCTGATGTACCGGAAGAACTGGCCAAACCCATCGAGCCCCGCACAGCAGCACAGCGCCTTGTGTTCGTCTATGGCACCTTGCGCCGGGGGCAACGCAACGACATCACGCGCCTGCGGCCGACGCCGCGCTTCGTGGGCGCGGCCACCACGGCCGGCTTGATGGTGCACTTGGGCGCCTATCCCGGCGTGATGCTGCGCCTGCAGGCTGGCGTGCAGGCGCCCATTCAGGGCGAGGTGTACGCCATCGAGCCGGCGCTGGAGCGCCGGCTCGATGAAATTGAAATGATCGACCCGCTGGCTCCGGACGATGAGAACGGTGAATACATCAGACGCGAGATTGAAGTTGATGTTGGCGGCGCGCGCCTGGTCTGCCTGTTCTATGAAATCAACCCTGCCTTCGCCGTGGGCAAACCGGTGATTGCCAGCGGCGACTGGGTATTGGGGAACCCCCGTCAATAATTTCATGAGGCATTCTGAATTTTCATATTATGGGAATATGCAATGCTGCGCCGCAATAAAATTTCTCAATATGAGAAGTTAAATGTTGCATTGTGAAAAATTACATTTAAGTCTTTGATTTATTTAAATAAAATATTTGTCTTATATAAGACATAAGAGAAAAATTTAGTCTTATATAAGACATAGAATTCATGCATCAGCAGCCGGATTCAACCGCTTCGAAAAACGATCTTCAACGAATCCACCGCAGGCCTTTTTCTTTTCAACTCAAGGAGTGTTTCCATGCCCCAAAGCCTCACCGAACAACTGAGCCGCGCCCAGCAAATCGCCGCCCTGGAAAAAGACTGGGCCACCAACCCGCGCTGGAAAGGCATCAAGCGCGGTTACAGCGCGGCTGATGTCGTGCGCCTGCGCGGTTCCTTCCCGATCGAATACACCCTGGCCCGTCGCGGCGCAGAGAAACTCTGGGATCTGCTTCATACCGAAGACTACGTCAATTGCCTCGGCGCATTGACCGGTGGCCAGGCCATGCAGCAAGTCAAGGCCGGCGTAAAGGCGATTTACCTGTCAGGCTGGCAAGTCGCCGCTGACAACAACACCTACTCGTCGATGTACCCGGACCAGTCCCTGTACCCCGTGGATTCGGTGCCAAAGGTCGTTGAAACCATCAACAACACCTTCCGCCGCGCTGATGAAATCCAGCACGCCAAAGGCATTGACGCCGGCGGCAAGGATTACATCGACTACTTCGCGCCCATCGTGGCAGATGCCGAAGCCGGTTTTGGCGGTGTGTTGAACGCCTTCGAACTGATGAAAGCCATGATCCGCTCCGGCGCAGGCGGCGTGCACTGGGAAGTCCAGTTGGCATCCGTCAAAAAATGCGGCCACTTGGGCGGCAAAGTGCTGTTGCCCACCCGCGAGTCCTGCCAGAAACTGATCGCAGCCCGCATGGCGGCAGACGTCTGCGGCGTGCCAACCTTGGTGATTGCCCGCACCGACGCTGAAGCGGCTGACCTGCTGACCAGCGACTACGACGAGATCGACAAACCTTTCCTGACCGGTGAGCGCACCGCTGAGGGCTTCTACAAAACCCGCAAAGGCATCGACCAGGCCATCGCCCGCGCCAATGCCTACGCCGAATACGCCGACCTGGTGTGGTGCGAAACCGGCACGCCCGACCTCAACTTCGCCAAGAAGTTTGCCGATGCCGTGCACAAAGTTCACCCCGGCAAGATGCTGGCCTACAACTGCTCGCCATCGTTCAACTGGAAGAAAAACCTGGACGACGCGACCATTGCCAAATTCCAGCGCGAACTCGGCGCCATGGGTTACAAGTACCAGTTCATCACGCTGGCTGGTATCCACTCCATGTGGTACAACATGTACGACCTGAGCCAGGACTACGTCAAGCGCGGCATGACCGCCTACGTTGAGAAGGTGCAGGAGCCCGAATTCGCAGCGCGAGACCGCGGCTACACCTTTGTGTCGCACCAGCAGGAAGTCGGCACCGGCTACTTCGACGAAGTGACCACGACCATCCAGGGTGGCAAGTCCAGCGTGACTGCGCTGACGGGTTCTACTGAGGAAGAGCAGTTCCACTGATCGCGCCTCGCGATTCGCGCTGAGTGCGCTCATCCGTTTGCCCCGAGCTTGTCGAAGGGCATCGAGAATCAAAAGCCCGCTGGTTCGCCAGCGGGCTTTTTTTGCGACGCTTTCTCCATCAATTTCGGCACACTGATGACTGAAAGTAGAAGGGAGTCGCAATGCAAGCAATCCATGATATTGTCAAATTGTTCAGGGAAGCCGACCCAAAATTAAGCTATTTGGGTTTAGACGAACCCGTTACCTTCGGTAAGTTTTTGGAGTTCGAATATGCAAAGTGGAATGGGAAAATCCGAATAGTTCCTACCGAGCGCTCAACCTGCCAGGTAGACCAGAGGGTCGGTCTTGTATGTATCGCGGGCAGGCCATAAATTACCCGACCTGTACTGCTTCGCTGCTGCGCAACCTAACTTTGGACGAATGGACTCTGAAGGCGCAGCTCACACTTGAGCGTTTCCGTGTAGCAGAGCTTGAGTTATTGATGCAAAAGCATCCTTTCATGGACGTTTGGAAAACTCGTGGCTATGAGGTTGATTGGCATGGATTCGCCCAACATTACGGCATACCCACCACGCTGCTGGATTTGACGTCCAATGTTGAGGTGGCTGCTTTTTTGCATGTGCCCATTGGGACAACGGAAAACAAAAGTTTACTCCGGCTGATTCTGGAACTGGCGTGATGTATCGGTTTGACTGGAGCGCTTTTGGGCCTGGTTATGCGAAATACTTTGAGCCAGTTGGGTTTGGTCCAGGATTGCGTCCCGCCCGCCAGCACGCGTGGACTTTCAGACTCAATCCAGGCGTTGATTTTCAAGATGTTCCACATGTTGAAGCGATTGGGTTCAAGCATTCCAAAGCCGCATCTGCAGAATTGTTTGAAATGTTTAAAAATGGTGAATGGCTTTATCCGCCTGACAGTCTGGCGCAAATGGTTGAGAAGCTGCGAGACCTTCCATATTTGACAATGAACGCTATTCGCCACGCAGCAAGGTGTGATGGTCAAAAAGCTGAGGAAATTGAAGGTGATGCGGAGAGGTCAGCTCATTTTTTGAACTCAAAGCTTGGCGTAGAAGTTGTCGATGGCTTTCACCTTGAGCTGGAGGACGATGATCTCAAGGCTGCTCATGAACAGGCGCCCGAGCTGGACAAAGCAATTGGAAAGATGCGGGTTGCACTTCGACTTGGCCGAGTAGGATAAATATCCCCATTTCAACCTCAAGTTTTGTCGGGGGTTTTGTCGATATCGTATTAGGTATAATTTGAACATGCCAACTCCGCCATCTGAAAAGCCGCTTCACTGGGTCGGTTCCTCCAAAAAAGACCTGATCGCGTTGCCGCCGGATGTGGTCGATGATTTTGGCTACGCCTTGGGGGTTGTTCAATTGGGTGGGGGTCCACCCAGTGCAAAAGCCTGGAGGGGCGAAGGCCCTGGCGTCTTGGAATTGGTGGAGTCAAGCCGTGGCAATGCTTTTCGGGCCGTTTATACGGTTCGTTTTGCCAAAGCGGTTTATGTATTGCACTGTTTTCAAAAGAAATCGCCAAGCGGCGTTCGGACAGCTCAAAGCGATATTGACTTGATTCATGACCGCTCAAGCTGGCTCAGCAACATTACAAGGAACACCATGAGCGCAAAGATTAACGCCAAAATTAATGCCAAGATGAATCCCGCCAAATCCAAAACGGTTGAAACCATCGAGATGGGTTCGAGCAATGTGTTCACCGATTTGGGCTTGCCGGATGCTGACGAGCGGCAATTGCGCGTCAAACTGGCGATGCGGCTGAACGCTCTGATGCTCGCTGAAGGCCTGACTCAAATCGCGCTTGCCAAACGCCTTGGCATCGCCCAGCCGCATGTCTCAGAACTCAAAAACTACAAACTCAGCCGCTTTTCGAGCGAGCGCATGCTGCACTACATCACTTTGTTCAATCGTGATGTGGAAATCTTCATTCGTCCCCGCGCGGAACTGGGATCAGGCCGATCAGCGGCAGGGGCAGTCACCGTTTGGGCCGCCGCTTGAATCGGCCGCGTTGGCGCAGACCATGTAAAATCAAGTCCATTCACTTCTCAACAAGAGCGAGAAAGGCAACCTGGTTATGACACCGCGAACTACATCGGCACAGTTTTCTTAAGCTTATGAGGCCGTAGTCCGCGCGCCTTGTGCGCTGGTAGCTACACAATTAATAGTAAAAGCGCGGCGCACACCGCGTTTTTTTTCGCCCAGAATATTTTTCAATCTTCCATCATGATTCAAATCACACTCCCAGACGGCTCAAAACGTGACTATCCCGACCCGGTGACTGTGGCTGAAGTCGCTGCCTCCATCGGCGCTGGATTGGCCAAAGCAGCACTGGCCGGCAAAGTGGACGGCAAAGTGGTTGACACCTCATTCACCATCACGCAAAACAGCCCGCTATCGATCATCACCGCCAAAGACGCCGACGGCCTGGAAGTGATTCGCCACTCGACAGCGCACTTGCTGGCCTATGCGGTGAAGGAGTTGTTCCCCGACGCGCAGGTCACCATCGGCCCGGTGATCGAGCATGGATTTTTCTACGATTTCTCCTACAAGCGCCCGTTCACGCTGGACGATTTGGCCGCCATCGAGAAAAAGATGGCCGAGTTGTCCAACAAGGACGAGCCCGTGACGCGCCGCGTTTTGCCGCGCGACGAAGCCGTGGCGTATTTCAAAGCCCAAGGCGAGCACTACAAGGCCGAGATCATTGCCAGCATCCCGGCCAATGAAGACGTGTCTCTGTACCGTGAAGGCAAATTCGAAGACCTGTGCCGTGGCCCGCACGTGCCCAGCACGGGCAAACTCAAACACTTCAAACTGATGAAGCTGGCTGGGGCTTATTGGCGCGGCGACCACCGAAATGAAATGCTGCAGCGCATTTATGGCACGGCCTGGGCCACCAAGGACGAGTTGCAGCAGCATTTGACGATGCTGGAAGAAGCCGAAAAGCGCGACCACCGCAAACTCGGCCGCGAGCTGGACTTGTTCCACATCGACGATCACGCGCCGGGCGTGGTGTTCTGGCACCCCAAGGGCTGGTCGGTCTGGCAGGGCGTGGAGCAGTACATGCGCCAGGTTTACCGGGACAACGGTTACCACGAGGTCAAGGGCCCGCAGTTGCTCGACAAGACGCTGTGGGAAAAAACCGGCCACTGGGACAAGTACCGCGAAAACATGTTCACGACCGAATCGGAAAAGCGCGATTACGCCCTGAAACCGATGAACTGCCCCGGCCATATTTTGATTTTCAACCAGGGCATCAAGAGTTACCGCGACTTGCCGCTTCGCTTCGGCGAATTCGGCCAATGCCACCGCAACGAGCCCACCGGCGGCCTGCACGGCATCATGCGTGTGCGCGGCTTCACCCAGGACGACGGCCACATCTTTTGCACCGAAGAGCAGATACTGGACGAATGCGCGGCTTTCACCACGCTCCTGCAAAAGGTCTACGCGGATTTCGGCTTCAAAAACATCATTTACAAGGTCGCGACAAGGCCGGCGCAGCGCATTGGTTCTGAAGAAGGCTGGGATAAGGCCGAAAAGGCCCTGATGGACGGCCTGCGCCGCTCGGGCGTCGAATTTGAAATTTCCCCCGGGGAGGGCGCGTTTTACGGCCCCAAGATCGAATACACGCTCAAAGACGCGATCGGTCGCCAGTGGCAATGCGGCACCATGCAGGTCGATCCGAACATGCCCGAGCGCCTGGGCGCCGAGTACGTGGGTGAAGACGGCGCGCGGCATCACCCGGTCATGCTGCACCGGGCCATCGTCGGCTCGCTGGAGCGTTTCATCGGCATTCTGATCGAGGAACACGCCGGCGCCTTGCCGACCTGGCTCGCGCCGGTACAGGTCGCTGTGCTGTGCATTACCGACGCACAGGCTGAATATTGTCGTGAAATCGCTGCAAAACTTCGAAAATCATTGCCAAATCAAGACCTTAGGGTCATCACCGACCTGCGCAACGAGAAAATAACGCGTAAAATACGCGAGCATTCAATGCAGAAGCTTCCGTTTATCCTTGTCGCTGGCGACAAAGAGAAAGAAGCAGGTACTGTTGCAGTGCGCGCTCGGGGCAATCTTGACCTCGGTGTGATGTCCCTCGAAGCCTTTGTGCAAAAAATCGCCGGTGACATCGCCCACAAGTCTTAGAAAATCAGCCTTTTTCCTTCGCGTGTTGTGCAGTTATGGCTACTATTTTGGTAGCAAACGTAAATCGTTTTGAAGTTTTAAGGATAGAGCCATCGCTACTGAATTTCGTGACCGCCGTCACCGCGAAGAACGCAAGCATCGCCTGAACCGGGAAATCATGGCCCCGGAAGTTCGCCTCTCAGGCGTTGAAAACGAGCCCTTGGGCGTCGTCAGCCTGATGGAAGCCCTGCGCATGGCAGGCGAGCTTGATGTTGACTTGGTTGAAATCTCTGCCACGGCGGTTCCGCCGGTCTGTCGACTGATGGATTACGGCAAGTTCAAGTACCAGGAGCAAAAGAAGGCGGCCGACGCGAAATCCAAACAAAAGGTGATCGAGGTCAAGGAAGTCAAATTCCGCCCCGGCACTGACGATGGCGACTACAACATCAAATTGCGCAATATCAAGCGCTTTTTGGATGAGGGTGACAAATGCAAGATCACGCTGCGCTTTCGGGGCCGCGAGATCACGCACCAGGAAATCGGCATGGCGCTCCTGACGCGCATGCGGGCGGACCTGGCGGACTTGATCGTGGTGGAGCAGTTCCCCAAACTTGAAGGCCGCCAGATGATCATGATGATCGCACCGGGCAAGAAGAAGCAGGGCGGCGGTGCTGCGAAAGTTGCAGCGCCAGCAACCGTTCCGACAGAGGCTGCGGCCTAGGTAAATGACAGTTTTAGACGGATTTAGGCGGATTTAGAAAAATTTGGGAAGTTTCGTGGGCTGATTCAGTCCCTGAAATTTCCAGATAAGTGACTCGGGGCCAACAAGGGCGCATCAGTTTGCGCACGCCTCACGAGCACAATGAAGAAGGAGCATTTACATGCCCAAAATGAAGACCAAGAGCGGCGCCAAAAAGCGTTTCCGCGTTCGCCCAGGTGGCACCGTCAAGCGCGGTCAAGCCTTCAAACGTCACATTCTGACCAAGAAGACCACCAAAAATAAACGCCATCTGCGCGGAGCCGTCACGGTGCATGAGACCAATATGGCTTCCATGTCCCAGATGCTGCCCGGCCGTGGCATTTAATTAACGACGAATTAGGAGTACTCACATGCCTCGCGTCAAACGTGGTGTAACGGCTCGCGCCCGCCACAAAAAAGTTTTAGCCCTTGCAAAAGGTTTCCGCGGCCGCCGCGGCAATGTCTTCCGCGTCGCCAAAGAAGCGGTGATGAAGGCCGGGCAATATGCCTACCGTGACCGCCGCACCAAAAAGCGCGTGTTCCGCCAGTTGTGGATTGCGCGTATCAACGCCGCAGCCCGTCAATGCGGCCTGACCTACAGCCAGTTCGCCAATGGCCTGAAGAAGACCGGCATCGAGATCGACCGCAAGGTGCTGAGCGATATCGCAATCCACGACATGGCCGCGTTTGCAGGCATCGTCGAACAAGTCAAGGCCAAACTGGCGGCTTGACATGAATGCCAGTCGGCTATTTAATTAGTAGCTGACTACGCAATGCCGACGAGGGCCAGAGCTTGAAAAGGCCCTGGCCCTTTGTCATTTTCGCCATTTTTGCCAACTTCGTCATTTCAGCACCGTTGTTTTCCCCTGCAACCTTCTGCGCCCGCCGCCACACGAATGACCGACCTCGACACCATTGCTGCCAGCGCCACGTTGGCCTTCTCAAGCGCCGCCACGCCGGCTGATCTGGAAAACGCGAAGGCGCTTTTTCTGGGCAAGTCAGGGCGCATCACCGAACTGATGAAAGGCATGGCCGCCCTGAGCGTGGATGAGAAAAAATCCAGGGGCGCGGCCATCAACCTGGCCAAGCAGGCCATTGAAGCGGCCCTGAACGCACGCCGCCAGGCGCTGGCCAATGCCGAGATGCAGGCCCAATTGCAGGCCGAAGCGCTGGACGTGACCCTGCCGGGGCGCCAACGCGGCCAGGGCGGCCTGCACCCGGTGTCCCTTACGCTGGAGCGCATCGAGGCAATTTTTGCGTCCATGGGTTTCGATGTTGCCCAGGGCCCCGAGATCGAGACAGACTGGTTCAACTTCACCGCGCTGAACACACCGGAAGACCATCCGGCGCGCTCCATGCACGACACCTTTTATGTCGAAGGCGGCTCGGCCACGGCGCCCAACCTGCTGCGCACCCACACCAGTCCGATGCAAATCCGCCACGCGGTGCAGCATGTTAAAAAATATAGCAAGCTAATCAATGGCGGCGAGGGAAAACCGCTGTTTTCAGGTTCCATGCCTGAAATCCGCGTGATTGCGCCCGGCCGCACCTACCGCATCGACAGCGACGCCACGCACCAGCCCATGTTCCACCAGTGTGAAGGCTTGTGGATTGGCGAAAACGTCAGCTTTAAAGACCTGAAGTTCATCTTCGTCGATTTCTGCAAAAAGTTTTTTGAGACCGATGACCTGGTGCTGCGTTTTCGCCCCAGCTTTTTCCCCTTCACCGAGCCCAGCGCCGAGATCGACCTGCAATTCCAGAGTGGCCCATTGGCCGGGCGCTGGCTGGAGGTGGCGGGTTCCGGCCAGGTGCACCCGAACGTGGTGCGCAACATGGGCCTGGACCCCGAGAAATACATCGGTTTCGCCTTTGGCATGGGGCCGGATCGCCTGACCATGCTGCGTTACGGCGTGAATGATTTGCGGCTGTTTTTTGACGGCGATTTGCGCTTCCTGTCGCAGTTCCAGTAAACCAGAACCATAAAAACAATATGCAATTCCCTGAATCCTGGCTGCGCGAATTCTGCAACCCCGCCTTGACAACGCAACAACTGGCCGACACCCTGACCATGGCCGGTCTGGAAGTGGAAGAACTCAAACCCGTCGCACCGCCGTTCACCCACATCGTGGTCGGTGAGATCGTGGAAGCTGTTCAACACCCCAATGCAGACCGGCTGCGGGTATGCAAGGTCAATGTGGGGCAGGGCGGGTTGCTTAACATCGTCTGCGGCGCGCCCAACGCCCGCGTCGGCATCCGGGTGCCCTGCGCCTTGGTGGGGGCCCAACTGCCGCCTGCGGGTGGCGAGGGCGCCGACGCCGAGCCGTTCGTCATCAAATTGAGCCAACTGCGCGGGGTTGAAAGCCAGGGCATGTTGTGTTCGTCGCGTGAACTCAAATTGTCGGACGAACACGGCGGCCTGCTCGAACTGGCCGCCGATGCACCCCTGGGGCAAAATATCCGCGAGCATTTGAAGCTGGACGACACGCTTTTCACGCTCAAACTCACGCCCAATCTGGCGCATTGCCTGAGCGTTTACGGCGTGGCCCGCGAAGTTTCGGCATTGACCGGCGCGCCCTTGCTGCAGCCCGAATTTCTGCCAGCCAACGTCACCAGCAGCGCCAGCCTGGCCGTCAAAATCAGCGCGCCCGAGCTGTGCGGGCGCTTCAGCGGCCGTGTCATCAAAAACGTCGATACCCAGGCCAAAACGCCTGCGTGGATGGTCGACAAACTGGCGCGCTGCGGCCAGCGCAGCGTCACGGCCCTGGTGGACATCTCCAACTACGTGATGTTCGAGTATGGTCGCCCGACCCACATCTTCGACCTGGACAAGATCCACGGCGGCCTGGACGTGCGTTGGGGCAGGACGGGCGAACAGCTCAAGCTGCTCAATGGCAACACGGTGACGGTGGATGGAACCGTCGGCGTGATCGCCGACGCGGTGCAGGTTGAGTCACTCGCGGGCATCATGGGCGGCGACGCGACGGCGGTGTCGGACGCGACCCGGCACATCTACGTCGAAGCCGCCTTCTGGTGGCCCAAGGCGATTGCCGGGCGCTCGCGCCGCTTCAACTTTTCGACCGACGCCGGGCACCGGTTTGAGCGCGGCGTCGACCCGAGCCAGACCGTGGCGCACATCGAGCGCATCAGCCAGCTCGTCATTGACATTTGCGGAACTGCCGACACGGCCTGCGGGCCGATCGATGACCTGCGGGTCAACGAGCCGGTGCTGGCGCCGGTCTCGCTGCGGGTGGCGCGCGCCGCCAAGGTGATTGGCATGGCCTTGGCCCCTGCGCAATGCGCCGATGCGTTCACGCGCCTCGGACTGGCATTCACGCAAAGCAATGGCGAAGATGACGGCAAGGGCCATGGAGGTGACACCAGCGTCATCACCGTGACCCCGCCCGCCTACCGTTTCGATCTGCAAATCGAAGAAGACCTTATCGAAGAAGTGGCACGCATGGTGGGTTACAACAACCTGCCTGAAACCCCGCCTTTGGCGCCGATATTCGCCAAAATCCGCCCGGAAGCGCAACGCAGCCCGTTCGCCGTACGCCGCTCGCTGGCGGCCCTGGGCTACCAGGAAACCATCAACTTCAGCTTTGTCGACGCCCGTTGGGAGCACGAGCTGGCGGGCAACGCCAGCCCGATCCAGTTGCTCAACCCGATTTCGAGCCAGATGAGTGTGATGCGCTCTTCATTGCTGGGTTCATTGCTCCAGGTTTTGAAGTTCAACCTGGACCGAAAGGCCGAGCGCGTGCGCCTGTTTGAATTGGGCCGCGTGTTTTTGCGCGACGCTTCGGTCAAAAACACCGACACCACGGTGGAGGGCTTCCATCAGCCCATGCGCGTGGCCGGCCTGGCCAGCGGCGGGGCAGACGCCTTGCAGTGGGGCCGCAAACAGCAGGGCGTTGATTTCCATGATGTCAAAGGTGATGTGGAAGCCCTGCTGGCCCCGCTGACGCCAGTGTTCGCGCCGGCTACCCACCCGGCCATGCACCCTGGGCGCTGCGCCAGCGTCAGCCTGAACGGCGCGCCCATCGGTTTTGTCGGCGAATTGCACCCCCAATGGCGTCAAGCCTATGACTTGCCCGGCGCGCCGGTGATGTTCGAGCTGGAACTCGACGCCGTCCTGGCGCGCATAGTCCCGGCCTTTGAGCCCGTCTCGAAGCACCAGGCGGTGGAGCGCGACATCGCCGTGCTGGTGGCTGAAACCGTGACCCACGCGGCCCTGATGGCGTCCATCCATGCGGCAAACACATCAGGCCTGTTGCAGGGTGCCGCCCTGTTTGACGTCTACCGCCCCCAAACCGACAAGGCCTTGGCCGACAGTGCCGCGCGCGCCGAGCGAAGCCTGGCTGTGCGCTTGACCTTGAACAGCGATGACGCTACCCTGACCGAGCCGCAGATCGAGGCGGCAGTCCGCGCGGTGACCGACCGACTGGCAGAGGATTTGGGTGCCCGGCAGCGCGTCTGATTCTAAAATCATAGCTAACAAACGAGACAGGACAAGGGGAAAACATGGATTTTTCTGTAGAAAGCCTGGAAACACCGGCATTGACCAAGGCCCAGCTGGCCGAGTTGCTGTTTGAGCAGATTGGCTTGAACAAGCGTGAATCCAAAGACATGATCGACGCGTTTTTCGACCTGATATCTGCCAGCCTGGTCGGGGGCAGCGACGTCAAAATATCCGGCTTTGGCAACTTCCAGATCCGTACCAAAGCCCCCCGCCCCGGCCGCAACCCGCGCACCGGCGAGGCGATTCCCATCGAGGCACGCCGCGTCGTCACCTTCCATGCCAGCCACAAGCTCAAGGAGCAGATCCAGGTCGAAGCCAAGGTCTGATTGCCAAGCGCAGGCTGAAGCGATTTGTTACATTGACACCACAGCCCAAATCCGGCTTTGCAGTTAGCGTCAACTTAGAGTAACCTCGAAGCTTTCTCTCCTACAGCATTGATTTCAATGGAGAAAGCGCTCCCAGCCATTCCCGCCAAACGCTATTTCACCATCGGTGAAGTGGGCGACCTTTGTGGCGTCAAACCTCACGTGCTTCGTTATTGGGAGCAGGAGTTCACACAACTGCGCCCGATGAAGCGCCGCGGCAACCGGCGTTACTACCAGCACCATGAGGTGCTGATGATCCGGCGCATCCGCGATTTGTTGTATGACCAGGGCTTCACCATCAGCGGTGCGCGCAACAAGATGCAGGAGATCATCCAGGCTGAGCGCGACAAAAAACGCAATGGCGAGGTCATGCTCGACGGTGTGGAGGTGATCGAGATGGCGGATTCGGAATTTGAGGACTTTGAGGAAACCCAGGTGCTGGCCGGCGCCGGCGCCGGTTTTGAGCAGCTTTTGCAAGTGCGCCGCGAGTTGTTCGAAATTCGCGATCTGCTTACCGCGACGCACTGATTCACGCCGGGGCCGCAGGTTATAATCTGGCTTCAGATTCGGTGTGTGGCGCAGCCTGGTAGCGCACTTGCATGGGGTGCAAGGGGTCGAAGGTTCGAATCCTTTCACACCGACCATTAGACAGTTTAAAGGCCTCTAAGTAGTGATACTCAGAGGCTTTTTTCATTGGTAAATTGACATTTTTTCCACTAACAGCGGTTAACAAGGTCTATTGACTGATACTCAAAAACGGGGGAACATACGGGGGAACAATTGGGGGTAAATAGGTTTTTCGGGGTGAATGTTCCCCCGTTTTCCAGTGAAGCCCCCGTTATTCCCCACGCCTGATTAGGAGTTGTTCCCCATGTTGACCGATGCTGAATGCAAAAATGCTACTTGCCCACCGGAAAGAGCAAGGGCACGGCTGGCATGTTCCGGCGGTTTGTACCTTGAAATCAGCCGGGCAGGATCAAAACGATGGTTCTACAAATACCGCAAAGACGGTAAAGAAGGCCGCATGGCGCTGGGTAGTTAGGTGTAGCAGGTCATTCTGGCACGGGGGGCTCACGCAAATCTGATTGCAAGCGGATCAACGCGGCGACCTCCTTGGACCGGCCTAATGCTCCCAAGGGTTTCGCAAACATCCTGAAGGGCTCCTCCCCGATGGTCAATGACTCCAGTGTCAAGGCTTTTCGAGGAAATAGCGCCTTTGCTACCCGACTTGGCGGGATGAAGCCTTGGTAGCCCTCTGTTGCAGTTAATTGCACTGAACGCGAAGACTTCCGAACATTCCCGAAGCCTTTGAAGCAATGAAGCCACTTTGGACCCCCAAGCAAGCCAAGGCACTGCCCTTGCTGGCCTCGGGCATGACCGGGGTAGCCACTGCTCAGGCTGTTGGCTGCAAGGCCTCTACGGTCTCGGATTGGCTCCACAACAACCAAGCCTTCGTCAATGAGCTTGAGCGACTCCGGGAACAAGCGACCCGACAAGCGATGGACCAACTTCACGGGACGTTCAGTATGGCTGTCAATGAGGTTCAAAAAATCTTGACTTCATCCCCAACAGATGCCATTAGGCTCAAGGCTGCGATGTTCATTATTGAGGGAGTGAGCCCAACGAAGGCGATGTTGCCAAAGAACATTGATCCCGACTCCATAGTGGAGCTAGGGCAACTTCATCAGGTATTCAAACAGTTGGGCATCGGATATGCAGCCCCATGAAAAGACAGCCATTCTCAAGGGGCTAAAGGCTGAAGAGGCAGCCCGTTTCAGGGAGCAGGACACGTACCGGGCAATACTCAAGGACATTGAAGCGGCCCCTCAAACCGAAGGCTTTTCAGGTGACTTTGACGCGCTGAGCTGGGAAAGAATCGAGAACCACATGGAGGGGGAATGCTGGCCTCCCACCAGTCAGGATTGGTGGGACATTAATGGGCTTGATTTCGACGAAACGCCCAAGCAAATACTCTTGGACCAGATCACCGACACGGACATTCGTTTTAGGGATGGTCTGAATAACCCATCTCCACAGGCGATAAGCGGCTGACATTTTCAGATAATGGAATCCGGCGATTCGACATCCCGATTTTCGTCATTTCCGAGGCCTTTTTTGGCGGTCTTTTG
>JANMVT010000118.1:0-2457 GCA_031392945.1 Rhodoferax sp. | reverse complement strand
CGTCGGCATATACTGGCTCCACGCGCGGGCTGCCAATAGGCACTGCACCCAAAACGGACAAGGAGACGATATGTTCCGATCACTCACCCTGACCAGCGCGGCCCTTGCCGCACTGGTCGCCTGCACCACCACTCCCGAGCCGCCCGCCACGCAGAGCGTGGTCGACCAATTTGTCGCCGATTCCCGCCAAGTCGCGGCTGAGGACCTCAAGTTCCTGATGCCCGTTTGCAACCCGCAGCCCGCCGTGCGCGCAGCGCCCAGTGCGGCCATGGACGAGGGGCTGGCCAAGCTCATCAACCAGCCGCCGCCTGAGCCGGGACAGGCCTTCGACAACCTGTACTACGTGGGTTCCACCTGGGTCAGCGCCTGGGTGCTCAAGACCAGTGAGGGCCTTATCCTCATCGATGCGTTGAACAACACCAAGGAAGCCACCGAGCTTGTCTTGGGCGGCATGCGCCGCCTCGGGCTCGATCCGGCGCAGATCCGCTATGTGCTGGTCACCCATGGGCATGGCGACCACTACGGCGGTGCACAGATGATTGCTGATCGCTACCGCGCTCGTGTGGTAGCCAGCGAGATTGATTGGAAGATGATGGAGACCGGCCTGGAGTTTGACTCCAAACTTTGGGACCGCCCGCCCAAACGCGACATGGCCGTGCACGACGGCGACACGCTCACTCTGGGGGATGCCACGATCCGCTTTGTTATCACACCGGGCCACACGCTGGGGACCATCTCGCCGGTGTTCGACGTACGCAGCGGCGGCAATCTGCACAAGGCCATGATCTGGGGTGGCACGTCCTTCAATTTCGGACGCGACATGCTTCGTCTGGATGGCTACATTGCAGCGACCGAGCGCATGCGCAAAATCGCGGCCGAGATGGGCATCGATGTACCCCTGAGCAACCATCCCAGCTATGACGGCACCGTGGCCAAGCTCAAGGCCCGGGCGGCGGCGCCTTCAGCGGCCAATCCCTTTGTCAGCGGCCAGCCGGTGGTGGAGCGCGCGATGCGGGTGCTGGGCACTTGCGCGCAGGCGCAGCGGGCGCGGTTTCAGATGATGGCGGATGGGGGTACGGGGCAGGCCTATGCTGCAGCCGACGTCCTCCCGGACAGCCCGGTCGGCCCGGAGGTGGATGTGCCCCGCTTGTTCCCCTTCAGCGTTGCCGCCGGGATGCTGGCTCACCAACACTGAAGGTTGACATGACCGGGTTGGGTTTCAGTCGAGGTCGATGAAGACGCGGCTGCCTTCGATCTTCACGGGGTAGCCGCCGGTGTAAAGGGCGACATCCCGACCTGCGATCACAAGGTCGATCACATCGTCCGCAGGAGGCTCGTCGAGAGCTATGGCGTCAATCGATTAGGAATCGTTGTTCATCTCGCTGCTCCTTCGACCTTGCAATCAGTCGGGCTTGATGCCCGCGCGTTCAATCACTGGCTTCCAGCGGGCTCGTTCCTCGGTCATGAAGGTTGCAAGCGACTCAGATGTGCTTCCGATGGGATCGAAATAGTTTGTTTCGAGGCGTTTGCGAACCTCCTGGTCTTGCAGGACTGCCACGATCTCGCGATTCATGCGGTCAACGATTGCCCGTGGTGTGCCCTTCGGCGCCATGTACGCAAACCACGGATACGCCTGGACGTCTGGCAGACCAGACTCCCGCAGGGTAGGCAGATCGGGCAACAATGGCGAGCGATCGGCGCAGTTCAATTTAGCCATCTGGGTTTCGGCCTGCCCTATGCCATGACGCTGCAACTGCAGCACCCGGGGCGGCCGGTGGTCAACATCACCGGCGACGGCTCCTTTGGCTTCACCCTCAACGAGCTCGACACCGCGCGCCGCTACAAGCTGCCGGTGATCACCGTGATCCACAACAATGCGGCCTGGGGCATCATCCGCTCAGGCCAGAGGAAGCAACTGGACTTCGAGATGGGCACCGGCCTGGAAGACACCGACTACGCCGCCGTGGCGCGCGGCTTTGGCTGCCATGGCGAGGTCGTCACGCGCGCCGAAGATGTGGCCCCGGCGATGCAGCGGGCGCTGGCGTCCGGCCTGCCCGCCGTGCTGGACTGCCGCACGCGTTTTGTGCCGCACCCAGCCAGCCCCATGTTTGGCAGCATGAACAAATTTGGTTTTGACGCACTGAAACATTAAAGGAACCCATGTCCGCACTCACCCTGGCCCAGGCCAACACCATCCTCACCGTGGCCCTGGCCAAGGCCCGCGAAGCCGGCTACAAACCCATGGGCATCGCCGTGCTCGACGCCTCCGGCAACCTCAAGGCATTTGCCAGCGAAGACGGCGCCAGCATGTTCCGTTTTGACATCGCCCGGGCCAAGGCCTGGGGCGCGGTGGGCATGGGCGCTTCGAGCCGCGTGCTGATGCAACGCGCCAAAGACAACCCCAACTTCTTCGTCTCGCTGTCGGCCACGTCCAGCGGCAAGTTCCTGCCGCAAACC
>JANMVT010000077.1:0-2708 GCA_031392945.1 Rhodoferax sp. | reverse complement strand
CAGCACAATTTCCGGGTTCATATAGGCCCTTTGGACTCTTCGGTATTTGAAACCCTGCTGCCAGGCGGTGATGCTTTGCCCGCTGTCGTGGCACTGGTAGAGCAATATGTGGGGCTTGAGTTTGGCTGGGACTTGAAACTCAGCCTGAAGCCGGATCAGGTCAGACCCTGCCAGCCAGGGCGCTTTGGCCGCTTGGGATGGACATCATGGATGGGTATGAAAAATCGCCCGATGGCGGCAGAATTGATGCTGGTGCCGCGCTTGCCGGGCGCGTCAGGGAATTGGCTGCTATTACGTCATAAGAAGGAACAACATGGCTGAAATCAATCGTGTCGCGGTGTTTGGCAAGCTCAACAGCTTGGCCTACAAGGCAGTGGAAGGGGCTACGGTATTCTGCAAATTGCGAGGCAACCCGTTTGTCGAGCTTGAACACTGGGTAGCGCAAATCATTCAGAGCCAGGACTCTGATTGGCACAGGATCATCAAACATTACAGCCTCGACGGATCCGCGTTGGCCAAGGACATCACCGCTGCACTGGACCGGCTTCCGCGAGGCGCTACTTCTATCTCGGATATTTCCGACAACATCACCAATGCCGTGGAACGGGGCTGGGTTTTTGGCTCACTGATGTTTGGCGACAGTGCAGTGCGTTCTGGTTATGTCCTGCTGGGCATGCTCAAGACGACCTTTCTGCGCAATGCCCTGTTTGCGATTTCGCGCCAGTTCGAGAAGGTCAAGCCCGATGACTTGAGCGACTCGCTGGAGAAGATCGTGGCCGGTTCGCCCGAAGATGGCCAAGGCGCCAGTGACGGTTCGTCCGTGAGTGGCGGTGCCGCCCCCGGCGAGGCCAGCGGCGCCATTGCCCCGGCGGCAATGGGCAAGCAGGAGGCGCTGAAGAAGTTCACCGTTGACCTGACCGAGCAGGCGCGCAGCGGCAAGATGGACCCGATTGTTGGCCGGGACGACGAAATCCGCCAGGTAGTCGATATCCTAATGCGCCGGCGCCAGAACAACCCGATCCTGGTCGGTGAAGCCGGCGTGGGCAAGACCGCAGTGGTTGAAGGGTTTGCCCAACGCATCGCGCGCGGCGATGTGCCGCCGAGCCTGAAAGATGTTGAACTGCGCTCACTCGACGTCGGCCTGCTGCAGGCTGGCGCCAGCATGAAGGGTGAGTTTGAGCAGCGGCTGCGATCAGTCATTGACGAGGTGCAGGCCAGTGCTAAACCTATCATCCTGTTCATCGACGAGACGCATACGTTGGTGGGCGCCGGCGGCGCGGCCGGCACCGGTGACGCGGCCAACCTGCTCAAGCCGGCGCTGGCGCGCGGCACACTGCGCACCATCGGTGCCACGACCTTTGCCGAGTACAAAAAACATATTGAAAAAGACCCGGCACTCACACGTCGTTTCCAGACCATTCAGGTTGACGAACCCGATGAAGCCAAGGCCATCCTGATGATGCGCGGTGTGGCCAGCACCATGGAGAAACACCACAAGGTGCAGATTCTTGACGAGGCGCTCGAAGCCGCCGTCAAACTCAGCCACCGTTACATCCCCGCGCGCCAGTTGCCCGACAAGAGCGTGAGCCTGCTTGACACCGCCTGCGCCCGTGTGGCCGTGAGCCTGCACGCCACGCCCGCCGAGGTGGACGACTGCCGCAAGCGCATCGAGGCGCTGGAGACCGAACTGGGCATCATCGGCCGCGAAAAGGCCATTGGCATCGACATCGGCAAGCGTGAGGCTGAGGCCACCGAATCACTGGCTGGCGAACGGCTGCGGCTGGCCACGCTGGACGAACGCTGGAACGCGGAACGCGCTTTAGTGGATGAACTTCTGGATTTGCGCGCCAAGCTGCGCGCCGGCATCCGCCCGGTGGAAGGCACCGGCAGTGCCCTTGAAGCCGCAGCCACAGCGGAAGCCGTGGCAGAAGGCCTGACTGATGCTGACCGCGAAACTGAACGCCTGTCGCAACTTGCCCAACTCAAGGTCGTACAGGACAAGCTCGCGGCTCTGCAGGGCGAAACCCCGCTGATCCTTCCCACGGTCGACTACCAGGCCGTGGCCGCCGTGGTGGGCGACTGGACGGGCATCCCGGTGGGCCGCATGGCGCGCAACGAGATCGAGACCATCCTGAAGGTGGCAGATGCCCTGGCTCAGCGCGTGATCGGGCAGGACCACGCCATGGAGATGATTGCCAAGCGCATCCAGACCAGCCGCGCGGGGCTGGACAACCCGAGTAAACCGATTGGTGTGTTCATGCTGGCCGGCACTTCGGGCGTGGGCAAGACGGAAACCGCGCTGGCGCTGGCGGAGGCGCTGTACGGCGGTGAGCAGAACCTCATCACCATCTACATGAGCGAGTACCAGGTAGCGCACACGGTTAGCACGCTGAAGGGCGCGCCACCCGGTTATGTGGGTTATGGTGAAGGCGGCGTGCTGACGGAAGCCGTGCGCCGCAAGCCCTACAGCGTAGTGTTGCTGGACGAAGTGGAAAAAGCCCACCCAGACGTGCACGAGATGTTCTTCCAGGTCTTCGACAAAGGCTTCATGGAAGACGGTGAAGGGCGTTTCATTGACTTCAAAAATACCTTGATCTTGTTGACCACCAACGCCGGCACGGAGCTGATAGCCAGCATGTGCAAGGACCCGGAATTGCTGCCCGACCCAGAGGGTATGGCCAAGGCGTTGCGGGAACCGCTGCTCAAGA
>JANMVT010000066.1:0-1978 GCA_031392945.1 Rhodoferax sp. | reverse complement strand
CAATCGTCAACCGACTCGATCAAGGAGCCTGATGTGGTCAGCCGCCTGCTTGTCAAAGCCAACCCCCAGGGCCGCGAAATCGTCAACGTGACGCCCGAACGCGCGGGCTGGACGCACGTCGGATTTCGCGCCCTGCGCCTGGCTGCCGATGAAATGCAAACCCTGAATACCGCCAGGCGCGAACTGTGTGTGGTGGTGCTCACCGGCACCGTTGACGTGTCGGTGGACGGCACGCCCTACAACAAGCTGGGCCAGCGCAACAGCGTGTTTGACCCGGTTTCGCCCGCCGCGCTGTATGTTGGCGCCGGTTGTGAGGTGGCTATTCGGGCCGTGCGCAACGCCGAGGTGGCGCTGTGCAGCGCGCCCGCCGGCAAGACGCCGCGCGCAACGCGCCTGCTCGACCCGGCCAACATGCGCCGCAGCGTGCGCGGCAAGGGCTCCAACACGCGTTATGTCTGCGACATCCTGCCGCATGACGACCCCACGGCGGACCATTTGCTGGTGGTGGAAGTGATCACCCCGGCCGGCCACGCGTCGAGTTACCCGCCGCACAAACACGATATGGAAACGCCGCCGGTGGAGACCCAGCTCGAAGAAACCTATTACCACCGCCTCAACCCGCCCCAGGGCTTCGCCTTTCAGCGCGTCTATACCGACGACCGCAGCATCGACGAAGCCTGCGCGGTGGAAGACCATGACGTGGTGATGGTCCCGCGCGGTTACCACCCGGTGGTGGCGCCGCACGGCTACGACCTGTATTACCTCAATGTCATGGCCGGGCCGAATCGCTTTTGGGTATTCAGGAACGACCCGGCGCATGAATGGATGCTGGCAGTCTAGAAACCTGGCCCCAACTGGCCGCAACCGCCGAAAACGCCGGCCAACACCCGTTTGGGTGATCAAATGTGCCGTTTGCCCTCGTGGAATATGCGTAGATAGCTACTTAATTTGTAGCATATGTTCGGGGCCGCCAATGCGATTCCCGCTTCAGCCAAAGGCGCGCGACTGCGCCAGCGCCCCCAGCCGTGCCGTGATGGCGAAGAACTCGGCCACCGTGTCGTCAATGATTTGTTTGGCGGATTTGACCGAGTCAATCAGGCCTGCGGTCTGCCCGGCCAGTGCGGGCGCGGCCTCCATGTCGCCTTCAAAATAAAGCGTTCGGATGCCTTTCATGGCTTCGAAAGACATCACCCCCTCCTCGTAAATCGCCAGGGTGCGGCCCGATTTCAGTGCCCGTATGCAGGGCGTCGATTTTTTGTTCAGCATCAGCGTGCCGGTTTCTTTGGCGTTGATGATGGCGTTTTTGTAGTTGATGTGCACGGGACTCTCCAGGCAGCTCACAAAACGTGTGCCCATCTGTATGCCCTCGGCACCCAGCGCAAAGGCTGCCGCCATGCCGCGCCCGTCACAGATGCCGCCAGCGGCGATCATGGGCACATCGGCGCGGGCACGGATCGCCTGCAACAGCACCAGGGTGGAGACCTCTTCGGGGTTCTTGAAGCCGCCGCCTTCTGCGCCTTCCACCACCAGGCCGTCAATGCCGGCATCAACACACTTCATGGCCGCTTCCACAGTGGGAACGGCGTGGTAAACGATGATGCCGGCGTCATGCAAAGGCGCAATGAACTTGGCGGGGCTGCCCGCTGAGGTTGTCACGAACTTCACCCCACTGGCGCAGACAAACTTCAGCATGGCGTCGTCTTTGAGGAAACGGATCGGCAAGTTGACGCCAAATGGCAAGCCTTCCTCACGCTGGATGGCGCTCATTTTGGTGATTTCCACTTGGCAGTTTTCCGTTTCACCCGATGAGGTTTCGATGATGCCCAACCCCCCCGCGCGTGACACGGCCGAGGCCAGTTGTGTGCGCGCAATCCAGCCCATGGGGGCTTGCACGATGGGGTATTTGGCGCCGGTGTGGGCTATGACTCGGTTTGCGCGGTTCATGGAACTCCAATTGATAATAGGGTTTGATCCAATC
>JANMVT010000061.1:0-18423 GCA_031392945.1 Rhodoferax sp. | reverse complement strand
CGGTCGGACTGCACCGACAGATCCAGCGCGTCCTGCCCGATTTTGAGTTTGCTGTTGCCAGCGGTGACTTGCACGCGTCGCTTCGCGTCGCGCTGGTCGAACATCTGGCGCAAGGCCTGCTCGCCGGTCAGGGCGACGGGCGCGGGCGGCGGTGCCGGCGCAGCGGTCACGGCGGCCAGCGGTGCGGTGGCGCCCAGCGCACCGGCCACGGCGGCAAAGGGCGGTGTTTCCCCCGGGCGGTTGGTGGGTGTGGGCGCAGCCGGGGCCACCGCCATCACCACGGGCGTGGCGCTGGCCTGGCTGAACCAGGCCGGCACAAAGGCCGCATTGCCGTTCAGGACCAGGTTGTGCGCCTTGTAATTGGCGTCATTGGCCATGCGTTTGTTGATTTTTTCCTGGGCGCAGATTTTGATCTCTTCCATGCTGATCGCGCCCGAGCCGTCCAGGTCCTTGGCTTCGCGCAGCATGCAGTCGCGCATGAATTGCGTGGCCAGGCCGCCCTTGAGCTCATCGTCGAAGCTGATCTCGTTGTCGCGCGAGGCGCTGACATGGATGATGTCCTGCGGCAGGGCGCCTTTGGCAGTCTGCTCCACCGCCAGGTTGCGGGTCTTGACGTTGACCGGGCGGCCGCATTCTTCGGTGATGCTGGCAAACTTGGGCCGCAGCAGGCCTTCATCATTGCGGTTGGCAAAGCCGCGTGTGCGCACCGACGAGGCCGCCGCCACCAGGCCGCCGGAATGGCAGGCGTCGTACATCACAAACAGCTTGTCGGTCTTGTTGGTGATGGTCTTGAGCATGTCGGCCATCTCGTGGTTGGTGATGGTGCCGCTCTGGCCGCCGTCGTAGGCCAGCAGGGCCTCGATGCAGCCGCCGGCCTGCGGGTCGTTGTAACGCGTGCCGTGGCCCGAATAGTGGATGAAGACGCGGTCGCCGTCCTGCACCTTGTCGGTCAGTTCCTGCAAGGCCTGGCGGATGCTGGCGCCGGTGGCCTCTTCGTCCTGCAAATACCGGATGTTGCTCACCGGCACCTGCATGGCCTGCGCCATTTGCGTGGCAGACTGTTTGTCGATGCGCGCGCCGGGCAGGGGCGGCGTGGCCGGATCGGCGTACCGGCTGATGCCGATGATCAGCGCGTGGCGGTTCACGCGCGGGCTCATGCCGCGCACGCCCAGGGTCAGGGCCGTGTTGTTGCCCGACTCGCGCCCGCTTTGCAGGGTGGACGCTGCCGACGGCCCGGCTTGCCAGTTCACCGCGCTGGCGCGCACCCAGCCGGATGGTTTCGCGCCATTCGTCCCGTTCGCCGGGTTGGTGGTGGCAGACACGGCTTCCACCAGCGCCCAGCCGCCTTCGACGCTGACCAGGCGCAATGTCGCCCCGGCTGCCACGGTCTGCAACACCGGTGCGGCGCCGAGCTTGTCGCTGCGCAGCTCGGTGGCGCGCAAGGTGGTCAGGGTTTGGCCTGGCACGGTGGCGCCGGGCGTTTGCGCCCAGGCGCCCGCTTGCAGGCCGGTTTGCAGGGCGACAGCGGCCAGCGCCGCCAGCCAGCTTGGCCAGGGTTTCAAATTCATCGTTCGCCTTTCATGCACTTTGCCACTGCTGCCATCTAGCTGCCAGTCATGGCGCATTCACATCCACGCTTGTAACTGTTTTTTGCAGGCTTGACCATGCCTTGAAAATGCTTTTTGCGAGATTTTCACGGTCTGGCTGGTTTTCCAGCAGCAGCGGTTCGATGGATCGCCGCGCCAGCCGCTTCAAAACCGGCTCCAGTTTGGCGCGCGCCGCCAGCAAATCCGCCTGCGGCCCCACCACCGCCGCGAAGCGCGCCAGCTCGGGCCAGCGCAGGGTGGCGGGCCAGCTCACGCTGGCGTCGCAGGCGACCACGCGGCAAGTCGGGGCGTGGCGCTCGACCGCGTCGATCAGGCGGTCCAGCGGGCCTTCGAGCCAGGGCTGCTGGCGCTCCCAGGGCCAAATCGCCAGGCCCTGGCTGCTGGCCGGGCCTGACCGTGGCGGCGGCGAACACCAGTGGTTGCGCCGCAGCGTGCTCCAGCCGCGCAGCACCGCCAAAAACACCAGGGCCAGCCCGGCGGCCAGGTGCAAATCCAGAAACACCGGCAAACCGTTCAGGCTCAAATAACTGATGCCCAGCAGGGCGACCGGCAGGGCGAACAGCGCCGGCGCCAGCGAGGCCGCGCTTTTGAACTGCACCCACAGCGCCAGGGCCACGCACAGCGCAATGGCCAGCGCGGCTTGCAGCCAGCGCGGCAACTCGGCCAGATGGCGCTGGTTCAAGCCGTTGTCCAGGGCCGTGGCCAGCGAATCGACCCCGGCTTGCATGCTCGACAGCGGCGTGGGGTGGATGTCATGCAGGCTGGGCGCGCTGGAGCCAATGATGACCACCTTGCCGGCAAACGCAGGCACGGCGGCCCTGGGCCTGTCGCCCTCGGCCTCTGCAAACACGTCGGCGAACGAGATGTGCGGGTAGGCCTTGGCGTGTTTGCGCCAGGCGATCAGGCCGTTTTGCGGTGTTGAGGTGCCAAATGCATCGTTTGCCCTCGTCCGATGGACATTGTATGCTATTGAATTAGTAGTACTCAAGACGCTCAGCGCGATCGACTGGATCGCCGTGCCATCGGCCAGCGGTTCCAGGTAGCGGTAGCGCCGCAACACGCCGTCGGCGTCCACATAACCGTTGTTGAAGCCCAGGCGGCCAGCCGCCACGGCGGGCAGGGCGGGCGGGATCAACGCGACGGTGGAACTGCCCAACGGCCCGCCGGCACTGCCCGGAGGACGCACGGACGGATTCACCGCCGCAGCAGTTGCCGCCAGCCACAGGCCCGGCAAAGCGGCCTGGGTGAGCTGGCTCGATTTGTCATTGGCCGCAGGCAGGCGCACCACCGGAAAATGGCTGTGCGCGCTACGCTGCGCGGCTTCGTTGAAGGCCGCGTCGCCGCCGGGGCTCATGCGGTCTGCGTCTGAAAAAAGCACATCCCAGACCACGGCTGCGGGCTGCTGTTTTTCAATGTGGTCCAGCACCGTCGCCAGGGTGTCGCGCGGCCAGGGCCAGCGGCCAAACTCCTTGCCCATGCGCGCCAGCGAGGCCTCGTCGATGTCGATGATCACGATGCGCGGGTCCGGCGCTGCGGCATACACGCGCGCGCGGACCATGGCGTCGAAGCTCGAATTGCCCAGGCCACTGGTGACCTGGAACACCATCACGTCCAGAACGACCCAGCCAGAAAATGCCAGCACCAGGCCCCAGGTGACTTTGCGGGCAGGCCAGGCGCCGACGCGGTGGCCCAGGCGATCCAGCCATTTCATCAGGATGGCATTCAGCGTTGCGCCAGGTTTTCGGCGCCGCGCACAGAGAGGCTGGTGAGTTCGTGGTGATCATTGCGGTTGGTCGTGCCGTTGGAATTGCGCGACCAGTCATCGAACGCGACGTAAGCCCGCAACTCGGGCACGTACCAGCCGGTGAAATGCCAAAAATAGCTGCCGGCCTTGCCTCTGAGTTGCCCATCGACTTTAATTTCCACCCGCCACGCGTTGAACTCGCCCGCCGGTGTCCTGACCTTTTCCTGGCCCTTGACCACCATCGTGCCCCTGTTTACCTCGGTCAGCAACCTCCCATCGGTGAATTTATGCTCGACCTCGTAGTCCAGCGGAGTCTTGGCGCCGGCTTGCAAAATTGGGGGGACGTAAACATACGCAGCGGAAAAAATCCTTTCTTGATCGGTGCTTTTGGTGTAACGAGGATTGCCAAGGGCATCCCAACGCTGGGAACCGCCGTTTATCGCCAGGGTTCCATTGCCAAGTTGCTTGTCGATGCTCTGCGCGTAGTTGCGAACCACCTCGCCCCGGAATTTGTCGGTCACCTGGTAGCGATATTTGTCGCCCAATGTGAAGCCCGCGCTGGTCGTCACGGGCGCCGGGCGGGGCGGGGCAATCCGGGCTGGCGCGGCCATGGCGGGCGCAGGCAACGGTATAGGTGCCTTCTCCAGAGTCGGTGCGACCCCCGGCTGCAGCTGCGCCAGACGGGCATTCGCGTCAGCCGCAAACCGGCCGCTCGGATAGCGGTTCAGGTAAGCGCGGATTTCAATCGGCAGGCTGCTGCCCTTGACCGCATCCCACAGCGCGGACTCCACCCCCGCATCCAGCGCCGATTGGGACGGCGCCAGCACGACCGTTGGAGCCACTACCAGAATAACCGGCCCGCCCGTGAAATAGAAATCACCTTCCAGCGAGGTGCTTTCCCAGGGCACCTGCTTGAACACGTCTTCGACCTTGCTGCTGGGCTGGCGGATGGCGGTGAGCAGGTGCTGGGTGTACAGGCCGTTGGCGCCCGTTCCGTCGCCGGCCACCGCGCCGGGCGACGTGGCATACGCCACCAGGGTGCCCACCGGCGCGTCCATCTGCGCCAGGCCGGCCTGGCCGCTGCGCATGCTGCGTGTGAACGGGTTGTTGGGGCAGGCGTCCAGAATCATGATGTTGGCCACATTGCCGGCGGCTTCCATCTTGTCGAGCACGGCCTGCGCATCCACTGCGCTGTAGGCGACTTCGTCTTCGCGGTCGATGTTGGCGCCGACCAGGATCAGGTTGTTGGCCAACTGCCCGGCCGCAGGCTTTGCGACGGCCTGAACTTGCAGGTTGCGGTCTTCAACCGGGTTGCGCGCCAAGCCGGATTGGGCCTGCGCATGGCCCAATGGCAGCCAGACAGCGGCGGCCAGCAGTGTTGAAACCGCCATTGATCTGGAAGCTGTCCTGGCAATGCGCACAAGGGCTTGGGGGCATTTTTTCATGTGGCTCGGCTTTTGGGGACGTCTGCTGCGGGGCAAAGGCTGCGACCCGTCAATCCAGGTTCACAATGCGCACGCGCCGGTTCTCGGGCGCGAAGGGCTCACCGCCGTTGGCCAGTTCGGTCGAACCTTTGCCGCTGGCCACCAGGCGGGCTTCGCCCACACCCTGCAGGCGCAGGAATTCACGCACGGCCAGCGCGCGGGCTTCGCTGAGTTTCTGGTTGTAACTGGCGCTGCCCTTGGCGTCGGTGTGGCCCTCGACTGCGAATTTTGAACCCGCCAGCTCGGGCGACTGCAGGGCCTGCGACAGGTTGGACAAGGCCATCTGGCTCTCGGGGCGCACACGCGCGGAGTTGAAGTCGAACTGGATCAGCAGGGACAGGGATGGCCGGCCGGCCGCAGCCGCTGCAGTCTCGGCCGAAGGCGGCCCTGCGGGCAGCGGTGTTGACGCGCCGGCGCCATCTGCCGCTGTGCCGGGAACCTCTTCAACCGAGAGATTGCGCAGGCTGCGCGTGCGCGGGGCCTTGAGCTGCTCGATCATTTGCTGGGCGCTGGGGGCCTGGGTTTGCGCCAGCACTGGCGCGGGCAAGGCAGCACCGGCCAGGCCAAGCGCCAGCACGCAAAGGCCCAAAGCCGGCCGGAAAGACGGCCGAAAGAAAGACGACGGGGAAATTGACATCAAGGATCTCAAGGCAAACGTCTCCAGACAAACAACAGCGGTGCCAGCCAAACTCATTTCTTTCGCTGGACAAACACCACTTTGTCCACCACCTGGTCGCCTTTGTCGTCCTGCTTGAGAAGGATTTGGGCGTCATAGGCCTCGGCAGCGGCAAACTGGGCCTTGGTCGACATTTCTTTCGCCATTTTCGAGGCCGACCAAAGCGAAGTCACGATGCTGATCAGCAAGAAGGGGTCTTTGGCCGTCACGGTGGGCTTGGGCGGCACGATGGTGACCTTGCCGCCGCCTTTTTCCACGGCGGCCATCCAGGACTGAAGGCGGTCAGGCATGGTGCTGGGCGTGATGCGGTCATAAAACGCCACATCCACTTTGGGCAACGGCGCCGACAGCGAGCCGTACAAGTCGCGGTCAAAGCCCTGCAAATCGACAAATTGCAGGTCGGCCTTGGGTGGGCCGCTGCTCACGCCCTGGCCTGGGCCAGACCCGCAGGCCGCCAGGCCCAGCAGAAAAACCAGGGCGATTTGCAGCGTCAATCGTGACGCGAGGGGGTTGATCATGGGATTTGCTCCTAGGGACACGACCGGGCAAAAAGCGCCAGTAACAGTCTGTAGCCAGGCACGATGATACGCGTGGGGCAGGCGCGGGGGAAGCTGGTTTTGCGCTGGCCCTTGGTGAAATGCCACAGCGCCAAAACCGGGCGGAAATCGGGTTTTTCCGTGCTTAAGACGAAAAAAGTGCCAATAGCCCGCGTTGGGTATGCATTTATAGCTATATATTACGTAGCAATTTCAACTGCGCGGCAACACGTCGCGGAACATCTCAAACTGCTTCCACGCCGCGTCCGGCGGGCTGTGCCCCAGGCGCGGCGCATGGTCTGACAGGGCCGCACGTTTCACGGGGTGGATGTAGCGCGGACAGTTCGGAAAAATCAACGCCACCTGCACCCGAACCAACTGCTGCGCGCCCTCGAAAGTCTTGAGCAGAGGATCGTTGGCGTCGATGGCGGCGCGCCCCTGCACCCGCAGGCGCCTGGGCTGCTCGAAGTCGATGAACAACAGCCCCACGCGGGGGTTCACCAGCACATTGCCCAAGCTGCGGAACATGCCGTTGCCGTCATAACTGGGAAAAGCGAGCGTGTGTTCGTCAAGTGCCCGGGCAAAGCCGGGCACGCCGCCCTTGTACGAACATTCCGGCCAGCCATCGGCGTCCGCCGTGGCCAGCATGAACACGGCCTGGCTGGCGATGAAGGCCGTGTCCTCGGGTGTGAAGGCGGTGCGCGACAGGCGCTCGTGCAGCCGGTCGGCCAGGCGGCGCGTGTCGAACGCGTCCTGCAGGCGCCGCGCGCCGGCGTGGTACATCGGCGCGGGCTCGCGACTGCTCATGCCACGTCCTCGTGCAGACACAGGATGTTGCCCTCGGTGTCCTCGAACCAGGCCGCTTTTTCAGAACCCAGCACGCAGACGTGGCCGACCGTTTTCAGGCCGGGGTAGTCGTAGTCGGCGAAGGCCACACCGCGCGACTTGAGTTGGGTGATGGCGTCGCCGATGTCGGCAACGCGAAAGCTCAGGGCGGTGTGTTGCGCCTTGGTGCCCTCCGGCTTGGGGAAAAGGGCGATTTCGGCACCGCCGCAGCGGTAGACAAATTTGCCGTCCGGCTTGCCGCCCACCGCCTGCAGGCCGAGTGAGTTGTCGTAGAACCGGCGCGCCCGCGCCATGTCCTTGACGGGCAGCATGCAGGTGACTTCGGTGCTGGGGAATGTGCGCATGTCAGAACCTCCTTGCGGCATTGATGGGAAAGTTTTAGGATGGAAGCTTGGCAATATTAGGCAAACCGGGCGCGTATTGCAATACGCAGCCTTGCGTAAGGGTTTGTGCCTGGCGCGCTGGGCGCCCGCCGCCGCCGCTGCGGTTGGCCTGATTTGCGCCATTGCCAATTTGTCCTTAGCATAGACGTCCCGGCACCCGCCGGGGCGGGCCTGGCAGGCAAATCAAATTGGGAGACGACTGCATGACTGACACCTACGTTCTGGTTCACGGCGCATGGCATACCGGCGCCGAGTTGGAGCCCGTGGCCGAGCACATCCGCCACAACGGCCACACCGTGTTTTGCCCCACGCTGGCGGGCAACCGCGCCGGGGACAGCCGCGCCACCAGCGGGCTGAACGACGCGATTGGCTCGCTGCTTGATTTTCTGGCGGCCAACGACCTGAACAATGTGCGCCTGGTCGGGCACAGTTATGGCGGCATGGTGATCTCGGGCGCGGTGGACCGCGCGCCTGGGCGCATCAGGCGCCTGGTCTACTGGAACGCCTTTGTGCCGCTCAATGGCGAGTGCCTGAACGACATGGTGCCGCCGATGTATGTCGGCATGTTCGACGCCATCGCGGCGGCTGGCGGCGGCGCCGTAAGCTTGCCGCCACCGGTCTGGCGCGAAGCGTTCATCAACGACGCCGACGAGGCCACGGCAACAGCCGCCTACGCCAAACTCAACCCGCACCCGTACAAGACCTTCACTGACAGGATCGCCTTGAAGACCGAGCTGGCGGCCCTGCAAATTGGCAAGTCCTATATCAACTTCCAGCAGGACACGGCGTTGCCGCACAGCCTGCCATGGCACCCCCGCCTGTCGGAAAAACTCGGGCTGTTCCGCCTGGTGGAGGGGCACGGCAGCCATGAGGTCTGCTTCACCAACCCGGCCCTGCTGGCGCACAAGATCATCGAGGCCGGGCGCGATTGAGCCGCGTTTTTGGATCGTGCCGCAAAATAGCGGCATGACCGACCACACCATCCGCTCTCCCCTGCAAGCCACCATCGCCCAGTGGCTGGTTGAACCCGGCGCATCCTTTCGTTCGGGCGACGTGGTGGCGATCCTGGAAGCGATGAAAATGGAGCACGAGGTGCGCGCGGGCTTTGACGGACGCGTCAGCACCCTGCAATTCGCCGCTGGCGAGCTGGTCAACGAAGGTGATTTGCTATTATATTCAGAGCTAACTACGCATATTCCACGAGGGCAAACGGCACAAAACACCTCTCAAAACGGAATTCCGGGCGCCCAGACGCCTGGCAAGCCCGCGCCTGGGCCACTCAGCCCATCAACCAGCCAGCCAGACGCGAAATCGAACCACGCCAACTCGCAGCGCTCGGATTTGCAACGGCCGGATCTGCAACGGGTTCTGGATCGCCATGCGCGAGGCCTGGACGCCCAGCGCCCGGAGGCCATGGCCAAACGCCACGCCGCTGGCGGCCGCAGCGCCCGCGAAAACATCGCCGACCTGTGTGACGAGGCCATCGACCCAGGCAACTTCATTGAGTATGGCGCCCTGGCGATTGCCGCCCAAACCAGGCGGCGCACGCTGGACGACTTGATCGACAACACGCCGGCTGATGGCATGGTCACCGGCATAGGCAGCGTCAACACCAGCCTGTTTGGCGCTGACAAATCGCGCTGCGTCGTCATGGCCTACGACTTCACCGTGCTGGCCGGCACACAGGGCATGCGCAATCACCAGAAGACGGACCGCCTGCTGGGCCTGGCCCTGGAACAGAAACTGCCCGTCGTCCTGTTTGCGGAGGGCGGCGGCGGGCGCCCCGGCGACGTCGACGCACCCAAGGTGGCGGGCCTGAACACCCACACCTTCGCCAGCTTCGCCAAACTCAATGGCGCGGTGCCCGTGCTGGGCATCGTGGCCGGGCGCTGCTTCGCCGGCAATGCGGCCCTGCTGGGCTGCGCCGACGTGATCATCGCCACGCGCAACAGCAACATCGGCATGGGTGGCCCGGCCATGGTCGAGGGCGGCGGCCTGGGCGCCTTCAAACCGGAACAGATTGGCCCGAGCAGCGTGCAGCATGCCAACGGCGTGATCGACATCCTGGTGGATGACGAGGCGCAGGCCGTGGCAGCGGCCAAACATTACCTGTCGTTCTTCCAGGGCGCCATTCCACCCGAAGCGGGCAAAGCGCCAGACGCCGCAGCGCTGCGCCAGGTGGTGCCCGAGAACCGCCTGCGCGTTTATGACACCCGCGCAGCCATGGCCGGTGTGGCCGACGCGGGCAGCCTGCTGCCCGTCCGCGATGGTTTTGGCAAAGGCATCCACACCGCGCTGGCCCGCATCGAAGGCAGGCCGGTCGGCGTGATCGCCAACAACCCGCAACACCTGGGTGGCGCGATTGACGCGGACGCGGCGGACAAATGCGCGCGCTTCATGCAGTTGTGCAACGCACACGGCCTGCCCATCGCCAGTTTTGTCGACACGCCGGGCTTCATGGTCGGGCCCGAGATTGAAGAGCTGGCGCAAGTGCGCCACGTCAGCCGCATGTTCATCGCCGGCGCGCACCTGCGTGTGCCGCTGCTCGCCGTCGTGCTGCGCAAGGGTTATGGCCTGGGCGCGATGGCGATGACGGCGGGCGGTTTTGCCGCGTCCGCCTTCACCATCTCCTGGCCTACGGGCGAATTTGGCGGCATGGGGCTGGAGGGCGCGGTGCGCCTGGGGTTTCGCAAGGAACTGGAAGCCGTACCGGATGGACCCGAACGCGAGGCGCTATTCCAGACGCTGGTGGCCGAGCACTACGAAAAAGGCAGCGCCATCAACATGGCGGCCCACCTTGAAATTGACGCCGTGATCGACCCCGCGCAAACCCGCGACTGGCTGCTGCGCGGCCTGCAATCGGCCAAAATTTTGCCGCTGCCCGCGCGCCTGACCATCGATGCGTGGTAAAAACAGCCCCGAAACAAATTGTTGCAGCCCAGTACCCCGCCACAGAGATTGCCAAACAACATGAAAGCGCGCTTTCATGTTTCGAAATTTCTGTGGCGGGGTACTAGGCCTTGAATTGACTGGAGTACAGCATGATCGTCAAGCATTTCACCAAGATCCTCTACATCACCGGCATCATTACCATGCTGCCCATCGTGATGTTCTTTTTGCCCTGGGTGACTTTGCGCTTGTTGGGGCTGGACGTTGGCATCAATGCCGGCGTGGCCTTCACCAAACATTGGGGCCTGATGGCGTTTTGTTTTGGCGCGCTGCTGGTGTATGCCGCCAGCCATGTTGAAATCCGCCGCCCCATCGTCATTGCGGCCGCCGTTGAAAAACTTGGCTTGTGCGTCATCGTTGCGATGGGCTGGAATGATTTGCCCCTGATGCCGCTGCGCCCCACCTTGTTTGTGGACGGCATCATCGTCATCCTGTTTGGCCTGTACCTGCTCAGCGGCGGGGACACGCCGCGCGAACCGACACGCTGAAACGCCGGCCGCCCCGGCCCGCCGCCCAAGACAATCCTTGGCCGCACGATGCCACACGCATCGTGCTAAGCTGCCTGCCCCGCCTTGGCCTTGGTCAATGGCCAATATCCAGTACCCAGCACCCAAACCAGGAGGCCTCCATGCCCGGCTTGTTACCCAACGTTGATCCCGACGGATTGCTCGAATTTTCCGTGGTCTACACCGACCGCGCCTTGAACCACATGTCCAAAAGCTTTCAGGGCGTGATGAAAGACATTTCCGGCATGCTCAAGGAAGTCTACGCAGCGCGCTCGGCCGTGCTGGTGCCTGGCAGCGGCACCTTTGGCATGGAGTCGGTGGCGCGCCAGTTTGCCAATGACAAAAAGGTGCTGATCATCCGCAACGGCTGGTTCAGCTACCGCTGGACGCAGATCATTGACATGGGCCGCATCACCTCAGAGTCCACTGTGCTCAAGGCGCGCAAAGTGGCGCCGGGGAAACAGTCGCCCTGGATTCCCGCGCCCATCAACGAGGTAGTGGCCGCCATCTGCGAGCAGAAACCCGCCGTGGTGTTTGCCCCGCACGTCGAGACGGCCTGCGGCATGATCCTGCCCGATGACTATTTGAAAGCCGTGTCCGACGCGGTGCATGAAGTCGGCGGCCTGTTTGTGCTGGACTGCATTGCCTCCGGCGCCATGTGGGTCAACATGCAGGCCACCGGTGTGGACGTGCTGATTTCGGCGCCGCAAAAAGGTTGGAGCAGCTCGCCCTGCTGCGCCATGGTCATGCTCAGCGAGCGTGCCCGCACGGCCATCGAAGCCACCACCAGCACCAGTTTTGCCTGTGACCTGAAAAAATGGCTGCAGATCATGGAAGCCTACGAAGGCGGCGGCCACGCCTACCACGCCACCATGCCCACCGACGCGTTGACGCGCCTGTGTGCCGTGATGAAAGAAACCAAGGCCTACGGCTTCGACAAAGTCCGCCAGGAGCAAATCGCACTGGGTGCAGGCGTGCGCAAACTGTTTGAAAGCCGTGGCATCTTGAGCGTGGCCGCAGAAGGCTTCAAGGCACCTGGCGTGGTGGTCAGTTACACCAGCGACCCGGAGATCCAGTCAAGCAAGAAGTTTCTGGCCGAGGGCCTGCAAACTGCCGCAGGCGTTCCCCTGCAATGTGACGAAGGCGCAGATTTCGCGACCTTCCGCGTCGGCCTGTTCGGCCTGGAGAAATGGCACAACGTTGACCGCACTGTGGGGCAATTGGCAGCGGCGCTGGATCGTCTGGGCATTGCGGCGCCAAAAGGTGTGTCGCAGTCGACCGCTGTCCTGGCGTGATGCCGCAGTGATCGTTTAATGAGCAGTGACGGCGTAAAGCCAAACCCCATCGAATCGTTGAAAGCCAAGGGGTTTGATGTCCTCTTTCTTTCCCACGCAAAGTCAATCCTTCTTGGGGAGTTTTCTGCGGCTCTGGCAGAAGTTGTTCGGGTTTTGAACGATGTTGACTTGCCCGTTACCGAGATCATTGGTTCTGGCGGCGGAGAAACAAAACTTCAAGCGACTTCACGCCGAAGGCGCCATCAGTGTCGGTGTGATCGTGACTCGGGGGAAGTCTTTGCAAGATTCACTGTGGAATACGGTCAATCGATTTGCACTTGAACGTGGCATTGATTCGATGGCCAAACTGGAAGAAAACGGGGTGATCCCAACACCCAAGCAGCGCGCAAATATCTTGAAGCGAACGGAACGTAACAAGGAGCCCATCGCGTTTGCCAAAGCCTGGACCGACAATTTCGTTTCAAACAAGTTCGGACAGGCGACTACGCATTGGGAAAAGTTGATTCACCGTGTCGGGCGTGGCGTCGGCAATCCGTGTCCGCTGCTGCTGATTGGTCTGCCCGCCTCGATTGTCGTGTTTGATCAGGCCAAGGTTGACCAGCAGTCGGATGACGAACTGCGTGAAGAGACTGACAAACTCTGAATAAGCGGCTTGTCCTGCGGCGTCAGGCGAGGGCGAGTTGTAATTCAGCAGGGGATTGGGAGTGGTTGGAATAGGTTGACCAGTTTGGCGAATAACTCTCGTCAGCCTGATTGCCCCAAATTGTCCAGCCGTCGCGCTTTCCCCGCGCAAACATTTCCAAAAAGGGTCCCGGACTGCATGATGAGATGAGCGGGTACTGTTCATCTGGCTTGCGCGAGTGTTCGCGTTTGCGAGTGCACATGATGTTCACTTGCGTGCGTCCCGGTTGAAGCGTTCTGGCATTTTTCCCGCGTGTGCCAAACAGCAATATCTCGGTCACATTGCGGAAATAGAAGCCTACCCCCCTGCCATCAGGCCCGCCATCTTTGCGAATCTTCTGCCAAACAATGTTTGATTTGTACTTGAAGCCCCACGCCGCCATGACGGCCAATCCCTCAGGCAAAAGCGCATTGGGTACCCAAAGATAGAGGTGGGCAGTGTCGTCGGCAGCGCTGGCGACCGGCAACAACTTGATATCCTCAAGCGTCAAAGTGCCATAGCGATTCAGTCTTTTGTGCTCGGGTGCGATCTTGCCCGTGCGATTCTGAAACTGCCATGGCGGGTCGGCCAAGATTGTCTTGAACTTCCGACCCGCGACAAAACTCGAAAAATCAACGGCGGCAGGTGCGAGTGTCATGATTGGTTGTCGGTGATCGGAATCAATTGATGGATAAGAATACTGTATATAGATCCATATTGCAACATATTTTAATGCCCGCCCGGCTGTTTGTGCCGAATGAGCCTTGTCCGACGAGGTATGAGCCTGAGAGATCAGCCTTGGGGCACGTTTTGGGGTGGGATCAGGCCGACGGGGTACTCTGCTCCGCGGCTGTCCCCCGCTTCGCTCCTCCTTTACGCCGCTGCGCAGAGCACCCCATCGACCTGATCCTTTCAGCGCGCGTTGAACGGCACACCCCAGCCCTCAATAGTTCAAAATCTCGGCAAATCCGGGTGCTTGATCTGCCCGCCGCGCACCAGCATCTTGCCGTATTCGGCGCAGCGGTTCAAAGTCGGAATCACCTTGCCGGGGTTGAGCAGGCCCTTGGGGTCGAAGGCGCGTTTGACGCCAAACATCTGCTCGTTCTCGGCAGCGGTGAACTGCACACACATGCTGTTGAGTTTCTCCACGCCCACACCGTGTTCGCCCGTCACGGTGCCGCCCATGGCCACGCTGGTTTCCAGGATGTCGGCGCCAAACAGTTCGGCGCGGTGCAACTGGTCGGCGTCATTCGCGTCGAACAGGATCAGCGGGTGCAGGTTGCCGTCACCGGCGTGGAACACGTTGGCGCAGCGCAGTCCGTATTTTTTCTCCATCTCCGAGATCGCCAGCAGGATGTCGGCCAGGCGCTTGCGCGGGATGGTGCTGTCCATGCACATGTAATCGGGGCTGATGCGCCCGCTGGCCGGAAAGGCATTTTTGCGGCCGCTCCAGAACTTGAGGCGTTCGGCCTCGTCACGGCTGATCGCTATCTGGGTGGCGCCCGAGGCCGTCAACACAGCGGCCATCCGGCCGATTTCTTCTTCGACCTCTTCGGGCGTGCCATCGCTTTCACACAACAGAATCGCAGCTGCCGTCAGGTCGTAACCGGCGTGCACATAGTCTTCGACCGCCGCCGTCATGGGTTTGTCCATCATCTCCAGACCCGCCGGGATGATGCCCGCCGCAATCACCGCAGCCACCGCGTCACCGGCCTTGCGGATGTCGTCAAAACTGGCCATGATGCAGCGCGCCAGCATGGGTTTGGGGATGAGTTTGACGGTGACTTCGGTGGTTACAGCCAGCATGCCCTCCGAGCCAATCACAACCGCCAACAGGTCGTAGCCCGGGGCGTCGAGCGCGTCGCTGCCGAATTCGATCGGGTCGCCTTCCATGGTGAAGCCTTTGACCTTGAGCACGTTGTGCACCGTCAGGCCGTATTTCAGGCAATGCACGCCGCCCGAGTTTTCGGCCACGTTGCCGCCGATGGTGCAGGCGATCTGGCTGCTGGGGTCGGGTGCGTAATACAGGCCCAGGGGCGCGGCGGCCTCGCTGATGGCCAGGTTGCGCACGCCGCATTGCAGCACGGCCGTGCGGCTCAGCAGGTCGAGCTTGAGGATCTTGTTGAACTTGGCCAGGCTCAGCGTCACGCCGAGTTTGTGTGGCATGGCCCCGCCTGACAGCCCCGTGCCCGCGCCGCGCGCCACCACCGGCACATTCAGCGCATGGCAGACTTTGAGCACCGCCTGCACCTGCTCCGAGGTTTCGGGCAGCGCCACCAGCAGCGGGCGCTGGCGGTAGGCGGTCAGGCCGTCGCATTCGAACGGCGTCGTGTCCTCGTGCTGCCACAACAAGGCGTGTTTGGGTAAAACGGGCTCCAGCCCTCGCCGGATAAGCGCAAGCAGCTCTTTTTTCTGAAGCAGTTCAGTTTGCTCGGCGGACAGGGGTGCGTTCATGCTGGGTGTCGTTGCGGGTCGGTTTGGCGGGTGAATTGGTGACCATTGGCCCTACTTTACGCCAGTACAATGCCTCTCCATTTGCCCCTCAGAGGATTGCCCTTGTCCGACCGATTCAAAGTGGGGTTGCAATACCTCTTGCCCAAGCAGACCATCACCGCGTTCGGCGGCGTCGTCGCCTCGGGGAAATGGGGTGCTGTCACAACGGGCATCATCCGCTGGTTTGTGGGCAAGTACGGCGTGAACATGGCCGAGGCAGCCAATCCCGACATCAGCAGTTACGCCAGCTTCAACGACTTCTTTACCCGCGCCCTCAAAGACGGCGTGCGGCCGCTGGCGCAGGCCGACTTAGTCTGCCCGGTGGACGGCGCCATCAGCCAGTTCGGTGCCATCAAAGCCGACCAGATTTTCCAGGCCAAGGGCCACCACTATTCCACCACGGCCTTGCTGGCGGGCGAGCAAAAACTTGCCGCCGAATTCCAGGACGGCCATTTCGCCACCCTGTATTTGAGCCCGCGCGACTACCACCGCATCCACATGCCCTGCGACGGCCGCCTGATGCGCATGTTGTATGTGCCGGGTGAGCTGTTCTCGGTCAACCCGGTGACCGCGCGCGGCGTGCCCGGCTTGTTCGCGCGCAATGAGCGCCTGGTGTGTGTGTTCGAGGGCGAAGGTGAGGTGAAGGCCCCCTTCGTCCTGGTGCTGGTGGGCGCGACGATCGTCGGCAGCATGGCCACGGTCTGGCATGGCGTCGTCAACCCGCCGCGCCTGCCGGCCCTGCGCCAGTGGCGTTACCCGGACCCTCAGGTGCATCTGAAACAGGGCGACGAGATGGGCCGGTTTTTGCTGGGCTCCACCGTCGTGATGTTGTTCCCCAAGGGGGATTTGCGTTTTAATCCAGCCTGGTCACCGGGGCGCGACATCCGCTTGGGCGAAACGATGGCGACTTGCCCGCCGGAGCCACCCAACCCGTGATTGCGCCGGGTTTGGTGATGAAATAGACCGTTTGCCCTCGTGGAATATGCGTAGTAAGCTATTAATAACATAGTAAACCGAAAGTTGGTGATCCATGAACTACGAGAATCTGCTGGTGACCAGCGACGCCGCCATCACCACCATCACCTTGAATCGGCCCGACAAACGCAACGCGCTGGCGCTGCCGATGATCCGCGAGTTGCACCTGGCGTTTGAAGAAGTCAGCCACTCCGATGCGCGCGGTGTGATCCTCGCCGCCAACGGCCCGGTGTTCAGCGCCGGGCACAACTTCAGCGACATGGTAGGTGTCACCCTGGCGCAAGCCCGCGAATTGTTTGACGTGTGCCGCGCCATGATGGACGCGATGCAGGCCATGCCCCAGCCCGTCATCGCCAAAGTGCATGCGCTGGCCACGGCGGGCGGCTGTCAGCTGGTGGCCAGTTGCGACTTGGCGGTGGCGTCAGAGCAGGCGTCGTTCGCCATACCCGGCGGCAAGGCCGGCCAGTTTTGCCACACGCCCCTTGTCGCAGTCGCGCGCAATCTGGGCCGCAAACGCGCTCTGGAGATGGCCATGACAGGTGACCCGATCGACGCCAAGACGGCCGCCGAATGGGGCCTGATCAACCGCTGCGTACCGCACGCCGACCTGGACGCCGCCACGCTGGACTTGATCTGGCGCGCCACCCGCGGCGGCGCATTGTCCAAAGCCATGGGCAAAGCGGCGTTCTATCGCCAGATCGACATGGCGCAGCCCCAGGCCTATGACTTTGTCGCCGCCGTGATGGCTGAGGCCACGGTCACCCCGGACGCGCAGGAGGGCTTCAACGCGTTTCTGGAAAAGCGGCTGCCTGTGTTTTCTCAGAAGCCTGTGCGGCGGTAAGCGCGGCCAAGTTGGCTGTCAAGCTGGCTTGACTTGCCAGCATTTGTAAATACAATGTACTTATGATTGCATTCGAATGGGATGAGTCTAAAGCCGCCGCAAATATCAAGAAACGTCAGGTCTCGTTTGAAGAGGCCAAAACCGTCTTCTTCGATGAATTTGGCATTCAGTTTTTTGATGAGGACCACTCGTCCGAGGAAGAGCGCTTCCTGATGTTGGGCATGAGCTCGGGAGCGAAATTGCTCATCGTCTGCCATTGCGAGCGGCAGCACGGCGCAGTGATCCGCATCATCTCAGCCCGCAAAGCAACCCGGCGCGAAAGCGCGTTTTATCGAGGCCGATAGCCATGAAAGCCGAATACGATCTCTCCAAACTGAAGTCCCGCAAAAACCCTTACGCGTCCAAGCTGAAGAAGCCGGTCACGATGCGGCTTTCCGAAGATGTTGTCGCGTATTTCAAGGGCATGGCCGATGAGGCTGGCGTTCCGTACCAGAGCCTCATCAACCTTTACCTGCGCGACTGTCTTGCCAACAGCCGAAAAGTGCAAATCAACTGGCCTCAGGCTGTTTAACGGATTGCACGTCGCCGCCCGCTCCACCCCAGCACCCCCGGCGCGCAACTGCTGCGGGCCCGTCGGGCAACCATCTCCAGTACGCAGTCTCCGGGCCGCCGCGCAAACTCGCCTTCGGCTCAAACAGTGCGCGGCTGAGTCGTCTCGCTGCGCGAGACCCTCACCCAGAGCCTTTGCGTGCTTCGAGGCCGCATCAGACGCGCGCCGGGGGCGCTGGGGTGGGGCAGGCTATAGTGGGTAGCAGTGAATCTGCAGCCTTGCTTCGTGCGGGATTGCGGAGAGTTTGGGCGGCAATGTCAGGTCGACAAATGCCGAGTTGGAGAGATAGCGTGCTGTCTCCTTATATTGAGTTGGGACTTTCTATGGCTACAGCTATCCAGAGAACATTTATGTTGATTGCCCTTGGTGCAAAGCCAAGGTGGCTGCATCTGAATCTGGCCGTGCCGAACGAAGCGGATACGACGATGAAGTTGGTGAACCTTACGCATCCATGGTCTTGGTTGGAAAATGCCCTAGTTGTCAATCAATTCCTGTGGGGGAAACTGCACAAATTGGTTTCGAAAATTACGACTCCGATCAAGACCGCTGGCGCGATGTTGTTCGCATTTACCCGAAGCCACCAAAAGTGTTTTCGAGCTACCGAATTCCGAAGGTTGTTAGTGACTCACTAAACGAAGCAGATCGATCATTGCAAGCAGGTGCAAATATTGCCGCGTCGGAACGTGTCAATGACTTTGCTACACCTTGCTTCATAAATTTACTGTGCAGGGTTGTGCTGTTTCAGTCGGTTTCCTTTCCTCTGGCGGTGGGTTGATCCACGCCGCTGTTGGCATGGGTTTCAGGCAAGGACGAATGC
>JANMVT010000052.1:0-9876 GCA_031392945.1 Rhodoferax sp. | reverse complement strand
CTTCGAGCTTTTCCCAACCGTCGGGCGTGCGGGCCGGGCCGCCGCCCTGGTGCATCGAGGCGATCAGGCCCAGGTCTTTGGCCATGCGAAAGTCGTGCAGGGCAACATCCATTGTCGAATAATGCGGGCCCAACACGGCGGCGTGAACACTCAGCAGCGGGTTGCCTTGATGCCGCTTCAACAGCCGTTCCACCTCGGCACGGGGGTGCCGCACTTCCCAGAACGGTTGCTGACCCGGCTTGGGGTCGGGCTTGGGTGTGCCGTGCATGAAGGCGGCGCGGATGCCGCTCTTGGTCAGCCCTTCAATCGCCGCGTCGTTGTGCGCGGGTGTGGGGTTGTTGTGGCACCAGTCCACCAGGGTGGTGGTGCCGCAATTCAACTGGTTCAATGCGCCGACTTCCGTCGCGATGTTCAAGTCCGCAGGCGTGAACACTGTCGCCAAACCAGCATGCATTTTCTGGAAATACTCCAGCAGCGTCCAGTTCGCCGCCAGGCCACGTAGCGCCGTCTGCCAGGTGTGCATGTGGGCGTTGATGAGGCCGGGGATGATAATGAAACCCGCCGCATCGATGAGCTCGGCGTCATCGGCCGCAAGGTGCGGCGCAATCTCGACGATGCTGTCGCCACTGACCAGAATGTCGCCGCGCGGCAGGTCACCCTGGGTGTCCATCGTAATGATGGTGGCGTTGCGGATCAGGGTGCGTTTCATGGCGTTCAACCTTGCAGCCCGTCGTCTATCACCTTGTTCTCGGACACCAGGGTCAGGCCCGAGTCTCTGGCCGTCTCTTGCAACAAAATTGCAAAGTCCACGTTGTCATGGCCATCCAGCGTCGATCTCGCCACCATGCGTGCGACCGACTCGCGCGTGGCCGCTGCGGCGGGCATGGCAACACCATAGGTCTTGGCCGTGGCCATGCCAAGGTCCATGTCTTTGAGCAGCAATTTGGGCGTGAACGTCACCTGTTCAAACGTGAGGTTGGTCAGCACCGGCGTTTTGTAACGCGTGTACATCGACCCTAAAACCGAGTCGTTGATGGATTCCAGAAACACGTGGCGCGGGATACCGGCTTTTTCAGCCAGCACGGTGATCTCGCACAGGTTCTGGATGACCACGCCAAACATGGTGTTGTGCGCGATTTTCCAGATGCGGGCCAGTTCGCCCTCGCCCACCCACATGACCTTGCGCGCCATGGCTTGCAGGTAGGGCTCGGCCTTGTCATACAAGGCACGCGGGCCGCTGGAGACCATCAGCAATTTACCGGCCTTGGCCACCTTGGCATTGCCCGACACGGGCGTGCACAGGTAGGCCACGCCCAGCGCTTCCAGGCCTGCGCGGATTTCGGCCGAGCCTTCCTGCGAGATGGACGAGCTGTCCACCACCACTTTGGGTTTGGCATTGCCTGCGACCAGGCCGCCTGCACCGAACAAGACCTCCTTGAGATCGTCCGTGGTCGAGACCATGGTGAAGACGACTTCGCAGCTTGCCAGGTCCTGTTTGCTTGCGGCCACCGTCGCGCCATAGTCTACCAGCGGCAAGGCCTTGGACCCCGTGCGGTTCCACACGCTGACAGGGAAACCGCCCTTCAAAAGGCGCTTGACCATGGCCTCGCCCATGCGGCCCAAACCAATCCATCCCAAAGTGTTTGCCATTCACGGTCCTTTGTCTTGAGTATTGCAGTTGTAGCAGCTTTTGCTGAAATCGGCCCTTGGGAATGCGGCGGAAAAAGTCATTTTCAAGTCAACGGTTCGGGAATCGCTGGTCGGCCGAATAACTAAAACAATTCGCACCTGATGCCAATGCATCAGATACAATCACCACATGCGCACCACACTTGACATTGACGCAGACGTGCTCGCCGCCGCCAAGGCGCTGGCCCAGTCAGGCCACTCCACTGCGGGACGGGTGATATCGGACGTAATGCGCCGTGCCATCGCCATCGGCTTGCCGTATTCCGATGCACCCATCTCTGCACACAAGGTGTCCGAGCCCAAGCCCGTCTATGGCTTTTCGCCTTTGACCAGCGGCGGCAATATCGTCACCAACGACATGGTCCGCGCACTGCGTGACGAGCTTGGCGCCTGACTGGCGCTTTGCTTGGCCGTGGATTCACGTTTGACGGCCCGCCGTGCGCTCCCTGCTTGACACCAGCATCTTGATCGCCCTGCTGGACGCCAGCCACATCCACCACCGCTTGACAGCCCAATGGCTGCAAACCCATGGTGACGCAGGGTGGGCCAGTTGCCCAATTACCCTGAACGGCTGCATCCGCGTCTTGTCGCAACCCAGTTACCCAAACCGGCTGCCGATGCAGCAAGTCGTGACGGGCTTAAAGCAAGCGATGCAAAACCCGCTGCACGAATTTTGGGCTGATGACGTAAACACCGCCACTACAAAGGCTATCGACTGGTCTTACACCGTGCGCCCAACGCAGCTCACCGACGTCTACTTGCTCACGCTCGCCGTGGCGCACGATGCGCGTTTTGTGACGCTGGACCAAGGCATGGCGCTGGCCTGCGTGCCTGAGGCGCGGGCGAATCAGTTAGTGGTGCTGGGGGTTTAGCAGCGCTCGTGGAGCTTACTGCAAGCTGCTTAGCAACGCCTCGTGTTCGTTGATGTGGACTGCTGTCTGCAGATGCGCCAACAACCCCGCGAAACACCTCTATGGTTCCATACGCTGTGGGTTCCAACACGAGCAGAACCTGATGCCATCGCTCGATCCACCAACGCGAACCGTCGAGCAAGCGGACCCACAGAATTGATAAAAGCAAGCCGACAATACTTACACTGGCCGCCAGTGTGATGTCGAACCATGACTGCTCTGGGCCAATTTCCTGCAGTACCCTCTGAGAAAGCCAAAAAGCGTTGAATGGGCAATCAACATCAGGCCCCTGCGAGTCCAGTACATGCTATTTTCGTACTGTAGGTACCCAATAATATTTCGGTAGCGCTCAATTGCTATTTTGGTCGCGTCGATTTCTTCCTTAGATTTTTCACACATCGTTATTTAGCTCCTATCGGTTGCGGGCCTTAGAGTCACGTCTTGCTCTGTACCCGTCAAATCCGCTCGATGACCATTGCAATGCCCTGCCCCACACCAATACACATGGTGCATAAGGCGTAACGCCCTTTGATGCGATGCAACTGGCTGGTGGCTGTGGTCACTAGACGCGCACCCGACGCCCCCAGCGGATGGCCCAGCGCAATCGCGCCGCCATTGGGGTTGACGCGCGGGTCGTCGTCTTGCAGGCCCAGCAGGCGCAACACAGCCAGGCCCTGCGCGGCAAAGGCCTCGTTGAGTTCGATCACGTCCATCTGTTCGATCTTCAGGCCAGTCAGCGCCAGCACTTTTTGCGTGGCAGGCGCGGGGCCAATGCCCATGATGCGCGGCGGCACACCGGCAGTGGCCATGCCGACCACACGGGCACGTGGCGTGAGGCCGTTCTTTTTTGCGGCATCTTCAGTCGCAAGCAACATCGCGCAGGCGCCGTCGTTGACGCCGCTGGCATTGCCGGCTGTCACGCTTCCTTCGGGGGTGACTGCGCCTTTAAGTTTGGCCAGCGCTTCCATCGAGGTCTCACGCGGATGCTCGTCTTTGCTGACGATGACGGCGTCGCCCTTTTTCTGGGGGATCGTCACTGGCGTGAGTTCTGCGTTGAAGAAGCCGGACTTCTGCGCCGCGACGGCCTTGAGTTGCGAGGCCAGCGCCATCTTGTCCTGGTCTTCGCGGCTGATTTTGTAGTCGGTGGCCACGTTTTCAGCGGTCTGCGGCATGGCATCCACACCGTATTTTTCTTTCATCAGCCGGTTCACAAAACGCCAGCCGATGGTGGTGTCGAAAATCTGCGCGTTGCGGCTGAAGGCACTTTCGGCCTTGGCCATAACGAAGGGCGCGCGGCTCATGCTTTCCACACCGCCCGCTATCATCAAGCTGGCTTCGCCGGCCTTGATGGCACGCGCTGCCGTGCCTACCGCGTCCATGCCAGAGCCGCACAGGCGGTTCACCGTGCTGCCGGGCAACTCCATCGGCAGGCCTGCCAGCAGGCTCGCCATGCGTGCCACATTGCGGTTGTCTTCACCGGCCTGGTTGACGCAGCCGTAGATGACGTCGGCCACGGCCAGCCAGTCCACATTCGGGTTGCGCGCCATGAGGGCCTTGAGCGGCACTGCGGCCAGGTCGTCTGTGCGCACACTGCTCAAGGCACCGCCGTAGCGGCCGAAAGGGGTGCGGATGGCGTCGCAGATAAAGGCTTGGTTCATGGAAGTTCTCTCAGGGAAATAATGAAAAAGGGCTTCGACAGGCAGGGCCAGAACGAATATTACGTGGATTCACACCGTCCCATTTACGCTGAGATGGGCAGGCCTATGAGTTTCTCAAGCTCGGCATGGGTCAAGCCGTCGACTTTGTCGACCAGGCGCAAACCTTGCGGCGTGCAGTCCAGCGTGGCCAGCTCGGAGTAGATGCGTTTGACGCAGCCAATGCCGGTCAGAGGATAGGTGCAGTTCTTGACGACTTTGCTCTCGCCCTTTTTGGTGAGCAAATCCATCATCACCCAGGTTTGTTTGGCGCCAATGGCCAGGTCCATGGCGCCACCCACCGCCGGAATCGAGCCCGCCTCGCCCGTGCTCCAGTTGGCCAGGTCGCCCGTGGCCGACACCTGAAATGCGCCCAGCACGCAGATGTCCAGATGGCCGCCACGCATCATGGCAAAACTGTCGGCATGGTGGAAAAAGGCGCCGCCCTTTTGCAGGGTGACTGGCTGTTTGCCCGCGTTGATCAGGTCGTAGTCCTCCTGCCCCGCAGCAGGCGCCGGGCCCATGCCCAGAATGCCGTTTTCGCTGTGCAGCAGCACTTCGAGACCTTTGGCCATGTGGTTGGCGACAAGCGTCGGCATGCCAATGCCCAGGTTGACCGTGGCGCCTTCGGGAATGTCCCGGGCCACACGTTGGGCCAATTCGTCTTTGCTTTGTTTTTTATAGCTACTCATTTAATATCCACGAGGGCTAAGGCCCAATTTCTCTCTGAAAAAGTGGCTGCCACCGTCACGCCGGCGCCTTGAAGCCCCCGGCCTGCGTTGCGACCCGGCCAATCTTGACAATGTGCTGGACAAAAATGCCGGGCGTCACGATGTGCTCGGGATTCATCTCACCCAGCTCGGCAATCTCGTGCACGGTGGCAACGGTCTTCTTGCAAGCGGTGGCCATCACCGGGCCGAAGTTGCGCGCCGCCATCCGGTACATCAAGTTGCCCCAGCGGTCTCCCCGCTCGGCCTTGATCAGGGCCACGTCGCCGTAGATCGGGTATTCAAGCACGTAATTGCGACCGTTGATTTCGCGGGTTTCTTTCAAAGTGCCGTCACGGTTTTTGGCCAGTTCGGTGCCGTACCCCGTGGGTGTGAAAAAAGCGCCAATACCCGCGCCGGCCGCGCGGATGCGCTCGGCCAGGTTGCCTTGCGGCACCAGTTCCAGCTCAAACTTGCCGCTGCGGTACAGGTCGTCGAACACGTAAGAGTCGGCCTGGCGCGGAAAGCTGCAAATGATCTTGCGCACGCGCCCGGCCTTGAGCAGGGCGGCCAGGCCCATGTCGCCATTGCCGGCGTTGTTGTTGACTACGGTAAGGTCTTTGGCGCCCTGGGCAATCAGGCCGTCAATCAGCTCGTCGGGGATGCCGGCGGTGCCGAAGCCGCCAATCATCACGGTGGCGCCATCCTGGATGCCCTGCAATGCGACGTCGATGCTGCTGGCGATTTTGTCGATCATGGGTTGCTCAAAAAATGGGGGACTCAATGAATGGCGGGACGCAATGTCAGCCACCGCGCCTCACGCGATTTGACCCGAGCTTCACAAGGGAGAGGTTCACTTGGCAGGCGCGCGACTCTCATCAAGGAAGAGTTGCACCTCACGGAACAGGCTCATGCGGTTCTTTTCCATGATCAGCGTGTGGGTGCCTTCGCCAATTTCAACATAACGCTTGTAGGGCGCGCCGGTGAGCTTCGGAAACAGGGCTTGCGCCATGTAAGCGGGCGTATCGAGGTCCCACTCGCCCTTCACAAGCAACACGGGTACCTTGATGTCCTCGACCTTCCATGGGATCACACCGTTGGCCCAGTATTTGGCCCCGTCGGCCACCACGCCGTTGGGCGCGCGCAGCACCGGCGGATTTTGCTTCATGCCCACGGGGTCAGTGGCGGAAGTCGCGGCGGCCCAGGCTTCGAACCAGCCCGCAGGAATCAAGTCTGCCTTTTTGTTGTCGGCCACGCCGGCCAGCCAGCGCGCCTTTGCCTGCGCCATGCTGACCGAACGATAGGCCTCAATTGGGCCGGGCGCGACCTGCACCAACGAGGGTGTTTGGCGAATCCACACCGGCGCATAAAGCACCAGTTTTTCTATTTTGTGGCTGTTCAGGCTGGCGTACCACTGCATGATCGCCGTGCCCCACGACCAGGCCAGCAAATTCACCCTGTCAATGCCGCGGCGCTTCTTCACAAATTCGACCACCGCATCGACATCGCGCATGGCTTCTTCGGTGCCGGCGAACGGCGCGCTTTCGCCGGCGGGCCGGTCCATCTGCGCGGGACGTGTCGAGCCGCCGTAGCCGCGAACATCCAGCAGATACACGTCATAACCACGCTGCGCGATGTAGTCCATCCACGACGTCCCGTCAAGCTTGAGATCGAACGCCGTCTCGGACGGGTAAGTCGCGCCATGCACGTAGATGACGGTCTTGGCCGGCGAGAACTGCGTCATGCCGGCCGGGCGTTTGTTGCGCACATAAATCTGCATGCCAGCATCGCTTGGCACGCGGAACTCCTCCATCACGATGTCGCCCGTGGCAGCTCCGGGCGCAGAGGCGCAGCCGACCATCAAGACCAGCCCGCCCAACAGCAATAAAAATCGTCCAAACATGAGGCTCTCCTGGTGCGTTGATTCATGCAAGCTGACAGCGTGGCAAATGAACCGCAAATCACTTTAGCATGGTTGGAAGCGTCGTTTTGTGGCGCGCTGGCGAGCTTCATCTGTGATTGCCTCGCAGCATGCCGCCAGGGCCGCCGGGAGCGGCGACAATTAAAACCATGCTGTTTCAACCTTCGCAAGCCGACGTGCGCCGCTTCTTTTGCGCTGTTTACGCCAAAACCCAAGCCAACCAGCCTCTGGAGGCGATTGAAACCATAGCCAGCCTGTGGCTTGACGAACACCCGGAATACCATGGCGACTTCGCCGACGTAGATGCAGCGTTGCTGAAAATGGCAGTGGAGGAGGCAGGCAAGTCCAACCCCTTCCTGCATTTGTCCATGCACCTGACCATCAGCGAGCAGTGCAGCATCGACCAGCCGCGCGGCATTCGCCAGGCGGTGGAGTTGCTGACGGCTCGACTGGACTCATTGCACGATGCGCACCACGCTGCGATGGAATGCCTGGGCACGATGGTCTGGGAGAGCCAGCGCGCCGGGCGCCCGCCGGATGGAGACGCGTACATTGCATGCGTCCAACGGCGTGCAACGCGGGATTAGACCGTTGATTTGATTAAATTTTAATCAAATATGCTATATTTAAAATAGCAAACTATTCATATTCCTCAAGGGAATACAGATGAAAAAGCCGCTCAAGAGCGGCTTTTTCGTTGGCGGCAAGCAGTTTCAACGGAATTTAGCCTGCGGCACAACCTTCAATTCACCCGGCAATTTGCTGATGTAGGCCGACAGTTCCTTCATTTCAGCATTGGTGAACTGCTTGGCAATTCCGGCCATCACGCCGTTGCTGCGGCCCATTTGGGGGTTGTTTTCAGTCTTGTAGGCTTTCAAGGCAACGAACAGATAGTCCGCGTGCTGGCCTGCAATTTTGGGGTAGGTCGGATCCAGCGGTTTGCTGAAACTGTCGCCATGGCAGGTGACGCAGGCGCCCTTTTTCACCAGTTCAGCCGCTTTGGCAGAACCGTCTGCGGCCTTGCCGGGGGCGGCATCACCTGCCACCACGCCGTGGGCTTCGTAATACGCCGCCACGTCGGCCATGTCCTGGTCGCTCAGCGAATCGGCAATGCCGCGCATGGTGGGATGTTTGCGTTCACCCTTTTTGTAGGCGTTGAGGGCCGAGACAATGTACTTCGCGCCCTGGCCGGAAATTTTGGGCACCTTGTAAATTTCGGGAAAGCTGGCCTGGTAACCAACGATGCCGTGGCAGCCAATACACATGGCGATTTTCCCTTCACCGACTTTGGCGTCACCCTTGACATCCTGGGCAATGGCGGAAATGGCGGTCACGGACGTGACAACCAGAGCGAACAGGGGCAACAGCAGTTTCTTCATTTTGCGCGGACAATCAAGCAGTGATAGGTGTAAATCAAGCCATCGATTATATCGGGCGGCAGCAGGCCCCTTCCACCTTGATTGCAAGCCTGTTTCAGGCCGCAGGTTTCAAAGCAACTCTCCGATAATCCAGACACCAGCCAGATCCAGTTTCCCCATCGCCCTTTTCTGACACTTTTCCAAAACCATGAAATTCCAAGGCACCAAAAATTACGTTGCAACGCAAGACCTGATGTTGTCGGTCAATGCCGCCATCACCCTCAAACGCCCGCTCCTGGTCAAGGGCGAGCCCGGCACCGGCAAAACCATGCTGGCCGAAGAGGTTGCCGGCGCCTTGACCATGCCGCTGCTGCAATGGCACATCAAATCGACCACCAAGGCGCAGCAGGGCCTGTACGAATACGATGCCGTCAGCCGTCTGCGCGACTCACAGCTGGGCGACGAGAAGGTCAAGGACATCCACAACTACATCGTCAAGGGCGTGTTGTGGGAGGCCTTCACGGCCGATGCGCCGGTGGCCCTGCTGATCGACGAAATCGACAAGGCCGACATCGAGTTTCCCAACGATTTGCTGCGTGAAATCGACCGCATGGAGTTCTATTGCTACGAAACCCGCGAACTGGTGCGCGCCAAGCACCGCCCGCTGGTGTTCATCACCTCGAACAACGAAAAGGAATTACCGGATGCCTTTTTGCGCCGCTGTTTCTTCCACTACATCAAGTTCCCCGACGCCGAGACGATGAAGCAGATCATCGACGTGCATTTCCCCGGCCTGAAAAAAGAGCTGCTGACAGCGGCCATGAAGACCTTTTATGACGTGCGCAATCTGCCAGGTCTGAAAAAGAAACCCTCGACCAGCGAGTTGCTGGACTGGCTCAAGCTGTTGGTGGCGGAAGACATTCCGCTCGAAGCCCTGCAGAGCAAGGACGACAAAGTGGCAGTGCCGCCGCTGGTAGGTGCCCTGCTGAAAAACGAACAGGACGTGACACTATTCGAAAAACTGGTGTTCATGCAGCGGCATAACCGCTAAGGGGCTCACCGGTCATGGCTTTTGTAGAACCTGTCAACCTGGAAGGGCGCGGCGTCAAGCTGGTGCCCCTGTCCCTTGCCCATGAGGACGGCCTTCGCGCGGCGGCTGCCGATGGCGAGTTGTGGAAGATCCGGGTGACGTCGGTGCCGGAGCCAGATCAGACGCGCAAATACATTGAAGACGCGTTGGCCATGCGCGAAGCCGGCAACCGCTTTGCCTTCGCCATATTGGATACGGCCAGCGGTACCGTGCTGGGCTGCAGCAGTTACCACGACATCATTCCCGCCGTGAAGCGCGTGGAGATTGGCTACACCTGGTACGCCAAACGCTGGCAGCGCACCCACGTCAACACCACCTGCAAATTGCTGCTCATGACCCATGCGTTCGAGGTGCTGGGCTGCCACGTGGTGGGCTGGCGCACCGACAATTTCAACCACGCATCGCAAAATGCCATCGAACGTCTGGGTGCGCGCAAGGATGGCGTGATTCGCGGCCACGCCCTGCGCCGTGACGGCAGCATTCGCGACACCGTGATGTACAGCCTG
>JANMVT010000010.1:0-4999 GCA_031392945.1 Rhodoferax sp. | reverse complement strand
GTCATCGCTGTTTTTGGCGATGCGTTTCCAGGGCGAATCAGAACCAGTGCCTGCCGCAGCCCCGCCGGACTCGGCGCGCCACAAGACGCCCGCGCCGATCAGGCGCTGCGCCTGGGAGCGCGAAGTGGCAAGCTGGCGTTGCAGCAGCAGTTGGTCAGCTCTCACAGCAACCGAATCAATAACGGTATGTATCGGCTTTGTACGGGCCGGCCTTGCTCACGCCGATATAGGAAGCTTGCTCGTCGGTCAGTTCCGTCAACATGGCGCCGACCTTTTTCAGATGCAGACGGGCGACTTTTTCGTCCAGATGTTTGGGCAAGACGTAGACCTTGCCGACTTTGTATTCCTTGGGTTTGGTGAACAGTTCGATCTGCGCAATGGTCTGGTTGGCGAAGCTGGACGACATCACAAAACTCGGGTGGCCCGTGCCGCAGCCCAGGTTTACCAAACGGCCTTTGGCCAGCAGAATAATGCGTTTGGATGGCGTTTTGCCCTTCTTCGTCGTTACAGCCGGAAAGATGACGTGGTCCACTTGCGGCTTGATCTCTTCCCACTTGCATTTTTCCAGCGAAGCGACGTCGATTTCATTGTCAAAATGGCCGATATTGCAGACGATGGCCTGGTCTTTCATGGCCGCCATGTGTTTGTAACTGATGACGTTTTTGTTGCCGGTGGCAGACACAAAAATGTCGGCCTTGTCTGCTGCGTATTCCATGGTGACGACTTTGTAACCTTCCATCGCCGCTTGCAGGGCGTTGATAGGATCCACTTCGGTCACCCAAACTTGGGCCGACAGGGCGCGCAGAGCCTGGGCGCTGCCCTTGCCCACGTCGCCGTAACCGGCCACCAGGGCAACCTTGCCGGCGATCATCACGTCGGTGGCGCGTTTGATGGCGTCCACCAGGGACTCGCGGCAACCGTACAGATTGTCAAACTTGCTCTTGGTGACGGAATCGTTCACATTGATGGCGCGCAGCTTTAGTGTGCCCTTGGCCGACATTTCATTCAAGCGGTGCACACCCGTAGTGGTTTCTTCGGTGACGCCGACGATGTTCTTCAAACGGCGGCTGTACCAGGTCGGATCGACCTTGAGCTTGGCCTTGATGGCGTTGAACAGGCAAATTTCCTCTTCGCTGGTCGGTTTGGCGACGATTTTCAGGTCTTTTTCGGCCAATGAGCCCAAATGCATCAGCAAAGTGGCGTCGCCGCCGTCGTCCAGAATCATGTTCGGGCCTTCGCCTGCCGTGCCCTTTTTGCCGTCGAACTCAAAAATGCGATGGGTGTAGTCCCAATAATCGACCAGGTTTTCGCCCTTGTAGGCAAACACTGGCGTGCCGACGGCCACCAGGGCGGCGGCGGCGTGGTCCTGGGTGCTGAAAATATTGCAGGACGCCCAGCGCACCTCGGCGCCCAGGGCTTGCAGGGTCTCAACCAGGACGGCCGTTTGAATCGTCATGTGCAGGCTACCGGTGATGCGTGCGCCAGCGAGCGGCTTGGCTTTGGCGAATTCTTCGCGGATCGACATCAGGCCCGGCATTTCGGTCTGGGCGATATTCAACTCTTTGCGGCCCCAGGCGGCAAGGCTCAGGTCGGCAATGGCGTAGTCCTGGTTTTTGATGGGTTTCAAGATGGCGTTCACAAGCTCACTCCAAAAGATGATTTTGAAAACCACGACGCCTGCGACGTGAAGCCCGGGAGAATCTTTGGGAAGTCTCACCTCACAGGACCGTGGGTGAGCGCAGTTGGTGCGGTGAACCATGGCCTGGTATGCCCCGGTTCACGCTGTCCGAGCCTCGTTCAACTGGTTTGAACTGCATCGCTCCTCGGAAGGCTCGAATTCTAACGGATTCCTGCCAGATTGGCCAAAAAGGCGCGATCGTGGCGTGACGCCCAACTTTGGCAATCTTTGCCAATTCAGCTAAAATCCGGATATGACCACGGTCACCATGAACATTTCACTGCCGGATGACTTGAAGGCTTTTGTCGACAATCGCGTCAAGGCCCGTGGCTACAGTTCGTCGAGCGAATACGTCCGAGATTTGATGCGGCGAGATGAAGAGCAGGCCGAAACTGAGCGCTTCAAGGCCCTGATCGAGGAGGGCATCAACTCCGATTCAGCGGGCAACTGGACCGATTTGCGTTCCGCGTTTCTGGCTGAATCAGGCGTTGCCGCCGGGATCGACAAGGTCGGGCATCCTACTGCATGAAACCATTGAATGTGCAGTGTCGCGCGTTGCGCGACATGGTTGACGCACGGGCTTTTTACTTGCAAGAGGCGCCCCACATGGTGGCAGATTTGGCCAGGCGGCTGGATGACGCGCTGTTGCATATCCAGCAGTACCCTGCAACCGGCTCGCCGCGCTACAGTTTGAAGCTGGGTGTTGCCGGACTACGCAGTTGGCCGTTGAACCAATTTCCTTACGTTATTTTCTATCGCACCGAAAATGCACGCGTCAATGTGCTGCGGGTGCTTCACCAAAATTCAAATATTCCGGCCCATTTGCAGGGCTAGATCCACTGGAAACCGCTTTTGTCCTTCACCGCCGAAACCCGCCGCCGCCGCACCTTTGCCATCATCTCGCACCCCGACGCCGGCAAGACCACGCTGACAGAAAAGTTGCTTCTTTTTTCCGGCGCGATCCAGATCGCAGGCTCGGTGAAGGCACGCAAAGCCACGCGCCACGCCACGTCCGACTGGATGGAAATCGAAAAACAGCGCGGCATCTCGGTCGCCTCCAGCGTGATGCAGATGTTGTACCGCGACCACGTCATCAACCTGCTTGATACGCCCGGCCACAAGGACTTTTCTGAAGACACCTACCGCGTGTTGACCGCCGTTGATTCGGCCCTGATGGTGATTGATGCCGCCAACGGCGTTGAGGCCCAGACCCGACGCCTGATCGAAGTCTGCCGCCAGCGCGACACACCCATCATCACCTTTGTAAACAAGATGGACCGCGAGGTGCGCGAGCCGCTGGACATCATGGACGAGATTGAGCGGGAGCTGGGCATGCCCTGCGTGCCCATGACCTGGCCCGTCGGCCAGGGCAAGACCTTTGGCGGCATCATCAACCTGCGCACCCGGGCCATGACGGTGTTCGAGCCGGGCGGCGACCGGGGCCCCAAAGACTTCAGCACCATCCCGCTGACGGACCAGGCCACTTTGCTCAAACGATTTGGCCATGAGTTCGAAACCGCCCACGACAGCATGGAACTGGCTACGGGCGCATCTCCCGCCTGGGATCACGACGCGTTTCTGGCGGGCAAACAGACGCCGGTGTTTTTCGGCTCAGGCGTCAACAACTTTGGCGTGATGGAAGTGCTGGATGCGCTGGTCGATCTGGCCCCGTCACCGCGCTCGCGCACCAGTTCGTTCGTAGTCAACAAACAGCCGGTCATCAAGGAAATCCAGCCCGACGATGAGGCGTTTTCGGGCGTGGTGTTCAAGGTGCAGGCCAATATGGATGCGAATCACCGCGACCGCATTGCTTTTGTCCGGATGGCCTCGGGCAAATACAGGCCGGGCATGAAATTGAAGGTCATGCGCACCGCCAAAGAGTTGCGCCCGACCAGTGTGGTGACCTTCATGAGCCAGCGGCGCGAAGCAGTGAGCGAGGCCTACGCCGGCGACATCGTGGGCTTCACCACACACGGCGGCGTGCAACTGGGCGACACCATCACCGATGGCTCGGTCAACCTGCAGTTCACCGGCCTGCCATTTTTTGCGCCCGAGCTGTTCATGACCGTGGTGCTGCGCAACCCCTTGCGCACCAAGCAGTTGCAGCAAGGCTTGGCGCAATTGGGTGAGGAAGGCGCCATCCAGGTGTTTCGCCCCGAGATGGGTGGCAACATGTTGCTGGGCGCCGTCGGGCAATTGCAGTTTGAAGTGGTGCAGCACCGCCTGAAGGGTGAGTATGACGCCGACATCCGGCTGGAGGGCAGCCAGTACACCGGCGCGCGCTGGATCACGGCCGACACGCCGGCAGAGCTCACCACCTTTGTCAACGCCTACCCCGCCCGCATGGCGCGCGACGCGGCCAACACGCTGGCGTTTTTGTGCACCTCGCAATACGACGTGCGCCTGGCACAGGAGCGTTTCCCGAAAATCCATTTCCATCCCCTGCGCGAACATGCAGGGCTGGCGCTGCAAAGTGCCGGATGAGTGTGTAGACGCCTTGGGCAAACAGCAAAGAACCGAGACCATGCTTGCGCTGTCTGACTGGGCGGCAGATTCCCGCCGCAACATCATCGGCGTGTTCACGGACATTGACGACACCTTGACCACGGCCGGCGCGATCACGCCGGATGCGTTGCAGGCGCTGGCCGACCTGAAAAGCGCGGGGCTGCACGTGATTCCCATCACCGGTCGCCCGGCCGGCTGGAGCCAGCCGTTTGCGCGGGGCGACGCGGCGCTTGGCATTGCGCCCTGGCCAGTAGACGCCATCGTGGCCGAAAACGGCTCGGTCGCCCTGTTGAGTGACAATATTGGCATATTTCTCCCGTGGAATATGGATAGTTCGCTATTAAAATTATATCAACAGGATGCGGCAACCCGGGCTGGAAATTTCGCCCGAATGCAGCAAGTGGCGGCGCAAGTGCTGCGCGACGTGCCTGGCGCGATGCTGTCGCAGGACTCGGTCGGACGTGTGACCGACATCGCTTTTGACCACAGCGAGTTCCGGCATTTACCGTTTGAAAAAATCCGGCAAATCGTGCGGATCATGCAGGCCGCCGGCATGAACGCCACCGTCAGCAGCATCCACATCAACGGCTGGTTCGGCGCGCACAACAAATGGGCGGGCGCATGCTGGATCGTGCGTGAACTGTTTGGCCGCGAGCTCGGCGCGGAAATCGACCGCTGGGTTTACGTGGGCGACTCCGCCAATGACCAGCTGATGTTCGAGCACTTCCCGCACAGCGTGGGCGTGGCCAACATCCGGCGTTTTGAAGCTGAACTGGCGCACCTGCCGCGTTACATCACACGAGGCGAGCGCGGCGC
>JANMVT010000009.1:0-6774 GCA_031392945.1 Rhodoferax sp. | reverse complement strand
CTCGTCGATCCAGGCGTGTGCGCCGCTGTAATACTCGTGGTTGCCGGTGACAAAAAACGTGCCGTGGGTCGATGTCAAACCCGCCAGCGGCGCCACGTGGCGCTGCAAATGCGCCACCTGCCCGTCCACCAGGTCGCCGGTGATGGCCACCATGTCGGCGCCCAGGCTGTTCACCCGTGCCACGATGCGCTCCAGATAGGCCTGTTTGATGGTCGGCCCGACGTGGATGTCCGAGATCTGCGCCACGCTGAAGCCGTGCAGGGCAGCGGGCAGGCCGGTGATGGGCACATCGATGCGCACCACGCGGGCGGTACGCCGGGCGTTCCAGAAACCCCACAGCGTGACGGCCAGGCCCAGCACGGGCACGGCCACAGCGCTCCAGAGTTGCAAGGGGCCGAACAGGGCGTGCAGCGCATCGGCGTCGAAGCCGGCCAGGCGCGCCAGGAAGCTGAAAGCCCAGACCAGCACCAGCAGCCCATCGCGCAACACGGTCAAAACGAACAGGCTGGAAAACAAGCCCATGCACAACAGGCCCAGCCAGGTCAACACCACCGCCAGCCCACCCGCCGCAAAACGCCGCGCCAAAAACCCCATCGGCATCAACAGCGCAGACACCACCAGCAAGGCCGCAAACACTGCCCCGCCTTGCGGGAAAACGGCCAATGAGTCCAGGGCCGGCACAATGCGCCAGCCAATCCAGGCCTGCAACAGGCTGGAAATCAAAAACAGCGGAACCAGGGGCATTCGGGGCTACAGGTAAGGAACAGGGCTTGTAAGTGGCGCACTTTCCCGCGCATTCAAGCCCACACAAAATCATTCACCTGTCGCAAAATACAACTATGGCCCACGCCCAATCCACTGCGACGCCGCAGCGCACCTTGCGCACGCTGCGCATGCAGCTCAACACCTTTTATTCCGGCCCGCAGGCCTGGTTTTTTCTGGCTGATGAGCGCGGCTACCTGCAGGACGAGGGGCTGGCGCTTGAGTTCACCGAAGGCGACACCGCCGCCAACACCATCCCCAAAATGGCGGCCGGCGGATTCGACGTGGGTTACGGTGACCTCAACGCCCTGATCGAACACGTGGCGGCCGGCAAACCCAATGCCCCGCTGGCGGTGTTTGCCGCCTACAACGCCTCGCCCTACACGATTGCGGTGGCGAAGGATGGCGCGATCCGGTCGCCCGCGCAGTTGGCCGGCAAACGCCTGGTGGCCCACCCCAATGACGCGGCGCTGAACCTGTTTGCCGAGTTCTGCGCCAGGACCGGGCTGGACCCAGGCAGCGTCAACATCACGCTGTCTTCCGCGCCCCACAGCGAACTGGTGCAAGCCCTGCTGGCGGGCCAGTGGGACGGCCTGTTTGGCTTTGTCAACACCCTGGTGGCGGCCGCGCTGGACGCCGGCCTGGCCGCGCCGCGCGAGCCACTGCGCTTTATTGAATACCACGACCATGTGCCCGAACTTTATGGCATGGCCATCCTGGTGACCCGCGAATTGGCCGCAGCCGAGCCCGACCTGGTGCGCGCCCTGCTGCGCGCGCTGAACCGGGGCCTGCAGGACACCGTGGCCGACCCCGAAGCCGCCATTGACGCCCTGGTCAAACGCAACCCGGCCATGAACCGCGCCTCCAACCTGCGCCGCCTGCAAGGCACGCTGGCGCTGGAGATGGGCCGCCCCGAAGGCGCCGTGCTGGGCATTGGCGACCTGGACGACGCACGTTTTGCACGCGGCATCGGCCTGATCGTCAACACCAAAAAGTTCGCCGCCCGCCCGCAACCGGCCGGGCTGTTCAGCCGCGCGTTTTTGCCGCCGCTGCCGTCAAGGGTGCGCAGCCTGGCTACAGCTTCACCCCGGCGCCCTTGACGGCCGGCCCCAGCACCGCCACCTGGTCCTTGACAAAGGTCTCGAACGCGGCCGTGCTGGTCGGCACGGCCGTGATGCCCAGGTCGATCAGGCGCTTTTTGATCTCGGGCATGGCCAGCACCTCGTTGCAGGCGGCATTGACACGCGCCGCAATGTCGGCCGGCAGCCTGGCCGGCCCCGACATGCCGAAGAAGTTCTCCAGCACCAGGCGGCGGTAGCCAAAATCAATCACCGTGGGCACCTCGGGCATCAGGGGCGAGCGCGCAACCGAGGTCACCGCCAGGGGCACCAGTTGTCCGCTCTTGAAAAACGGAATGTACGAGGTGATGACGTCGATGGCCACCGGAATCACGCCGCTGATCAAATCGGTGGTCATCGGCGCACCACCGCGGTACGGCACATGCACCAAGTTGACACCCATGGTCTTCTTCATCAGCTCGCCGTGGATGTGGCCAATCGAGCCGGGCCCGCCCGAGCCAAAGTCCAGCCGCCCCAGTTTGCGCGCCTGCGCCTCCAGATCGGGCAGGGTCTTGATGGGGGCCGCTGGGTTGGCCATCACCACCAGGGGCGCCGAGCCCAGGTAGGCCACGTGGCTGAAGCTTTCCACCGGGTCATAGGGCAACTTGTCCATGGTGAACGGCCCCAGGGCAATGGGCGTGGTGTTGGACAACATGAAGGTGTAGCCGTCGGGTGCAGCCTGCGCCACCGCCGCGCCGCCAATGGTGCCGCCCGCGCCGGGCTTGTTGTCCACCACCACCGGCTGGCCCAGGCGCTTGGTTAGCTGCTCGGCCATGATGCGCGCCACCACGTCGCTGGAGCCCCCGGGCGGAAAGGTCACCACGATCTTGATAGGCTTGTCCGGCCAGGCCGCCCAGGCCGGGGCGCTGAGCGCGGTGAGTGTCAACCCCAACGCCTGCAGGGCGGTACGCCGGGTGGGGTGGCTGATGGGGTGGCTGATGGGGTGGTCAATGGGGCTGGTGCGGTGGGTCATGGGAGTCGCCTTTGGGGTGGGTCGGAACGGAAGAACAGCAGGGGTTGAAACTTGGGTGAAAGCAAGCCGAGTTTATAAAAACCGCAAGCCGCCAAACATAGGCAATTCCCGTGCCCATGGCGCGTTTTTCACAGGCCGTAGGGAATTCTGCCGTCAGTACGCTCCTGTTTTAGGAGCTTATTATGCAGATAACACGAGGGTTAAAGGCCTAAATGCAGTCGCAATGCCGCATCCAGACGCATAAGGTCTTCCGGCTGCACAACGCCTGCCGGACGCGCGTTCAGGCGCGCCTTGTCCAGCGTGCGCACCTGCTGCGCCATGGCCTTGCTGCTTTTGGACAGGCCAGTGGCAGCAGCGCCCAGCAGCACCTCAAACGGGTACACCCGCTCGACGCGAGAGGTCAACGGCACCACGGTCACCACGGCGGCTGCGCGGTTGGCGGCGTTGTTGCTTACCACCACCACAGGCCGCGTCTTTTGCACCTCGGCGCCGCGAGTCGGGTCAAGTACAGCAAAGTAAATCTCACCACGCTTCATGGCCCAGCCCGTCGTTGCAGGTAGCTTGGGCCTCGCGCGCCAGGACCAGATCCTGAACGGCGCTGGCTGCGTAGGCCGACGCCAGATCTGCTTCAGCCTCGCGCTCGGCCAGCAGCGTGAGCGCATCTTCAACCACCGCTGAGCGGCTTTTAAGCCCGGCCTTCTGCTGATAGGAGGTCATGAATGCCACCAATGGGGCATCCAAGGATACTGAAAGCTTCATACAATGCCCCTAAAAAATTCAATTAGGAGCAATTTTAACCAGTTTTATTGCTACCCAAAAGTTCAAGACGTATTCCCTCTCGGATCACATCCATCAGAAATACGTCTGAACTACTATTGTTTTTGTAGCACACTATATAGATAATACGAGGGCTAATAGCCAAAATTCTGCCCAATTTTGCATCCAGCAGCTTCCAGTCAGCCGGTACGAACCATCAAGTCGATGCCAGAAACTTCTTCACCGTCCCCGCCAGTGCCTGGCGCGGGCTGGCCTGCACCTTCATCAGCAAGGGGTGCCGTGCCTCTGGCAAATCGAACCGGTCGCACAGGTCGGCCTGAATGCGCGCCAGCAGTGCAGCGGCCACCTCGGCATCGGCCAACGCGCGGTGCGCCCGGCCGGCGCTGGGCAAGCGATGGTGCGCCGCCATTGCGCCCAGCGAATGGCTGCGTGCCTCAGGGTAGAGCCTGCGCGACAGCAGCACCGTGCAGGCAAATGGTTGCGGTGCGGGTAATGACACCCGCGCTAGCTCGGCTTGCCAGTAGCGCCGGTCAAACGAGGCGTTGTGCGCCACCATGGGCACATCGCCCACAAAGCGGCTGGCCGCAGCCATCACCTCGGCGGCGGGCGGTGCGGCGGCAACCATCGCGTTGCTGATGCCGGTGAACGACTCGATGAAAGCCGAAATGCGCACCCCCGCATTCATCAAGCTCTGAAACCGCCCCACCACCTCGCCACGCTCCACCATCACAATCGCCACCTCCGTCGCGCGGTCGCCCATGGCGGGGGAGAGGCCTGTGGTTTCGAAGTCGATGACGGCTATGCGGGGCATGGGGCGGTATGGCGGAACACTGAATTCAGTCCGGCCTTGGTAAGGCACCATCCAGCGCGTCCAAGTCAGCCAGGTCCTTATGGCGGCCCGTAGCGCGTTTGTTGGTCTTGAAGTCGTCCAACGCGATGAAGTTGAGGCTCTGCCCCTCGACCACCACCACAATGCGCCGCGCAAAACTGGGCGCAAATTCGACCCCGTCAATGCTCGTCAGCAAATCAATACGGCGTGGAGGAAACCCCATTTGAATCACGCGGTTGGGCGTGATCAGGTCTTGCAGTCCGACGCCCAGCGCCCCAAACCCAAACTGGTCCAGCACGGCAAGAACCCGACTGGCGTTTGTGGAGTCCGTACCAACCCAGAAATCGAGGTCGCCCGTATATCGCGGATGGCCGTAGGCGGCAAGCGCATACCCGCCAACAATCAGGTATTCAACCCTGTTTGAGTTGAGTAACGCGGCAAACTCTTTGAAGTCTTCGTTCAGCATCCGGCCCCCACATTTGCTGGCGCAACAGCTCCACAGCGGCCAGCCGCGCCGCCACCGGCTGGGACAGCCAAAATTGCAAGTCACCCGCTGCCTTGCCGCCCGCAGGATGCAGGGATGTCTTCTGAACGACGCGTTGCATGACCATGCGCCTATTGTCGGGGATTTTGAAATCGCGTTGCCATCGAGAACCATCATTCAAAGCGAGCAGACTTGACCGGGCGCAGGTCACGTTTCAAGTCAAGCTCCCCATCAAGCTCTACATTGCCGAGGCTGCGGCCAATCTCGGCCAAGGCAGTGCGCAGCCCAATTTTGGGGGCCACTGCCGCCTCCAGAATTAAGTGATTTCAGCGTCAATGCTGCGCCCGTGCTGGGCGGCCCGCAGTTTGAGCGCTTGGTGTGTGGCGTCGGGGAGGTTTCTGATGGTTATGGATGGCATGGGGATCGCTCCTCCTGTTTGGCGTCAATGATGTTGAATCAGAACTTCAAAGTCAAACCTGGATCGGTTGGAGTTTAAAACAAATGCTATTTGTATAATAGCTACCTATGCAGTTCAGACGAGGGCTACAGGCCAATTTATTCCTAAAACGAGTCCCTCACACGCTACCCAAGCGTACACTGGACGCAAATCAACAACAACTTCAGGGAATACACCATGGGTCTGGCTGATCGCGACTACATGCGGGAGCGTCGTCCCCGGCGCGATGGGCCGTTCAACCTGCCTTCATCGGCAGGAGGCACGCCTGCTTTGCACATCATCCTTATTTGGCTCTTGGTGGGGCTGGTGTTGTGGATGGGCGCAAATTGGTTCCTGACGCATCATCGGGTCACGCCGCGCCCTGCGGCACCGCCACCAGCCGCCCAATCGCAGCCAGAAGTACCAGCGCCCGCCCCGCAAACAGCGTTGCCAACAGAGGACCGCTACACCGCCAAAACGCAGGCTTACCGCCAAAACAACCCTGCCGCCAGCAACCAGCAGGTCATCAAATGCATGGCAGGCGGCAAGACGACGTACTCGGACACTCCGTGCCCCATTGGCGCGCTGGCGACTGCCGTGCAAATCACCCAAGCTCCGCCCGTCCCGCCCCAGCCATTGAGGTCAGCGCCGCCCCCAACCCAAACGCCCGCCAACTGGCCACAACCACCCATCGTGATTGTTCAGGCGCCACAACCCCCCATGGTTGACCTGTCGGCGATACGGCAGCTCGAATGCAAGGCGTTGGACGAAGAGATCAAGCACCTGGATAGTTGGGCTCGACAACCCCACAGCGGGCAGACCCAAGACCTGATTCGCGACAAACGCAAGAGGGCGCGTGACCGGCAGTTTGAGATTCACTGTCAGTAGGTTTGCTGCTTATTTTGTAGCGACTTATAACTAGCTGACAAAGGCTATCGACACCAAGTCGGTGACGTCGCGCTTACACGCTAGCCATTGATGTCAACTCAATCGTTAGCGGATAAACCAAGGCTGTCTTTGAGAGATACGAACCTTACCGACACAAAAAAAAAAGAACAGACGCTGACCGAGTGCGATACTTGGATTGCTGGAACCGAATACCGCAAGCAAATTTTTACATAACTCTGAACCCGAAGGAACACGCATGAAAAACGCAGCTCACTTGGTCGCTATTGCCATTGCTATAGCGCTTTCTGGCTGCGCCGCTGGGCCCCTCGTCATTCCGTGTGGAACTTGCCATTGACAATACATAGCAGTAGAGCCCGGTGGGGCTTGTGGGCAACTTGGTACTCCGAGTTGTCCACAAACCCACGGGGCGGTGTTTGAACTGTTGATGGAGTGCAAGGCAATGGGTGTTGGTATCGAATCGCTGTTCACCAGCGCACTGGGCCTGCA
>JANMVT010000252.1:0-8958 GCA_031392945.1 Rhodoferax sp. | reverse complement strand
GTGCTGCCGACTTCGGCGTGTTTGGGGCGCCGCTGCATGGCGTGCATCAGGCGCAGCACGTGGCGGCGGCCACTGCCAGCGGGGATCACGGTGTCGACCCCTGAGCCGTACAACAGGGCGCCCACGCGGTTGCCATGGCGGGTGAGCAGGCGGGCCAGCACGGCCACAAACCCGGCGGAGACATTGTGTTTTCCTTGTTCGCCGGACCCAAAATCGACCGAGGGGCTCAAGTCCAACAGGAACCAGGCGGTCATCTCGCGGTCTTCGGTGAACACCCGCACATGGGGGATTTGCAGGCGCGCGGTGACGTTCCAGTCCATGTGGCGCACATCGTCGTGGTGCTGGTATTCGCGCAGGTCGGCCAGGTCGATGCCGGCGCCGCGCAGCAGGGTGCGGTAATCGCCCTGTAGTAGGCCGTCCAGGCGGCGGATCACGGTCCACTCAAGGCGGCGCAGGATGTGCTCTGCACCCTCAATAGCGTCCGAACTGCCAGCCAGCAACTCTGAGCCGGACTTCGAGTTTGCGGCCTTGTTATTTCGCTTCAGGAAGTCAAACATGGGTTTTATCGCCGCCTTGGTCTGGCTGGGTTTCAGGCCGCCAGCTTCTCATGTTCCAGCGGCTTGGCCGGCGCCGGGATTTTGGCCATGATCCTGGCGGTGATCGCGTCTGCGGTCAGGCCTTCGGACAAGGCCTCATAAGACAACACCAGGCGGTGGCGCAGCACATCGGGCACCAGATCGGTCATGTCCTCGGGCAAGGCGTAGGTGCGCCCGCGCAGCATGGCCAGGGCGCGTGCGCCTTCCGTCAGGTTGATGGTGGCCCTGGGGCTGGCGCCGAAGGTGATGAAGCGCGCCAGGTCTTTGAGGCCATGCTTGTCGGGCGTGCGGGTGGCAGACACCAGGCGCACGGCGTACTGGATCAGGCTCGGGTCCACGTAGACGCGGCGGCATTCACGCTGCAAGTGGGCGAGCTGCTCGGTGGTGGCAACCGCCGTCACGGCCACCGCCGGGCCGGTGACGCGCTGCACGATGACGAATTCTTCTTCGTCAGTGGGGTAATCGACCAGCACCTTCATCATGAAGCGATCCACCTGGGCTTCGGGCAGCGGGTAGGTGCCTTCGGTTTCAATCGGGTTTTGCGTGGCCATCACCAAAAACGGTTCAGGCACTTTGTGGGTGACGCCAGCGATGGTCACCTGGCGCTCCTGCATCACTTCGAGCAGGGCGCTTTGCACTTTGGCCGGCGCCCGGTTGATCTCATCAGCCAACAGAAGATTGGTGAAGACCGGGCCGAGTGAGGTGCTGAATTCACCCGTTTTCTGGTTGTAGATGCGCGTGCCCACCAGGTCGGCGGGCACCAAATCCGGCGTGAACTGGATGCGTTTGAAGTCACCCCGTACTGTGTTGGCCAGCGTCTTGACCGTGAGTGTTTTGGCCAACCCCGGCACACCTTCCACCAGCAAATGGCCCTGCGCCAGCATGGCCACCATGACGCGCTCCAGAAAACGGTCCTGGCCGACGACGATGCGTTTGACCTCGTACAGGATTTGCTCCATGAGCTGGGCGGTGTCGGGGCTGGCGGCAGTCATAGGTGTGGCATCCATGGCGGGGACTTTCAGAATGGTTGGATTGAAAAAATCAGAACGGCGGCAAACCCGCTGCCGTCGCCGCGTTTTCAATCGGCACTGCAAAACCGATGCCGATGAAGGTCCGCGCCGGCGTCGGGTTCAAAATGGCGGTGACGATGCCCACCACCTGGCCGTCCATGGTGACCAGGGGGCCGCCCGAATTGCCAGGGTTGGCGGCGGCGTCAAACTGGATCAGGTTCCTCAACTCCTGTTCACCTTCGGGCGAGCGGAATGTGCGCTTCAGGCCGGACACCACACCGGCGGAGGCGGACGGCCCGATGCCAAACGGAAAACCCACCGCCAGCACCTGGTCGCCGGGACGCAAATCGGCGGTGGATCGCATGGTGGCGGCGATCATGTCGTCGGGGATTTTGTGCGCCTGCAGCACGGCCAAATCGCTTTCCGGCTGGGTGCCGGTGATGGAAGCGGTGCTTTCCATGCCGTCCGAAAATGTCACCTTGATGCTGTGCGCGCCTTGCACCACATGCAGATTCGTCAGGATGATGCCTTTGTCCACGATCACCACGCCGGTGCCCACCCCGTGTTGAACATCTTCCTTGCCTTCTTTGCTTTTCACGAAGCTGACCACCTGCACGACCGAAGGAAGAATCGCCTCATAGGCCTTGGCCGCCGGTGAGGGAAGGTCGGCGGTCTCCAGGGTTTTAAGCACCGCGCTGTCGATGATTTCCTGTGTCAACTTCGGCTGGCCCGGGCGCAGGTTCAGCCACAGGCTCAGCGCGATCATCAACAGCAAGAGGAAGATCACAGACCAAAGCAGCCGGGGATCGTTAGGCGAGATGCCGCGCAGGGCGCCGATACGCGTCCGCAGCGAGCGTCGCGCCGGCGCCAGGCCGTCCGGCGCAGCACCGGGCGACACTTGCCCATCTGCCACGCGCGGGTTTTGGCTGGAGCTGCTGTAAAGGGCTGACCTTCGCATCCTTGCACCTGTGGAGTATTTCGTTGAAAACGCCAGTTCAAACGGTATCACGGTTCCGGCTTTTTTGCTCAATACTCCCGCATATGGTATTTTCCCGGTATGACACGCTGGATAGACACCCATTGCCACCTGGATGCACAGGAGTTTGGGGCGTCAGCCCCTGCCATTCGGACTCAGGCAGCTATTAAAAATGTAGTACTCTGTGTTTTCCCGGCAGTGGCGGCGGCCAATTTTGACGCCGTGCGCAATTTGGCCCATGCCACGGGCGACAGTTATGCACTGGGCATTCACCCCCTGTACGTCAAATCTGCAGAAGACAGCGACCTGGCCCACCTGGACGCGCAATTGCATTTGCACCGTGACGACCCCCGCCTTGTGGCAGTGGGCGAAATCGGCCTGGACTTCTTCGTCCCCGAGCTGTGCGTGAGTCCCCTTCGTGAACGGCAGGAATATTTTTACTGTGCGCAATTGAAGCTGGCGCGCAAACACGGCCTGCCGGTGATCCTGCATGTGCGGCGCTCGGCGGACCGGCTGCTTAAACACTTGCGTGACATCGGCGGCGCAGATGCGGATGGTTCAAACCCCAGATGGCTCGGCATTGCCCATGCCTTCAATGGCAGCAAGGTCCAGGCCAGGGAGTTCATCAAGCTGGGCTTCAAGCTCGGCTTTGGCGGCGCCTTGACCTATGAGCGCGCCCTGCAGTTGCGGCGCCTGGCCACCACCCTGCCTTTGGAAGCCATCGTGCTGGAGACCGACGCGCCCGACATGCCGCCCCACTGGCTGTACACAACGGCCGCGCAGCGTGCGGCGGGTGTGGCCCAGGGGCGCAATGAGCCGGGCGAATTGCCGCGCATTGGGGCTGAATTGGCGGCGCTGCGGGGCATCAGTGCGGATGAACTTGCCCATGCCACGTCAGCCAATGCCATGTTGGCGTTGCCGCGCTTGCAGGCCTTCGTGGCATGGCCATGAAGAGCCCGCAACGGCTGGTTGGTCTGCCGCCCATCGTCTCCAGCAACACCCGGCTGCTGATTCTGGGCAGCTTCCCCGGCGCGGCATCGCTGGCAGCGCGGCAGTACTACGCCCATCCGCAAAACCAGTTCTGGAAGATTTTTCAGGCTATTTGGTCCGTTAGCCCTTTTGGAATAAGCACGGATAGCTATGAAAAACGAAGTAAATGGCTGCTTGACCGGGGCTTGGGCGTGTGGGATGTCTACGCCTCGTGCGAGCGCCAGGGCAGTCTGGACGCGGCCATACGCAATGCCGAGACCAATGATTTCGCCAGCCTCGTACGGCGCTGTCCACAACTCAAGGCCATTGCGCATAACGGCGGCGAGAGTTTCAAACACGCCAGACATACCGCTGCGATGGGCCTGCCGGTCTACAGGCTGCCATCCACCAGCCCAGCCAACGCCAGCTGGAGTTTCGAGCGCAAGCTCGTTGCCTGGCGCGAGGTGGTGGCGATGGCGGGGCTGGAGTGAACAGCGCCCTCATTGATAATGCCCTGATCTTGAAAACCCGCCAAACCCCGCTGCCCGAGGTCAACTTCTCCGACGAGGGTCCCGTCCGCCATTTGCATCTGGGCACCCCCTGGATTCAGGGTTCCATGCACCTTGACGCGCCAACGGTGCTGGTGCACGAGTACATCCAGCGCATGCTGGCCTGGCTGCTTTTTGTCGAGCCGGGCTCGCTGGCCAAACGCCAGGCAATGCAGCTCGGCCTGGGCGCGGGCTCATTGACCAAGTTTTGCCACAAGGTTCTGAAGATGAAAACCTGTGCGGTCGAGCTCAACCCGCAGGTGGTGTTGGCCTGCCGGGGCTGGTTCAAGTTGCCGCCAGACAATTCCCGCATCCGGGTGGTGTTGGGCGATGCCGCCGTTGAAATTCAAAACCCCACCTGGTGGGGCGGGGTGGACGCCCTGCAAGTCGATTTGTACGACCACCAGGCCGCCGCGCCGGTGCTCGACAGCGAGGCCTTCTATGCCGATTGCAGGCGCCTGCTCACGCCGGACGGCAGCATGACGGTCAACCTGTTTGGCCGCTCCTCCAGCTACCAGCGCAGCGTGGACAAAATGGCCGGGGTGTTCGGGCGCGAAGCCATTTGGGCGTTCAAGGCAACACGCGAAGGCAACACCGTCGTGCTCGCCCAGCGCATGCCGAGCCGTCCCAGCCGGGCCCAGCTGGTCCAGCGCAGCGACGTGATCCAGGCCCGCTGGGGCCTGCCGGCGGCCGCCTGGATGCGATCTCTTAAACTTGTCCCCGCATGAGTGCCAAATTGAAAACTGCCCATTCGACCAAACACCCGCCCGCCGGTCCGCTGGACTGGCGCCATCTGGTGCATTGGCTGCACAGTGACGGCGTGATCTCAGAACACGAAGCCGCGCGCACCGTGGCGCGCTGCTCCCAGGCGGAAAGCGCCCAACACCCGCTGTTGCGCCTGGCCAGCGTGTCGATCCGCCGCCTGAGCGACGACAAACCGCTGGACATCGAAGCGCTGACGCAGTGGCTGGCGGGCCACGCCACGATGGATTACCTGCGCATCGATCCGTTGAAGGTGGATGTGGGCAAGGTCGCCGACATGATGAGCGCGGCCTATGCCGAGCGCCACAAAATCCTGCCGGTGCAGGTCAACCCGGCCGAAGTCGTCGTTGCGACGGCGGAACCCTACGTCACCGACTGGCTGGCCGAGGTCGAGCGCCAGTCGCGCCGCAAAGTTCGCCGGGTGCTGGCCAACCCGCAGGACATCCACCGCTACACCGTTGAGTTTTTTGCCCTGGCCAAATCGGTCAAGGCTGCCAGCAAGGCCGGCGGCAACAGCGGCGGCGCCAGTTTTGAGCAGCTGGTGGAGCTGGGCAAGACCAACAAGCAACTCGACGCCAATGACCAAAGCGTGGTGCAGGTGGTGGACTGGTTGTGGCAATACGCCTTTGACCAGCGCGCCAGCGACATCCACCTGGAGCCGCGCCGGGAGCAAGGCGTGATCCGCTTCCGCATTGACGGCGTCTTGCACCGGGTCTACCAAATGCCGATGGGTGTGTTGAATGCCATGACTGCGCGCATCAAGTTGCTCGGGCGCATCGATGTGATTGAAAAACGCCGGCCGCAGGACGGGCGCATCAAGACGCGCAACCCGCGCGGCGACGAGATCGAGATGCGCATCTCCACCTTGCCCACGGCGTTTGGCGAAAAGATGGTGATGCGCATCTTCGACCCCGACAACGCGGTCAAGAACCTGGATGCGCTGGGCTTTGCGGCCCATGACGCCCAGCGTTGGGAAACCCTGGTCAAGCGGCCCCACGGTATCATTCTGGTGACCGGGCCGACCGGTTCGGGCAAAACCACCACCCTGTATTCAACGCTGAAACGCGTGGCCACTGAAGAGGTCAACGTCAGCACGGTGGAAGACCCGATCGAGATGATCGAGCCCTCGTTCAACCAGACCCAGGTGCAGCCTCAGCTCGATTTCGGCTTCCCCGAGGGCCTGCGCGCCCTGATGCGCCAGGATCCGGACATCATCATGGTGGGTGAGATCCGCGACCTGCAAACCGCCGAAATGGCAGTGCAGGCGGCGCTTACCGGGCATCTGGTGTTCTCGACCCTGCACACCAATGACGCGCCTTCGGCGGTGACGCGCCTGCTGGAACTGGGCATTCCGTCCTATCTGATCAACGCCACGCTGCTGGGTGTGCTGGCCCAGCGCCTTGTGCGCACCCTGTGCAAGCAGTGCAAGGTGGCCGACACCCACACATCGCGCGAGGCCCTGGGCGAGATCGTCAAGCCCTGGCAGATCAGCGGCGGCTACAAACCCTTCAAGCCGGTTGGTTGTGTGGACTGCCGCATGACCGGTTTCATGGGGCGAATGGGCCTGTACGAGCTCCTGGTGGTCACGGAAGGCTTCAAGTCCAAAGTCAGCCATGAGCCCAATATGGATGTCTTGCGCCGGCAGGCCGTGAGCGACGGCATGCGTCCGCTGCGCCTGGCCGGGGCATTGCGTGTGGCCGAAGGTTTGACGGTTATTGACGAGGTGCTTGCCTCCACGCCGCCATTGACATGAATAGGTGTAATCCACATCCCGGCCGGTGCCAATGCCGTGCAAAAATGGCGGACGAAATTAATCCAAGGAGATCGGCATGCATTTCATAAAAAGTCAAAAGGACTTTTTCGCGGGGCTTTTGTTCATGGCGCTGGGCATCGCGTTCGCCTTGGGCGCAAGAACCTACAACGTGGGCACTGGTGCCCGCATGGGCCCGGGCTACTTCCCGCTGATGCTCGGCATTGTGCTGGCCGTTCTGGGCGCGATTGAGATTGTCAAGGCGCTGGTGGTTGGAAAACCCGACGGCGACAAGATCGGCAAATGGGTCTGGCGCCCTGTCGGGTTCATCGTTGGCGCCAATCTGGCATTCGGCATTTTGCTAGGTGGCCTGCCCAGCATCAAATTGCCGGCGATGGGTTTGATCATCGCCATTTTTGCGCTGACCTTCATCTCGGCCAAAGCGGGTTCGGAGTTCAAATTCAGAGAAGTCCTGATTCTCTCCAGCATTCTCGCGGTCGGCAGCTATCTGGTGTTCATCTTGATGCTCAAGCTGCAGATCCAGGTCTGGCCAACGTTCATTTCGGGTTGATGGAGTAAATCATGGAATTGCTTTCAAATCTTTCACTCGGTTTTGGCGTCGCGTTCACGCCCATCAACCTGTTGTACGCCCTGATCGGCTGCCTCTTGGGCACCCTCATTGGCGTGTTGCCCGGCATCGGGCCGGTGGCAACCATTGCCATGTTGCTGCCTGCGACCTACGCGTTGCCACCGGTGTCGGCCCTGATCATGCTGGCCGGCATCTATTACGGCGCGCAGTACGGCGGGTCCACCACCGCCATTTTGGTCAATTTGCCGGGAGAATCGTCCTCGGTAGTCACTTGCATTGACGGTTACCAGATGGCGCGAAACGGGCGAGCGGGGCCGGCGCTGGCCGCAGCCGGTTTGGGTTCCTTCTTTGCCGGTTGTGTCGGCACCCTGATTCTGGCTGCGTTTGCGCCGCCGTTGACCGAACTGGCCTTCAAATTTGGCCCAGCCGAGTATTTCTCGCTGATGATTTTGGGCTTGATCGGCGCCGTCGTTCTGGCTTCAGGCTCACTGATGAAGGCAATCGCCATGATCGTCTTCGGCCTTTTGATGGGACTGGTGGGAACCGACGTCAATTCGGGTGTGGCGCGCTACAGTTTCGACATCCCGGAGTTGACCGACGGCATCGGCTTTGTTGCAATTGCCATGGGCGTGTTTGGCTACGGTGAAATTATCAGCAACCTGGCGCAACCGGAAGATGACCGTGAGGTTTTCACCGCCGAGGTCAAGAACCTGTGGCCGACCAAGCAGGATTTCAAGGACATGACGCCGGCCGTGCTGCGCGGCACTTTCCTTGGGTCTGCACTCGGTATTTTGCCTGGTGGCGGGGCTCTGCTGGCGGCTTTTGCGGCCTATGCACTTGAGAAGAAATTGAAATTGAAGCCCGGTGAAGTGCCCTTTGGCAAAGGCAACATCCGCGGTGTCGCTGGCCCGGAGTCGGCCAACAACGCGGGCGCGCAAACCTCGTTCATTCCCTTGCTGACGCTTGGCATACCGCCCAACGCGGTGATGGCCTTGATGGTGGGCGCCATGACCATCCACAACATCCAGCCCGGCCCCCAGGTGATGACCAGCAACCCGCAGCTTTTCTGGGGCTTGATCGCCTCCATGTGGATTGGCAACCTGATGCTGATCGTGCTGAACCTGCCACTGATTGGCATGTGGATCAAGCTGCTCACCGTGCCTTACCGCTGGCTGTTTCCGGCCATCGTCCTGTTCTGCGCAATTGGCGTGTACAGCACCAACAACAGCACTTTTGACATATGGATGGTGGCGGCATTTGGCTTCATTGGCTACATGTTCAACAAACTGGGCATGGAACCGGCGCCCTTGTTGCTGGGCTTTATCCTGGGCCCGATGATGGAAGAAAACCTGCGACGCGCCTTGCTGCTGTCGCGTGGCGACTGGAGCGTGTTTGTAACCCGTGGCCTCTCAGCAAGTTTGCTGGCCGGCGCCGTGCTGATGTTGATCATCGTGCTGCTGCCAGCGGTGAAGAACAAGCGTGAAGAGGCTTTTGTCGAGGAATAGACCAGGCCCCCCCCCGCAGGTTTAGGCAACTCAACGGCACCTTCGGGTGCCGTTTCCCATTGTTGGCTTCCGCCGATTGTTCGAAAGCCTGACCGATTAAGCTCTCTGTATTTTCTCCAACTGAATCATTCTGATGAACTTCAACTACAAAAATCCCTACGCAAGCACCCGCATTCCCCTGTTCGCCCGCAACGTGGTGTCCACTTCGCACCCGTTGGGCGCGCAGGCCGGTTTGGGCATGCTGCACAAAGGC
>JANMVT010000153.1:0-2850 GCA_031392945.1 Rhodoferax sp. | reverse complement strand
TCCGATCCTATTGCGCGACCCTGCTCAAGCAAGGAGCCAATATCTTCGAGGCACTTGTCGCCACCTTCAAGGGCGCACCGCTTCTGCCAAGCTTCGGCTGAATCCAATTCGGCTTCCTAAAATTGGGCTGAGTAGTTACGCTTTAATGGTAAATTGTCAAACCCACACAAGGAAATCCAGATGAGCACTGCCGCCCCAGAATCCACCGCCCTGTCCGCTTCGGAATCCACCGTCGAATCCACAGCTATATCTACGGTTCTTTACGCCGAACATGGCAACTACGCCGTGGTCACCCTCAACCGCCCGCAGGCGCTGAACAGCTTCACGCCCGAGATGCACGTGGATTTGTGGCGCGCGCTGGACCAGGCCGAAGCCAACCCGGCTGTGCGCGCCCTGGTGATCACCGGCGCCGGGCGCGGCTTTTGCGCCGGGGCGGATTTGGCGTCGTTTGACTTCACGCCTGGGCCGGACTTGATCGCCCGCGCCGACCCGCGCGACACCATCGACAAAAACTTCAACCCCACCGCCCGGCGCCTGCAAAACCTGCGCATGCCCACGGTGGCGGCGGTCAATGGCGTGGCGGCCGGCGCGGGCGCGTCCTTTGTGATGGCCTGCGACATCGCCATCGCCGCGCCCAACGCCAGTTTCATCCAGGCCTTCAGCAAGATCGGCCTGATCCCCGACGCCGGTGGCACCTGGTTTTTGACCGAGCGCCTGGGCTTGGCGCGCGCCATGGCCCTGGCCTTCACGGGCGACAAACTCAGCGCGGCGCAAGCCAAGGAGTGGGGCATGATCTGGGACGTGTCCGATGATTGCCTGGGCGCGGCCACTGCCCTGGCGCAACGCCTGGCCGCCATGCCCACCAAGGCCCTGGTCGCCACCCGCCACACCCTGCGCGCCAGCGCCACCAACACCCTGAACCAGCAACTCGACCTGGAGCGCGACACCCAATCCGCCATGGGCAAAACACACGATTATTTTGAGGGCGTGAAAGCCTTTCTGGAAAAGCGCCCGGCCGTGTTCAAAGGCGAATGAGCATGGACGCCAAGATGGAACTGTCGCGCCAGATTGGCCAGGCCTTGTTCGCCGTGGACATCGCCTCCAAGGACACTCTGGGCATGGAACTGCTGGCCTGCGAGCCGGGCCGCGCCGTGATGCGCATGGCGGTGCGCGCGCTGCACCTCAATGGCCACCAGATTTGCCACGGCGGCTTCATCTTCACCCTGGCCGACTCCACCTTTGCCTTCGCCTGCAACAGCCACAACAAAAACACCGTGGCATCTGGCGCCAGCATTGAATTTTTGCGGCCCAGCCATGAAGGCGACGTGTTGACCTGCGAGGGCATCGAGCAAACCCTGCAAGGCCGCCACGGCGTTTACGACATGCGCGTAAGCAACCAGCGCAGCGAGGTGGTGGCGATGTTCCGCGGCAAGAGCGCGCAGATTCCAGGTACGATTCTCTGAAATTTCCATCTATTGATTGCTATATTTATAGAAGCGGACTACGCATATTGGACGAGGGTTATGGCCTTTTTTATTTCCTATTTTGAAGCACCATGAGTAATTTCCCTCTCGAACCCATCGAAACCGCCGGCATCGACGAGCTGCGCGCGTTGCAACTGAAGCGCCTCAAGTCCACGTTGCAGCACGCCTACGACAACTCGCCCGTCTACCGCGCCAAGTTCGACGCGGCGGGTGTGCACCCAGGCGATTGCCGGTCTTTGAACGATTTGGCCAAATTCCCGTTCACGACCAAGAAAGACCTGCGCGACAGCTATCCCTATGGCATGTTCGCGGTGCCGCGCGCCCAGTGCGCGCGCATCCACGCCTCCAGCGGCACCACCGGCAAACCGACCGTCGTGGGTTACACCAAAAACGACATCGACACCTGGGCCGGCGTGGTGGCGCGCAGCATCCGAGCCGCTGGCGCCCGGCCCGGCGACATGGTGCATGTGTCTTACGGTTACGGCCTGTTCACCGGCGGCCTGGGCGCACATTACGGCGCGGAGAAACTGGGTCTGACCGTGGTGCCCTTTGGCGGCGGGCAGACCGAGCGCCAGGTGCAACTCATGGTCGATTTCAAGCCCGACATCATCATGGTGACACCCAGCTACATGCTGGCCATCGCCGAGGAGTTCGAGCGCCAGGGAATGAACGCGGCGGATTCGTCCCTGCGCATCGGCATCTTCGGCGCCGAGCCCTGGACCAATGACATGCGCAAGACCATCGAGGCGCGCATGGGGCTGGACGCGGTGGACATTTACGGATTGAGCGAGGTCATGGGCCCCGGCGTGGCCAGCGAATGTTTTGAAACCAAGGACGGCCCGACCATCTGGGAAGACCATTTTTACCCCGAGATCATCAACCCCGAGACCGGCGAACCCATGCCCGACGGAGAGATCGGCGAGCTGGTCTTCACCAGCCTGACCAAGGAAGCCCTGCCCATCATCCGTTACCGCACGCGCGACCTCACGCGCCTCTTGCCCGGCAGCGCACGCGCCATGCGGCGCATGGAAAAAATCACCGGCCGCAGCGACGACATGATGATCGTGCGCGGCGTCAACGTCTTCCCCACGCAGATCGAAGAGCTGATTTTGAAACGCGCCGAATTGGCCCCGCACTACCAGTGCGTCTTGAGCCGCAATGGCGCCATGGACGACTTGCGGGTGCTGGTCGAAACCCGGCCCGGCGTGTCACCCATGGGCCTGGAGGCCAAGGCCGCGGCCAAGCAGTTGCAGCACGACATCAAGGTCTATGTCGGCACCAGCGTCGAAGTCGAGTTGCGCGCCAGCGGTGGCGTGGAACGCAGCGCCGGCAAGGCCAAGCGGGTGGTGGATTTGCGTGGAGCGCA
>JANMVT010000149.1:0-23350 GCA_031392945.1 Rhodoferax sp. | reverse complement strand
GGCGAATGGCACTTACTTAAGGCCGCTGAAGCTGAAGTCACGTGCACAAGCATTTGAATTTGAAGGGAAATTTAAAGAGAAAGGGGTGGCTGACCCAAGGGGTTGATAGGATGGTTGTTACGAAGCTTCCAAACCATCTCTCCGAAAGGACAGCCACCATGGATCGTAACGCCCAAGATGTATTGCATCAACGTCAAACCCGTATCGCACGCCGAGCGAAAGCGACCCAAGCGGTGGAGTTCTTCAACCTGCTGACCAGTGCGCAACTGCTCCAGACGACCGAAGCGGCGCTGCCCAAGCACCGCGAGCGGCTGTATCCACCCACGGTTGCGCTGTCGATGTTCATGCGTCAGGTGTTGGAGGCCGATGGCTCGTGCCAGAAGGCGGTCAACGGCTGGGCAGCGCAGCGCGTGGCCGATGGGCTCTCCCCGTGCAGCGTTCGTACCGGCGGGTACTGCCGGGCGCGTCAGCGCCTGCCGCTGCAGATGGTCAGTGCGCTCACGCGCGAAACGGGGCGACTGCTCAGCGAGAAGGTGCCCGCGCAATGGCTGTGGCACGGGCACGCGGTGAAACTGGTGGACGGCACAGCGATCTCGATGCCCGATACACAGGAGAACCAGGCGAGTTATCCCCAGCCCAGCAGCCAGGCACCCGGCGTAGGCTTCCCGCAGGCGCGCCTGGTCATGGTGATCTGCCTGGCCAGCGGTGCAGCGCTGGATGTGGCAGTAGGTCCTTATAGCGGCAAAGGCAGCGGCGAGCTGGGGTTGGTGCGCCAATTGCTTGAAAGTTTCCGCCCAGGCGATGTGATGCTCGCCGATGCCCTGTACTGCAACTACTTTCTGATCGCTGCGCTGATGGGCGCAGGCGTAGATGTGCTGTTCGAGCAAAACGGCTCGCGAGTCAGTGACTTTCGTCGTGGCCAGTCGCTGGGCACGCGCGATCACATCGTGCGCTGGCCCAAGCCGGATACGCGCCCGCCCTGGATGACGCCTGAGCAGTACGCCTGCTTGCCCAAGGAACTCAAGCTGAGTGAAGTCAAAGTCGCCCACAAGGTGCTGGTCACCACGCTGCTCGATCACGGCCAGGCGGATAAGGGCGAATTGTCGGCGCTGTACGCGCGTCGCTGGAACGTCGAACTGGACTTGCGCAACCTCAAGACCACCATGGGCATGGCCGTGCTGAATTGCCAAACGCCGCACATGAACGAAAAGCAGCTATGGGTCCATCTGCTGGCCTACAACGTGATCCGACTGCTGATGGCGCAGGCCGCCTGCAATGCAGGCGTGGATCCGCGCACTCTGAGTTTCAAGCACACCGTGCAACTGTGGACGCAGTGGGTCTCGCGAGGGTTGTCGGCGGCAAAGGATTGCGGTCACTTGTTCACCCTGATCGCCCAGTGCAGGGTGGGCAACCGGCCTGGGCGCATTGAGCCGCGAATGCGAAAGCGCCGACCCAAACCGTACCCCTGGTTGAAGATTCCTCGCGCCCAAGCTCGAAGAAAGACAGAGCGCCACGGTCATGCTTGGGAGACAAAGTAAGTGCCATTCCACTATGGGCAGGCCCACGCCATGCGCGCGGCCAAGCAGGCCACCTTGGACGCAGCATTCCAGGCTACTCCAAATCGGTTCAAAGGAATCAACCCTTGCCTGGCCCCCATGCCCACTGCCGTCTGGATCAACCCTCCATCACAGGAGGTGCAAACAAATACACAACACTGCACAGTAAATCCAGACTGGGATCTGGCTGCACAGCCAGAACCGGACTACGAGGTCGATCCGGAAGCGCATCAACTGGTGACTGTGCAAAACGGCGATTCAGATGCGCTGCGGGCAGGCCTGCGTGCGCCGCTGGGCGCAAGCCCTTTGGCAACCCAGAGCGCCGCCAATCACCGCGCCATCTTCATCAACCAGGCAGTATTTGACCCACTTTCACACTCCCAACCCGTGCCATACTTGGCCTTGTGCGGTTGAATTTCCTATCCGTAGTCTTGTAAATTTATACCAATCGGTATTAAACTCTACGTGCCAAAACCATGCGCGGGCATGCCATGGAACACCCCAAACTGAAAACACCACCGGAGACAGACACCATGCACCTTCAGAACACATTGCGCGCAGCCATCCTGGCTGGCCTGGCAGGAGCGGCTTTTGCCCAAACCCCTCCAGCGCCAGCGCCTGCGGCACCTGCCGCTGCACCACCTTCCTGGAAGCAGGGGATGTCGGCCGATCAGGAAAAGTCTACGCTGCACCCATTCGCCGGTCACGTCACCGGGCGCCCGGCAAGTGAGTTGCCGCTCAGCAAGCTGACCATGCCCGAGGGTTTCAAGGTAGAGATCTGGGCCGATGGCGTGCCCGATGCACGCTCGCTGGCATTGGGGGCCAATGGCACCGTGTTTGTCAGCAACCGCCTGCAGTCAAACGTCTATGCCATCATTGACAACGGCGGCAAGCGCGAGGTCAAAGTCATCCTCAAGGGCATGAAGTCGCCCAACGGCATCGTGTTCGACAAGGGCACGCTGTATGTGGCAGAGCGCCATCGCATCACCCGTTATGACGACATCGAGTCCAGGCTGGACAACCCGGGCGAAGGCAAGGTGGTCATCGACAACCTGGACCCCACCAACCAGACCGGCCATTTCTGGAAATACATGGCCATGGGGCCGGACGGCAAGCTCTACTTCAACATTGGCTCGCCGCAGAACATCACCATGCCGACCTACAACGAGGCCTCCATTCTGCGGGTCGACATCAAAACCGGCAACATGGAAAACTATGCCCAGGGCGTGCGCAACAGCGTGGGCATGGCGTTTCACCCGGTCTCAAAACAACTCTGGTTTACCGAGCATGGCCGCGACTGGATGGGCACCGACATGCCCAATGATGAGCTCAATGTGGCGAAGACCAAGGGCCAGCACTTTGGCTTCCCGTATTGCCACCAGGTCGACGTGCAGGACCCCATCTACGGCACCAACCGCACATGCAGTGAATTCACCCCGCCCGCGCTCAAGCTGGGTGCCCATATTTCTCCTGTGGGCATGAAGTTCTACACCGGCACCATGTTCCCAAAAGAGTATAAAAACAGCATGCTGATCGCCCAGAAGGGCTCGTGGAACCGCGACCCCAAGCAGGGCTATAACGTGATTCGCGTGACGGTGGACGCCAAAGGCAAGGCCACCAAACATGCATTCATCGACGGCTTCCTTGAGAACGAGCGTGGGGATCCTCCGATGTGGGGCCGCCCGACAGACATTTTGCAAATGAAAGACGGCTCGATCCTGTTCTCTGACGACTACAACGGCGTTGTCTACCGCGTCAGCTACGCGAAGAAATCCTGATGGACCCGACCCCCCGCGCGCACTCTGGCGGTTCAGGCCCGCTTCGTGCCCGCCGGGGGCAATCAACGGGGGCCCTGAAACTAGGCACTGTTTTTGCAGTTGCCCTCACCGCCGCACTTGGGTCTGCTGCGCACGCTGGCTTGGAGGAGGGCCGCGCAAAATCTCAGGTGTGCGCAGCCTGCCATGGCGTCGACGGCAACTCCGCAATACCTACCATCCCATCACTGGCCGGCCAGCCACGCCAGTTCATCACCCAGTCGCTGTTCATGTTTCGTGAAGGTCAGCGCAAGAATGAGCAGATGACGCCTTTTGCCGCCAAGCTCAGCAACGCCGACCTGAATGACCTGGCGCTGTATTTTTCGTCGCAAAAACTGACGGTGCCGACGCGCAAACCCGAGGGCGACATCGTCGCCCGGGGCCGAGCCGTGACGGAAAAGAACAATTGCGTCGCGTGTCACACTGCAACGCTGGTCGGGCAGCAGCACATTCCCCGCCTCGCAGGGCAGCACAAGCCTTACCTGCTGGAGCAACTCAAGGCATTCAAGGCATCCACCCGAGCCGACCTGGATGGCACCATGACTTCCGCCGCGCAGGGGCTGGCCGTGGATGAGCTGGAGATGGTTGCGGAGTATCTGGCGACTTTTGTGGCACCGTGAAGCTCCGGCGTTGGGCAGCGTATTGGACAGTTTTACGCGGAACTTGCATGCGGTTCCTCAGCCACCCTGCACCAGCGCAAACACCCGAAGAAAATTGCCGCCAATCAGCTTCGCCACCTCGTCCACAAAGCCATTGAGGTCAACGACGCCAATCCCCGCAGGCCAGGCCCCGAGCACGCCGCCCCCCGTTTGTGCCACCGCTTTGGCCAAGTCGAGCGAAATAAACTGCGGATGTGACAGCTTTGGCGTATGGACATGCACGTGCGATGCAATCACCGGTTTTGACGAAGCGTTGATGGCACCCATCGCTGTCGCTTGCGACGCGTGGGCCACATCCACCAGCATGCCGGCGGCATTCATAGCCTTGACCACGGCGATGCCTGCCCTGCTTAGTTTTCCGTGGACTGGAGTGCCGGTGATGGTATCGCCCAGTTCATTGTTGCGATAGTGCAGCAGCGTGATGGATCGCACGCCATCGGCGTAGGCAGCCGCCACGCGCTCGGGCTTGCCTTCACGGAAGTCCCCACCTTCCACGGTCAGTAGCGCGCCCACCTTGGCCGCTGCCTTGGCGGCCTGAAAATCGGCCAGCGTCTTGACTGGATATACCAGCCCACGGGTCGCCAGTGCATTGAGGTTGCCAATTTGACGCTGCTAGCTTGTCAAGGCTTCGCCCGGCCCGAAGTCGCGTAACGCAGCAAGTCTTTCGCCGGTCGTGCCGAGCGCTTGAAAATCCGATACGGCGGCAAAGGCCGCAGCCGACAGCCCGCCAGCCTGCATGTCGGCAATGGTTCTTCGCTCAAAGGTGCCAAGCTTTGCATAAACCCAGATCAGGCCAGTCAGATTCTCGGCCCCGTCCACAAACGTTCTGCCCGGATGAGCGTAGGCATCAATGGAAGAATGGCGGGCCAGAAGCGCGCGCGCCTTGCCCAATTCATCGGGGGTGATGTCAAAACCAATGGGGGCCGGCCTGGGGTGCTTGACGAGATAGCCAGCGACGCCCGTTCAAAGCAATTCATGCATGCAACTGCGCATACTCTCTTGCCGTGGGAATATGTTCCGGCAAGCTGGCGCCGGTGGGCCGCACGGCTTCCCAACCCAGGCATGCCAGCCAAACAGAGCGCGGGATGGCTTTTTCGCCATCTCGGTAATAGATGAGCATGCGGCGCGACAGGCCAATCGCCTTGGCGGCCTGCTCCAGCGTCAAGCCAGTCTCATGAAGCCAGTTCCAGATGCGCTCGTGGCCAATGCCCCCGAGTTGCTCGGTTGCCAAATTGCGCAAGTTGTCGGAGCCAAGATCGAGCCCGTCGTCGATCCAGTCCACTGAGCGGCCAGCCATGCCGATCTTTGCCTTGGCAAAAACGCTTGCATCCTTCAATGCCCGCAAGGCTCTGGTGGATTTGATCCACGGCTGTAGGTTGACATTGAAAGTCTGTCCATCTGCATATGTCAAACGTAGCTGCAAATCAGGCAGCGCCTCAAGGGCGGCAATCTGAAAATGGTCTTTGGTCATTGTTGCAATTCCTCAAGCTTCGGGCATGGCCTCTATGATAGTGCAATAGTTGCACTTTTTGAAGGATCTTAAATTGGTCGGTTTATTCCACCCGAACCACCGATGTCGGCTTGAAACCCAGATCTGCCGTCTTGCCCTTGCGCCCTCTTGCCGCACGGGCGTTGTTCAGGCTTCTGATTTCCAGCGTCTCATCGCGCTCTTTGCCGCCCCGGCCAATGCCCTCGATCTTCACGCTGCGGGTGTAGGCGGCCGCGCCGGCCAGGGTGTCTTTGGCTTCCAGGTCGATCAGCATCAGGCCGCGCCCGCCATTGGCCATCACTTTGAGCTCGCTGATCTCAAACGTCAGGATGCGCCCGCCGGTCGAGGCACAGGCGACATGGGTGGCGGGTTTGGTGGCGTTCAGGGCGCTGGCGCCTGTGTTGCCGATGGCCGCCACGGTGTCGATGGTTCCGGCGACCACGGACGGGCGGCAAATGTTTTCGCCCGAGTTGCAGGTGACAAAGGCCTTGCCGGCTTTTTGCCGCGAAACCATGTTGTCCACCGTGGCCAGGAAGCCGTATCCGCCGGAGCCGCTGAGCAGCAGGGTCGCGCTGACGGGGCCGGCAAAGTAATAACTCAACTGGGTGCCAGCTTCAAGCTCCAGCAAGGTGGTCACCGGCTGGCCGTCGCCGCGTGCGCCGGGCAACAAAGCCACGGCAATGGAATAGACCCGGCCATTGTTGCCAAAGGCCAGCAGGGTATCGACCGTGCGGCATTCAAAGGTGCCATATAGGCCGTCGCCGGCCTTGAAGGCAAAACTTGCAGCTTCATGGCCGTGGCCGGTGCGCGCGCGCACCCAACCCTTCTGGCTCATGACCACGGTCACCGGTTCATCGACCACCCTGATCTCGAGCACGGCCTTTTTCTCGGACTGGATCAGGGTGCGCCGGGCATCAGCGAAGGTCTTGGCATCGGCCTCAATCTCCTTGACCATCAGTCTGCGCAGAGCGGCCGGGTTGCCAAGAATTTCTTCAAGGCGTTTTTTCTCGTCGCGCAGTTCTTTGAGTTCCTGTTCGATCTTGATGGCTTCGAGCCGGGCCAGCTGGCGCAGGCGGATTTCAAGAATGTCCTCGGCCTGCCGGTCACTCAAGCCAAAGCGCGCGATCAATGCGGCCTTGGGCTCGTCCGAACGGCGGATGATGGCGATCACCTCGTCGATATTGAGCAGCACAATCTGCCGGCCTTCGAGGATGTGGACCCGGTCCTGCACCTTGCCCAGGCGGTATTCACTGCGCCGCTGGATGGTGGTCTGGCGGAATTCGATCCACTCCACCAGCATCTGGCGCAAAGACTTCTGCGTGGGCCGCCCGTCCAGCCCGACCATGGTCAGGTTGATGGGAGAAGACGTCTCAAGGCTGGTGTGGGCCAGCAGCGTGGTGATGAGTTCCTGCTGCTGGGTGCGGCTGGTCTTGGGCTCAAACACCAGGCGCACCGCCGCGTCCTTGTTGGACTCGTCGCGCACCACATCCAGCACAGCCAGCAGCGTGGCCTTGGACTGGGTCTGGTCCAGCGACAGCGCTTTTTTACCGGCCTTGACCTTGGGGTTGGTCAGCTCTTCAATTTCTTCCAGCACTCTTTGGGTGCTGACGCCCGGCGGCAGTTCAGTCACCACCAGCTGCCACTGGCCACGCGCCAGGTCTTCAATCTTCCAGCGTGCGCGCACTTTGAGCGAGCCGCGCCCGCTTCGATAAGCGTCGGCAATGTCTGTGGCCGGGCTGATGATCTGGCCACCGCCGGGGTAGTCCGGGCCCGGGATCAGGGTGAGCAGCTCTTCATCCGGCAATTTCGGCGATTTGATCAGCGCCACGCAGGCATCGGCCACCTCGCGCAGGTTGTGGCTGGGGATTTCGGTGGCCAGGCCGACAGCAATGCCGCTGGCACCGTTCAGCAGGGTAAATGGCAGGCGGGCCGGCAACTGGCGCGGCTCTTCGGTCGATCCGTCGTAGTTGGGCGCGAAATCAACCGTGCCTTCGTCAATTTCGGCCATCAGCAAGCTGGTGATTTTGGCCAGGCGCGCCTCGGTGTAACGCATGGCGGCGGCGCCGTCGCCATCGCGTGAGCCAAAGTTGCCCTGTCCGTCGACCAGGGGATAACGCTGCGAAAAATCCTGCGCCATGCGCACCAGGGCGTCATAGGCCGACTGGTCGCCGTGCGGGTGAAAACGGCCCAGCACGTCGCCGACCACGCGCGCGCTCTTGACCGGTTTGGCGCCGCTGTTGTTGTTGGGCCCGCCAAAGCCCAGGCCCATGCGCGACATCGAATACAAGATGCGGCGCTGCACCGGCTTCAGGCCGTCGCAGACATCGGGCAGGGCCCGGCCCTTGACCACACTCAGGGCATATTCAAGGTAGGCGCGTTGCGCGTAGGTGGCGAGGTTGAGGGCGTCGTCTCCCTCATCAGCGCCGCTGCGGGGAAGACCAAGTTCAGTGGGGTCGCTCATCGATGGCTAGTCTGCTTTCAATGGAATCGGGTTGGTCGCCAGGCTGCTGCCCGGAACCGTATTGGGGAACGCGCCTTGCGAAGCGCCCGGCCCCGCAGGCGGAGGCAAGGGCGCCAGCATGTTGCCGCGCCGGGCAGCGCCGCCGAGCATTTCCATGCGGATGCGCGTGGGGAAACGCTGTTCCACGACGGCTACAGGCGGCTTGAGCCCGTTGTAAAGCTGCATGACGGTTTTGACGTAGTTTTGTGTCTCCTTGTAATTGGGGATGTTGTTGCCGGCCTTTTGGACCGCGCCCTCACCCGCGTTATAGGAAGCCAGCGCCAGATCCAGCCTTCCCGGGAACATGTTGATCAAGTCACGCAGATAACGGGTGCCGGTCTTGACGTTGGTTTTGGGATCAGCCAGTTTCTTTTCGATCGCCATTCTGCGGTCGCTGTCCACGCCGTAGCGTCGCGCCGTGCCGGGCATGATCTGCATCAGGCCAATGGCGCCTTTGGGCGACACCGCACTGGCATCGAAACCGGACTCGGTGGCGATCAGGGCCTGAAGCAATTCGAAGTCGATCTTGTAGGTGTTGGACGACTCGCGCAGATGGTGTTTCACAACCTTGTAGCTGGGCGACACGTCAAAAAAAGCCAGCAGCTTGGCCGGCACTGTGGGCACGCTGACCGGACGCGGCGTGTCATTTATGCCGGGCGAGACCTTGGTGGTGTCAAAACTCTCGCCGCCTTTGTAAAAAACTTCGTAGCGGTCATCGAGTTTTTCGTTGGCAAAATGGGCCACGCCGCGCTCATCAATAAAACCCCAGACATCGGCATGTGCGCTTTGGTATAAAAAAAATAGCGAACTAATCAATATCCACGAGGGGAAACGCCACGTTTTCTTCCAAACTCGGGCCAAAAGGGGTTTTTGGGCGTTCATCAGATGTCCACCTCGACAGCGTCACCATGCAGTTCCATCAGTTCGCGCCGGGCCGCCGCTTCGCCCTTGCCCATGAGTTTGGTGATAAGGAGTTCGGTCGCCAAAAAGTCGATTGCGCCCAATGCCACGGGCAACAAGCGCCGCGTGTCGGGGTTGAGCGTGGTGTCCCACAGTTGCTCGGCGTTCATCTCGCCCAGGCCCTTGAAGCGGCTGATGCTCCAGGCACCTTCACGCACACCTTCCTTGCGAAGCTTGTCGACGATGGCGGTCCGTTCACCTTCATCCAGCGCGTAGGCTTTGGAGGCCGGCTTCTTGCCACGAGCGGGCGCGTCGACCCGGAACAAGGGTGGCCTTGCGACATAGACATGACCGGTTTCGATCAGCTTGGGGAAATGCCGGAAAAACAGCGTCAGCAGCAAGACCTGGATGTGGGAGCCATCCACATCGGCATCGCTCAAAATGCAGACCTTGCCGTATCGCAGGCCGCTTAAATCAGGTGTGTCGTTGGGGCCATGCGGGTCGACGCCGATGGCCACCGAGATATCGTGAATTTCGGTGTTGGCAAACAGCCGGTCGCGGTCGACCTCCCAGGTGTTGAGCACCTTGCCGCGCAGGGGCAAAATCGCCTGGCTTTCCTTGTCGCGGCCCATTTTGGCGCTGCCGCCGGCCGAATCACCCTCGACCAGAAACACCTCGTTGTGGGCAATGTCGCGGCTTTCGCAATCGGTCAGTTTGCCCGGCAAGACGGCAACACCCGAGCTTTTGCGTTTTTCAACCTTTTGCCCGGCCTTCTGGCGGCTTTGCGCGGCGCGGATCGCCAGCTCGGCCAGTTTTTTGCCGTATTCGACGTGCTGGTTGAGCCACAACTCCAGCGTGGGGCGCACAAAACTTGAGACCAGGCGCACGGCATCGCGCGAATTAAGCCGCTCCTTGATCTGGCCCTGGAATTGTGGGTCGAGCACCTTGGCGCTCAGCACATAACTGGCACGCGCAAACACGTCTTCGGGCAGCAGCTTCACACCTTTGGGCAAAAGCGAATGCAGTTCGATGAAACTCTTGACCGCCGTGAACAGGCCGTCACGCAGGCCACTCTCATGCGTGCCACCGGCGCTGGTGGGGATCAGGTTGACGTAACTCTCGCGCACTGGCTGGCCGTCTTCGGTGAAGGCCACGCACCACGACGCGCCCTCGCCATCGGCGAAATTGTCATTCTGGGCGTCGGCAAAACCTTCGCCGTCAAACAGCGGAATGACCAGGTCGCCATTCAGGGACTGCATCAAATAATCGGTCAGGCCGCCCTTGTACAGCCAGCTTTGCGCTTCCTTGCTTTTCTCATTGAGCAAGGTGACGGTCACGCCCGGCATCAGCACCGCCTTGCTGCGCAGCAGGTGCATGAGGTCGGCCATGGGCAGCACAGGCGTCTCGAAATATTTGGCGTCGGGCCAGACCCGAACCGTGGTGCCGGATTTGCGGTCGCCCTCACCGGCTTTGCGCACCTGCAATTTGGAAGTGACGTCACCGCCTTCAAACACGATGTGCGCCACCTGGCCTTCGCGGTAACTGGTGGCTTCGAGCCGCTTGCCCAGGGCATTGGTGACACTGACGCCCACGCCATGCAGACCACCCGAGAAGCTGTAGGCGCCGCCCTTGCCCTTGTCAAACTTGCCGCCCGCGTGCAGACGGGTGAAGACCAGTTCGATCACCGGCGCTTTTTCTTCCGGGTGCAGGCCAAAGGGGATGCCGCGTCCGTCGTCCTCGACCGTGACCGAGCCATCGGTGTGCAATATCACCTTGAGCTTTTTGCCGTGGCCCGCCAGCGCTTCGTCGGCCGAGTTGTCCAGCACCTCCTGAATCACGTGCAGCGGGTTGTCGGTGCGCGTGTACATGCCCGGGCGCTGCTTGACGGGCTCCAGGCCCTTGAGCACGCGGATCGAGCTTTCGGAATATTCGGGTGTTGTAGAACTTGGTTTAGCGGCCATAAGGGTGCATTCTAGTCCGGGATCTGAAAATAGCTGTACGTTCATACAGACAATTGACAGTGTACGCAACCATTGCGCAGGCAGCGGTATTCCGGATTCGATACAGTTCAGCCATGGCAAGTTCAACCCCACCGCTCTCCACCGCCCAAGTCCTGATCTGCGGCGCCACCATCGTCACCCTGTCCATGGGCATTCGCCATGGTTTTGGCCTGTGGCTGCAACCCATGACCCAGGCGCAGGGCTGGACGCGCGAAACCTTTGCGCTGGCGATTGGCATCCAGAACCTGTCCTGGGGCGTGACCGGTATTTTTGCCGGCATGGTGGCCGACAAGTTTGGCGCTTTCAAGGTGATCATTCTGGGCGCCATCCTGTATGCGCTCGGTCTGATTGGCATGGCCCATGCGGGCACACCCTTGCAGTTGTCCTTGACCGCCGGGGTGCTGCTGGGCATGGCGCAGGCGGGCACGACCTATGCCGTGATTTACGGCGTGATCGGGCGCAATGTGGCGGCGGACCGACGCTCCTGGGCCATGGGCGTGGCCGCAGCGGCGGGTTCGTTCGGGCAGTTTTTGATGGTGCCGACTGAAGGCTTTTTGATCAGCCAGTTTGGCTGGCAGCAGGCGCTGGTGATTTTGGGCTTTGCCGCGCTCATCATCATCCCGCTGTCCTGGGGCCTGCGTGAGCCGGGGTTTGCCGGCGGCGCCACGGCCGTGCGGGAGCAATCCATCGTCCAGGCCCTGCGCGAGGCCTTCAAGTACCCGAGTTTCCAGTTGTTGATGGCAGGTTACTTCGTGTGCGGATTTCAGGTGGTGTTCATCGGCGTGCACATGCCGAGTTACCTTAAGGACAAGGGCCTGTCGCCCCAGGTGGCCAGTTATGCGCTGGCCCTGATTGGCCTGTTCAATGTGTTCGGCACCTACGCCGCAGGGGCGCTGGGCCAGAGAATGCAGAAAAAGAACATCCTGTCCTTCATCTATTTTGCGCGGGCCGCCATCATCGGCATCTTCCTGCTGGCGCCTTTGTCACCCATGAGCGTCTATGTCTTTGCCAGCCTGATGGGCCTGCTCTGGCTTTCCACGGTGCCGCCAACCAATGCCACGGTGGCGCAGATTTTTGGCGTGGCGCATCTGTCTATGCTGGGCGGTTTCATTTTCATGAGCCACCAGATCGGTTCTTTCATGGGGGTCTGGCTGGGCGGCTACCTGTATGACCGCACCGGCAGTTATGACGTGGTCTGGTACATCGCCATTGCCCTGGGCATATTTGCCGGGTTGATCAACCTGCCGGTGAAAGAAGCTCCGATTGTCCGCACCAACAGCGGCGGCTCCGCCAGCGGCGCACCCCGTCCCCTGGGCGCCTGAAACCATGAAGGGCATCCACCGCTTATTGGTCTGGGCCCTGGCGGCGCTGGCCCTGCTGGGTGTTTTTTCGCTTTACACGCGGCCGGACTTTTTGGTCACGCTGGCCAACCAGATTTGGGCTTGCTTTTGATTTTCTCCAGTCAAATTGGCACATTGCCCTCGTCAATAATGAATAGTTTGCTATTATTATGGTAGCTGAAAACTCATCACATGACCTGCCCCACGGAGCCGGCGAAGCGTCGGCCTGGGTGCAACGCTGGGCACACCTGGTGCGCGAAGGTGGCACGGTGCTGGACCTGGCCTGTGGCCACGGCCGGCACATGAGATTCTTCGCTCAAAGCGGTCACCGGGTCACCGGTGTGGACCGGTCAGCCGAAGCGGTGGCGGCCATCGCGCCACTGGGTGAAGCGATCCTGGCCGACATCGAGAACGGCCCCTGGCCCCTGATGCAGGCCGGGCAGGTTCGCACATTTGACGCCGTCATCGTCACCAACTACCTGTGGCGTGCGCTGTTCCCCGTCATCACACAAAGCCTGGCGCCTGGCGGTGTGCTTATTTATGAAACCTTTGCCAGCGGCAATGAGACGGTTGGCAAACCCTCGCGCGCCGACTTCCTCTTGCAGCCGGGGGAGTTGCTGCGCAGCTTTGCCGACTTGCACATCGTGGCTTATGAAAGCGGCTATTTGCCCGGCCCGGCGCGTTTTGTGCAGCGCCTGGTAGCCGTCCGCGAAGCCCCGGCCACACAGCCGGGCCAGCCAGCGCGCCACCTGCTTTAGGGCGGGCTTAAATCCGGCGTTTCACACTGCGTAAAATGCGGGTTTCGACTTTCCCACAATTTTTGCCTTGCAGGACATGACCACCCCATTCAGCCAGATCACCGGCAGCATCGTCGCCCTTGTCACGCCCATGCACCCCGATGGCAGCGTCGACTACCCCAGCCTGCGCAAGCTGATTGACTGGCACATTGCCGAAGGCACGGACTGCATTGGCGTGGTCGGCACCACCGGTGAGTCGCCCACGGTGAATGTGGAAGAACACTGCGAAATCATCCGGGTCTCGGTTGAGCAGGCAAAAACACACGGCACGAAACGCGTACCCATCATGGCCGGTTGCGGCGCCAATTCCACCGCCGAGGCAATTGAACTCACGCGTTTTGCCAAAGGTGTTGGCGCGGACTGCCAGTTGCAGGTTGTGCCCTACTACAACAAGCCCACGCAGGAGGGCCAGTTCCAGCATTTCAAGGCCATTGCCGAGGCGGTGGACCTGCCCATGGTGCTGTACAACGTGCCCGGCCGCACCGTGGCAGACATGGCCCATGACACCGTCTTACGGCTGACGCAGGTGCCTGGCATCGTCGGCATCAAGGAAGCCACCGGCAACATTGAGCGCGCGCAATGGCTGATCCGCGAAGTGCCCCAAAATTTCGCCGTCTATTCAGGCGACGATGGCAGTGCCGTGGCCTTGATGCTGTGCGGCGGCCAGGGCAATGTCAGCGTCACGGCCAATATCGCGCCGCGCCAGATGCACGAGTTATGCGTGGCCGCCATCGCAGGCAACGCCAAACGCGCTATGGAAATCCAGTTTGCGCTGATGCCGCTTCACAAGCACCTGTTTGTGGAACCCAATCCGATCCCCCTGAAATGGGCCATGCAAAAAATGGGTTTGTGTGGCGGCACCATGCGCCTGCCCATGACCACCTTAAGCCCCACCCATGAAGTCGTGGTGCTTGACGCCCTGCGCGCCACGGGCCTGGCCTGAAGCCTGGCTGCCCTGAACCTTACCGTCATCTTTTGAGGATTTCCCTAGTGAATCAATTTTCCAGACTGGCACGGCTTGGCGCCTGCGCCACGGTGTTCGGCGTGCTGTTTTCGGCCTGCTCAATGATCGAGACCGACCGGGTCGATTACAAAAGCGCGGCGAGGGCCCCCACCCTTGAGATCCCGCCCGACCTGACGCAGCTGACGCGCGACACGCGTTACAACGTGCCTGGCGGCTCCGTCACGGCCTCGGGCTACCAGGTCGGCAACACCAGCCAATCCGTGCCCATCGCGGCCATCTCCGTGGGCGACGTGCGCATCGAGCGCGCCGGCAACCAGCATTGGCTGGTGGTGAACCGTCCGCCCGAGAAGATCTGGGACACCGTGCGCGATTTCTGGCAAGACAGTGGCTTTCTGCTGGCCATCGACCAGAACAACCTGGGCATCATGGAAACCGACTGGGCCGAAAACCGGGCCAAATTGCCGCAGGATTTCATCCGCAACACGATTGGCAAGGTGTTCAGCAACCTTTACTCCACCGGCGAGCGTGACAAGTTCCGCACGCGCCTGGAGCGCACTGCGGCCGGCACCGAAATTTACATCAGCCATCGCGGCCTGATCGAAGTTTTCAACTCAAGCCGCCAGGACCAGACGGTGTGGCAGCCGCGCGCGGTCGAGCCGGAACTGGAAACCGAGTTTCTGCGCCGCCTGATGGTGCGACTGGGCGTCTCGCAGGAGCAGGCCAAATCGCTCGACGCAACAGCGGCCAAAACCACGTCCCGGGTGGCCAGCGTCAACGGCCAGCCCGTGGTGCTGGTAGATGACGGCTTTGAGCGCGCCTGGCGCCGCGTGGGCCTGTCGCTGGACCGCACCGGCTTCACCGTTGAAGACCGCGACCGTGCCCAGGGCCTTTATTTTGTGCGTTACGTGGAACCCGGCGATGGCAAGACCGCCCCTGGATTCTTCGCCAAACTGTTCGGCGCCGGCACCAAAGACCAGGCGCCGCTCAAATACCGCATCTCGGTCAAAAGTGTTGGCGAATCCACCACGGTGGCCGTGCTCAATGCCACCGGGGCAGCCGAAGCGTCAGAAAACGCGCTGCGCATCGTCAAGGTCATTGCCGACGACTTGCGCTAGCCCGCCACGCGCCACCGCAACTGCACGACCATGTTGCGGTTCAAAAACCTGGGCAGCGGCAGCGCCGGCAACGCCACGGTGGTTGAAGCCGGCAGCGGCCTGCACCTCAAGCGCCTCCTGGTTGACTGCGGCCTCGGGCTCAGGGCGCTGGAGGCCCGCCTGACCCAAGCCGGCCTGCAAATGGGCCAGATCGACGCCATCTTCGTCACCCACGAACACGCCGACCACATCGGCTGCGCACGCCAACTGGCACTGCGCCATCGCACGCCGGTCTGGATGAGCCAGGGCACGGCTTCTGCCCTCTCGGATGCCGCCGGTCTGTTCGCCAGCCAACGGGCGGACTTTGACGGCCTGCTGATGCGGGCCCAGGACAGCATCAGCATCGACCTGGGCGAATTGCAGATCACCCCCTTCACTGTGCCGCACGACGCGCGCGAGCCGCTGCAGTTGCGCTGCTCAGACGGCGCGCGCCATCTGGGTGTGCTGACCGACCTGGGCCACGCCACCGACCACGTGCGAGAGCACTTGAGCGGCTGCAACGCCTTGCTGCTCGAATGCAACCATGACGCGGATCTGCTCGACACTTCGAGCTATCCGGCCTTTCTCAAAAAACGGGTTGCCGGGCGGCTGGGCCATCTGTCAAATCCGGATTCAGCCGCCATCGCCAAATCGCTGGACCACGCCGGCCTCAAGCACATCGTTGCAGCACATCTGAGCCGCCAGAACAACCGCCCGGAATTGGCGCGCGCGGCGCTGGCCGGGGCCTTGGGACGCGCGCCAGAAGACATCGCCGTAGCCGACCAGGCCACGGGCTGCGACTGGATCAGCGTTTGAATTGAGCGTCCAGGGCGGCCGCGCAGACAAGCCCTGCGCCCCTGGGAAGCGCCATAAAAAAAGCCACCGGAAGGTGGCTTTTTTTGTGCCAGTGGAGAATTACTTCTTCATGGCTGAGGTGGCAGCGTCGGCGGCTTTCTTGGCGGCGTCGCCAGCAGCGTCTTTGGCAGCACCAGCGGCGGCCATGGCAGCAGCGCCGGCGGCGTCTTTGGCGGCGCCAGCGGCGTCTTTGGCAGCAGCGGTTGCGTCTTTGCCAGCTTCGACAGCGGTCGTGGCGGCACCTGCGGCGGCGGATGCGGCACCGGCGGCGGCGGAAGCAGCGCCAGCGGCAGCGCCGACAGCAGCGTCTTTGACGGCTTCAACAGCAGGCGCCACAACGGCGGCAGGAGCGGGAGCAGCTGGAGCGGCAGCCTCTTCCTTTTTACCGCAGGCAGCCAGAGCGGCAGCGGCGATGACGGCTGCCAAAACGAGTGATTTGTTCATTTGAAATATCCAAAGAGTTAAAGATGATGGAAAAATTGTCCGCGAAACTGTCCGTGCGGAAACTCCACAAAGACAACGGCAAAAAACGCCCGGATTTCTTGCCTAGCCTCGAATTATACGGTGAAATAAATCCGCCACCGGGCAAACCCTTAGCGAGCCAGTTGAAGGTCGTGACCAGGTTTTACAGGCCGAGCGTGGACGCCGGAAACCCGGCCGAACTGCCCCTGATTTTTTCATTCAGCAGTTCGTGCAGGTTGACACGGCGCTGCGCCTCAAAACCGGCCACGCCCGCGCAACGCCCCGGATCCATGCGGCGCACGACCCAGCCGGGGCTCCAGATGGCGCTGGGGAAATCCAGCGGATCTTCATGGCGGCATTGCCTGCAATCGACAATATGGCTCCAGGTTTTGCGCCATGTGACAAACCGCGGGTGGTGGTTGATCAAGCCGTCAAAGCGCGTCGCCAGCAGGGTCAGGCGCCGGCCGTTTTTCGCCCAGGCGTGCAGGGTGTCCACCACAGCGCGTTCATTCAGCGGCCAGTCTTCAAAGCTGGCGTCCGACCAGACCATTTCATGCCAGCCGTCCCGCGCCGCATGGCTGAAGGCGTTGCGCAGCAATTGCACAAAGGCGCTGCGCCCCTCAAAGTGGCCGTCCAAAAGTGCCGGTATGTCAGAGTTCATGCATCCACCCCGCTTCAATCCAGTCTTGCAACAAGCCCTGCGCACCTGCGCTTGCGCGCTTCAGGTCGGCGCCGGCAAGGCAGCGCTCATTGGCCAGGCGCCGCATCAAGAGCGCATCGCGGCCCTGGGCCAAAAAGCTTTCACCATTGATGAAGACATGGCGCTCATCAAACATCATTTTAGTGCGCCGGTCAAGTTTCAGGGCGCTGGTTTGCGCCTGGGCGGCGGACCCGGCCGGCCCGCCGGCGTCAAACCAGACATTGGATTTGGGCTCGGTCAAATATTCGCCCAAAGCGCACTGCGACACGGCGGGGTCCTGCAAGGCGCGCTGCAAGGCGGATTGGGCGAAGGCCTGCAGCGCCTGCGGAATTTGCGCCGCCGCCCCAGCGGCGCCCTGGCTCGCGTCGCGGTACAAGGCGGCGCCGGCTTCGTCCTGCGCGTCGTCGGCCAGGCGCAGCAGCAGTTCGCGCGCCAGCTCGCCCTGGCCCGGCGCGCGAAAGCCGATCGACCAGGTCATGCATTCGTCCAGCGCCACGCCGTCATGGGCATAACGCGGGGGCAGGTACAACATGTCGCCCGGCTCCAGGATGAAGGTTTCTTCGGGTGTGAAGTTCGCGAGGATCTTCAGCGGCACGCCCGGCTCAAGGCTCAAGTCTTTCTGGCGCCCGATTTGCCACCGCCTGCGGCCATGGGCCTGCAGCAGAAACACGTCGTAGCTGTCAAAGTGCGGCCCCACGCCGCCGCCCGGCGTGGCGTAACTCACCATCACGTCGTCCAGCCGCGCGTCGGGCACAAAGCGGAACTGGTCCATCAGCGCGCGGATGCCCTCGTGGTGCAAATCAACACCCTGCACCAGCAAGGACCAGTCGGCCTGCTTCAAAGCCGGCAAGCCGCGCCGTGCGAACGGGCCTTGCGCGAGTTGCCAGGTTTTGACGCCTTGCCCGCGCGAAGCCGATTTGGTTATGGCTTTGGATTGGGCTTTGGATTTGGAACCGGCTGCAAAGTGTGTGACCAGGCGCGACTCCACATCCCCGCTGGCCGCCAGGTCGAACAGGGCTGCGCGATCCAGCATCGGCCTGGCACCGGGTGCGCCGAGCGTCGGCACCGCCTGGCGGATCAGCAAGGGCTTCTTTTGCCAGTGGCGCTTCATGAATGTCTGCGGGCTGATGCCGCCGAGCAGGGCCAGGGCTTGGGTGATGTCCATCGAATGATCCGATCCAGGTTTTAGGCGACAATTCTCCTATGGAAATCACAACACAATGCATCGTCGCGCTGACCTGGACGCTCAAGGACACTTTGGGGGAGGAACTCGATGTGCTGGACGACCCGGTCGAATTTCTGATCGGCGGCCAGGATCTGTTTCCCGCAATCGAAGCCGCGCTGCAAGGCCACGAAGCCGGGGCCAAGCTGAATTTGCAACTGGAGCCCGAGCAGGCCTTTGGCGACTTCAATGACCGGCTGCTGTTTTTGGAGCCGCGCGCCCTGTTCCCCAAAGAGGTCGAGGCCGGCATGACCTTTGAAGGCGCCTCCTTGCCTGAGGGCTGCAACCCCGACGCGCCCAAAGACGTTTTGTACACCGTGAGCGAAATCTACCCTGACCACATCGTGCTCGACGGCAACCACCCCCTGGCCGGCATCGCCATCCGCCTGACCCTGAAAGTCGAGAGTGTGCGCGAGGCGACCGAAGAAGAAATCGGCGCAGGGTCGGCCGGCACCGGCTTCTTCCGGGTTGCGCCCCTGCACACCGATGTGCCGGGCAATTCAACGCTGCACTGACAGCCGGTGTTGCGGCGCGACAAGCCCATTCGATTGATATTTTTTGACTGGAATAGCGATGAAACTTAAACCCCCATTCGCGATTGTGGCCGTTGTGGCACTAGCAGCCTGTGTGTGGTCCATGGGCGCCATGGCACAAGCCTATCCGAACAAACCCATCAAGGCCATCGTGCCTTTTGCCGCCGGCAGCGCCACCGACCAGATTGGCCGCGCCTTTGCCGCCAAGATGTCAGAGACCCTGGGGCAGGTCATCGTGGTCGACAACAAGCCGGGCGTGAACGGCATGCTGGGCGCCGATGCGGTTGCCAAATCAGCCGCCGACGGCTACACTCTACTGTTCGGCACCAACAGCACCAATGCCGCGCTCAAGAGCCTGATGAAAAAGCTGCCCTATGACCAGGACACCGCTTTTGTGCCCGTGGGTTACATGGGTTCGGTGCCCCTGATCATTGCCGTCAACAACGAGGTGCCGGCCAAGACCCTGCGCGAGTTTGTGGATCTGGCCAAGGCCAAACCCAACTTCGTCACCTTTGCCAGTGCCAGCACCTCACAACTGGTGTCGTCTGAAATGATGGCCGGCATGGCAGGCATGCAGATGACCAATGTGCCCTACAAGAGCGGCCCCGCCGCCATGACCGACCTGATTGGCGGCCAGGTGATGATGTTCAGCGCCGACTTCGCCGTCATGCTGCCCCAGGTCAAGGCCAACAAGATTCGTGGCCTGGCCGTGACCTCGAACAAGCGTTCAGCGGCCATCCCCGAGCTGCCCACAGTCAACGAGGCGCTGGGCCTCAAAGACTACGAGCTGATCGCCTACTTCGCCGTATTCGCCCCCGCCGGCACGCCGCCCGATATCGTGGCCAAACTCAACCAGGCCATCAACGCCGCAGCGCAGAGCAAAGACATCCAGGACAAGTTTGCACCGATCGGTTTTGCCGTGGATCCCGGCACGCCCGAAGCCCTGGCCCAGCGCAGCAAACTTGAAACCGCCAAGTGGGCCAAGGCGATTCGGGATGCGAAGATTGAGCAGCAATAAGCGACCTTGTCAGGCAGCGACAGAATGGGCTTCAAGATTCACTTTGAGCCGAGCACGAATCGCATGAAAAATCACGGCCAGGTTGTCCATGCTGGGGTTGCCGGCCTGGGACAACATGCGATGCAGGCTCTTGCTGGGTTTGGCCGTGAGCGCAGAGAGCTGTTCAAATCCAATCGTGGCATTGATAAGGTCGCGCAATATCAGGCGCGCCGTCTCCGGCTCGCCATTGAGAAACAGCGTCGCCGCCTCTTCCAGCAAAGCCTGCGCAAACGCCGCATCGCGGTCAACCCGCTCAAGGACGGTTTGCTTGAAGTTCCGTGTGAGTGCCATGGATTTCATCCTTTCAGTTTGCCGCTTGCGTTTTTCAATGCCAACGCCTTTTTGCGGAACTTGTATTCGGTCAACAGCGCCCTGGCCTTGTCAATATCGCGCTGCTGACCGCGCTTGATGCCGCCACCAAAAAGAACGATCAACGCCTCCCCGTCTTTGGCCAGATAAATCCGATAACCAGGGCCCCAGTCAATCACGTATTCGCCCAGGCCATCAAACCATTTAATGCTGGACGTGTTGCCCAACTCCATTCGCGACTTGGCCGTGGTGACTTTGGCCGCAGCCTGCGCGTCCAAGCTGTCGAACCACTTTTTGTAGGGGTTCGAAGCATCTTCCCGGATGTACTCTTCAACACGCAAGGCCATGGTTAATGGTAACACATACGTTACTTTATTGGAGTATTTGAATTGACAAGCCGTACCCAGTGATCCGCCACTCACCCAGCACGGCGACAGCGTGATGTGCATGCGGTTTTGGCTCGCATGCACGCGCGGGAACGGAAAAATTGCAAAACGGAGTTTGCATTTTTCTGGAGTGACTGAAAGATGCTTACCGCGACGCTATGTGAACCAAAGCCCGGTCACATCACACTATCCCCGCGCTGGGCGGGTGGCTACTTTTGTGGACTTGAACTGGGATAAACCGAGACCGTAAATCAGAGAAGCTTGATTCTTGAATCCACTTGCCGGGCGCTTGATTCGAAGTTACATTGCAGACAGATTGCCGAGTTTATCGCTATTAATAATGGAGCATAGTATGCAAATCGGACGAGGGCAAATGCCATATGTGATGGGTCAAGCTTCCTGTGTTAATCGGCAGGTTTTGCTGTATGCATTACGTTAGGGCCTGCAACAGCACCCTGGGGCGCCTCCATTGATGCCCTTGTCAAGGGACTGACAACAAGTATGGTGGATACAACCTCTTGGATCGCTTGTCCGGATCACCCAGCGATCGCTGCGGTAGTCAAGAAAGGAAATGCGTGCCATGGGCTATGACGCATGTGTACGAATTGACGATCCGCTGTCATTCATCCGGTCCATCACTCGTTCAATTGTGGACCTTGCAGTATTCAATGGTTTGGCAGAGTGCGTATACATTGATCGCAACATGCCTCACGACCGTCAAGTTAATATTCATCCGGCACTGATCAAGGATCCGTCATACAGAGCTCAAACTGAGTACAGGGCCATTTGGGTGCCGAGCTCTCAAACTCCTCAGCCAATGATTGTCAAATGTCGTAGAGTGCGGTACTACTGCACCCGTATTGTTTGATCCCTCAATTGACCTGAAAATATTCGGGATGAAGCGGTGGATCTTCATTGGATCTCTTCCCCAAAACGGCTTGGCATATATTGCCGACAAGCCAAAACGCTGAACTTCCTATTTCAAAGTAGTGCCGAGCGCGGTGATTGGGGAATGTGACTGGGCTTTGGCTCGCATAGCGTCGCGGTAGCCATCTTTCAATCACCCCAAAAAAATGCAAACTCCGTTTTGCGATTTTTTCGTGCTCGCGCGTGCATGCGAGCCAAAACCGCATGCACATTGCCCGGTCGCCGCGCGGCGGTCGATCAAGCGCGACCTGTCAAATGGGCAATCAAGAATTTCATAGTCGAAAATGCGAGTCCAAGGCAAGAAAAGTAGAAAATAGGCCTCTAGGCCCCGTCAATAAATCGTATATAGCTACTAAACAGGTAGCACTAAGCTTTCCCAGTCGACCCGTACCCACCCTCCCCCCGCTCGCTGGCGACAAAGTCACTGACGACATTGAACCGCGCCTGCACCACAGGCACAATCACCAACTGCGCGATGCGCTCCATGGGCTCGATGGTGAAGACCACGTCGCTGCGGTTCCAGGCGCTGACCATCAGCTGGCCTTGGTAATCGCTGTCGATCAGGCCGACCAGATTGCCCAATACGATGCCGTGTTTGTGGCCCAGGCCGGAGCGTGGCAGGATCAGCGCCGCAAAATTCGGGTCGCCCAGGTGAATCGCGATGCCGGTGGGCACCAGTTGCCAGGCATTGGGCTGCAGGGTGAGCGGCTCTGCCAGACAGGCGCGCAGGTCCAGGCCGGCGCTGCCGGGGGTGGCGTAGCCGGGCAGGTTGCTTGCCAACCGTGGGTCGATGATCTTGACGTCTACTTGCATGGTTCTTTTCGTTATTGACAGGGAAATCAGCCGATGGCCCTCGTCCTGCTTGCGATTTCAGCTATTAATTTTCGAGCAAGACTGAGTTTGGAGTCACGCGGAAATTCCTTGACGCCCTGCGCATCCACCAGGATCAGGGCATTGTCGTCGCGCCCAAATGTCGCCGGGCCGATGTTGCCGACCAGCAGGGGCACGTTCTTCTTCAAACGCTTGGCTTGCGCGTTCTTCAGCAGATCATGGCTCTCGGCGGCAAAACCGACGCAGAACAATTCGCCGCTTTGGGCGCGTGGTGATTGCGCAATGCCCGCCAGCAGATCCGGGTTTTCCAGAAACTGCAATGTGGGCACGGCGCCGGAGCCATCTTTCTTGATTTTCTGATCGGCCGAGATGGCTGGGCGCCAGTCGGCCACGGCGGCAGTCGCTACAAATACAGTAGCTGTTTTCGCAGGTTCCACGAGGGCTACGGCCATATTTGATGCCGAAACCACGTCCACACGCGCCACCCCGCGCGGCGTGGGCAAATGCACGGGGCCGGCGACCAAGGTCACCTGCGCGCCAGCTTCGCGCGCCGCGCGGGCGATGGCGAACCCCATCTTGCCGCTGGAGAGATTGGTGATGCCGCGCACCGGATCGATTGCTTCAAACGTCGGCCCCGCAGTGACCAGCACCCGCTTGCCGGCCAGCCGCTTGGGCTGAAAGAAGGCAATCAAGTCTTCCAACAATTCGGCGGGCTCCAGCATGCGCCCATCCCCGGTTTCGCCGCAAGCCTGGAAGCCGGTGCCCACGCCCAGGATATGCGCCCCGTCCGCCGTAAGCTGCACCATGTTGCGCTGTGTGGCGGGGTGCGCCCACATTTCACGGTTCATCGCCGGTGCCAGCAACAGCGGCACCTTCTCGATCGGACGCGCCAGGCACATCAGGCTGAGCAGCTCAT
>JANMVT010000135.1:0-12026 GCA_031392945.1 Rhodoferax sp. | reverse complement strand
GCCCAGTTGGTTACGGTGAACAGGTAGGGGTCGGCCACGCTGAAGCTGTCGCCCATCAGGTACTGTTTGCCGGCCAGCTCGCCATCGACAAACTTCAGGCGGTTGGCGAGCCGGTCGCGCTGCGCGGTTTTGACCTCGTCGGGCGTGGCGGGGTTGAACAGGGGCGAGAAGTTCTTGTGGACTTCGGTGCCGATGTAGTTCAGCCATTCCTGCATTTTGTAGCGCGCCATGCTGCCATTGGCCGGGGCCAGATTTTTGGCGGGGACCTGGTCGGCGATGTATTGCACGATGGCCGGGCCTTCGCGCAGGCGGGTGCCGTCGTCCAGCTCGAGCAGGGGCACATAACCCAGGGGGTTGATGCTGTAGTAATCGGTGCCGTCGTCCAGCTGGTGGGTTTTGGTGGGGGCCTTGAGGGCGGTGTAGGCCAGGCCGGCTTCTTCCAGCGCGATGTGGGGGGACAGGGAGCAGGCGCCGGGGGAGTAATACAGTTTCATGGAGTCTCTCAGTTGGGGTTGGCACGCAGGCCGGGTAAAAAAGCCAAGGGCGTGATGCTAGCCGTTCACGGCAAAGTCTGCTTGGCGCCGCGCGAAACCTTGACGGAAAAAGGCCATTGCTCCCCCGCATTTATGAGGGCGGCAAGGAGATTTTGAAATGACAGTTTCCACGCCCATGACAAAACTCCTTCGATGGATGCTGGGCGCTGCCGTGGCCGTGGCCCTGCTGCTGGGGGTGGGCCTGTCTGCCCTGCAGCGCTGGATTGGCACAGAAGATTTCAGGCTGCGGGCGGAGCGCGAAGCCACGTCGGCTGTGGGCGTGCCCGTGAAGCTGGGCTTGATTGAGCTCGACCTGTGGCCCTTGCCTGCGCTGGCCGTCAATGACATTGCCGTGCAGTCACGGCCGCCCTTGAGCCTCAAGCGCGCCGAGCTGCGGCCCAACTGGGCCGGTCTGCTGCAGGGCCGGCTGGCGCTGTCCACGGTGGTCCTGCGCCACGCGCTGGTCGTGCAGCAGGGCGTCGATTCGATTCTGGCGACGCTACAAAAAAAGAAGCTGACTATTGAATCACCACGAGGGCCAGAGACCAAAAATGCTTCCAAAATCGCCTGGACGGTTGACCGGGTGGTGCTGGACGACGTGACCTGGCAGGGCGGCAAAGGCGACAGCATCACCATCGATGCCGATGCCCGGCTGGGCGCTGATGCGGTGCCCGACACTGTGTCGATGACTTTGATCAAGAGCCAGATCAAGGGGCTGGGCGATCTTCGTGGAACCGAGGCCAAACTGCAGCGCGAGGGGAGTGGCTACACCGTGGCGATCGAGCTCAAAGGCGGGGCTGAAAAATTGCTGCGCCGGGGCAGCATCAAGGGTCAGATCGGCGTCCAGATGCCGACCACGCCAGGCGCAGAGACGGTGCTGCAGGGGCAACTGGACACGCGGGATCTGGACCTGTCCCTGGTCGGCGACCAGGCGCCGCCATTGACCGGCCGGCTTGAAGCCCAAACCACGCTGTCAGCCCGGGCCGCGAACCTTGGCGGCTTGCTGGAGGTGTTGCAAACCCAGTCCAGATTCACCGTGCGCAATGCTGTCGTGCATGGCATTGACCTGGCCAAGGCAGTCAAGACCGTGGGTTTGAACCGGGGTGGCGAGACGCCTCTGGATGTGCTGGCCGGCCAGGTGCGCACGCAGGGCAAGGCGATCCAGCTCAGCAATCTTGTGGCGAGTTCGGGGGTCTTGAGTGCCAGCGGCAATGTAGCTGTTGCGCCCAGCCGGACCTTGAGTGGACGGATCAATGTCGAGCTGGGCAGTTCGGTACTGCCCGCCGCCGCCAAGGGGGCAGTGGGTGTGCCCCTGGTCGTGGGCGGCACACTGGATGCGCCCGAGGTCACCCTGACCCGCGCGGCGCTGATTGGCGCAGCCATCGGCACCGTGATCATGCCCGGCATGGGCACCGGGGCGGGGGCCTCGCTTGGGGACAAGGTCGGGGAGAAGTTGAAGGGGCTGTTTGGGCGCTAGCCGCCGCTTGACGTGTGTCAAGTACGCATCAGGCACCGCAACCCGGTGCAAGGCATCTCAACTGGCGTAACCGGGGTTCTCGCGATCCAGCTTGCGCAGCAGGGCGGGCCAGGCCAGGGTGGCGGCGCTTTGGCCGCCGGTGGCCATCTTCAAGGCGTTCTTGTTGGCTTCCATGGGTGCGGGGCCGATCAGGTTGACTTCGCCGCCCGCTTGGGCGTCGATCTGGATGCGGCAAGCCGTCTCCAGAAAATACATCTGCAAGAACGCTTCAGGAATGGTGCTGCCGACCGTGAGCAAACCGTGGTTGCGCAGAATCAGGTGTTTGGCAGTACCCAGGCTGGCTTGCAGGCGCGGTTTCTCGTCGGCATACAAGGCGATGCCTTCGTAATCGTGGTAAGCGATGGAGTTGAGCACCACGGTGGACTGCTGGCTGACGGGCAGCAAGCCGGCTTTTTGCGCGCTGACGCCCACGCCAGCGCGGCTGTGGGTGTGCATGACGCAACCGGCGTCGTCGCGCACCTCGTGGATGCAGCTGTGGATGGTGAAACCGGCTGGGTTGACCGGGAAGGCCGAGTCGTTCAACTTGTTGCAGCTTTGGTCGATCTTGATCAGGCTGCTGGCCGTGATCTCATCAAACATCAGGCCGTAGGGGTTGATTAAAAAGTTGTGCTCCGGCCCCGGGATGCGCGCCGAAATGTGGGTGAAGATCAAGTCGCTCCAGCCGTAGGCCGCGACCAGGCGGTAAGCGGCGGCCAGGTCAACGCGCAATTGCCATTCTTCGGCGCTCACGACTTCTTTGAGGGATGGGATTTTCATGGGGTGTCTCCGGTTTGAGAGGGGTCTCGCATCTTAGGCCAAGTTTGAAATGGCTGTTGTCCAGCGGATGACATGCCTTGGCGAGTCTCACTACGAACCTGGAATACTTTGCTAAAATGTACAAAATGACCTAAATTGTACAAAATGCAAACCCTAGCCTTGAGTGAGTTCCGCGCAAACGCTTCCGCCATGATTGACTTGGTAGAGAAGGGTGAAACCGTGCGCATTTTGCGCCATGGCAAGCTGGTGGCCGAGGTGGTGCCTGTGCGGGTCGAAGACGAAGATGCGCCGCGCAAGCTGCCTAATTGGAAGCGGCACTTTGAGCCTGTGAAATTGGCACCTGGTGTGTCGCTTACCCAAGCTGTGCTTGACGAGCGCCAGGAATCACCATGGTGAAAAAACTCGAAGCACGTGAGCGTGATTTCCGCCTGCTGTTTGATGCGTCGGCGTTGACCAAGCGTTACGCCGCTGAAGTTGGGCGCGATCGGGCCACGGCCTTGTTTGCTGCGGCCAGTGAGTTGCTGGTGGCGGCGCATTGCAAAACCGAAGTGGCGTCTGCGTTGTTAAGGCGCAAACGCGAAGGCAGCCTTTCGGTCGCTGAGTTCGACCGCGCCTGGACGACTGCGCAGCAGGACGTTGCCGACATGACGCTGGTGCCACTGGACTCACGCGTTGAGCGCTTCGCGTTTGCCGCCATGGAGCACAGCGCCTTGCGCGGCATGGACGCCTTGCATGTTGGCAGTGCTTTGTCGGCGCGGGTTGATTTGTTTGTGACCAGTGATCGGCGGCAGGCTATGGCAGCCCGGGAGATGGGTTTATTGACAGAATATATTGGCGGCGAGATAGCTGATTCGACGATAACTCAAGGTATTGCAACATGAACTACCCCCAGGTATTTGACGTCATCGTCGTCGGCGGCGGGCACGCCGGCACCGAGGCCGCGCTGGCCTCGGCCCGCATGGGCTGCAAGACTTTGCTGCTGTCCCACAATATCGAAACCCTGGGCCAGATGAGCTGCAACCCATCGATCGGCGGCATTGGCAAAGGCCATCTGGTCAAGGAAGTGGACGCCATGGGCGGCGCCATGGCGCTGGCCACGGACGAGGGCGGCATCCAGTTCCGCATTCTCAATTCCAGCAAAGGCCCGGCGGTTCGCGCAACCCGGGCCCAGGCGGACCGCGTCTTGTACAAGGCCGCGATTCGCCGCCGCCTGGAAAACCAGCCCAACTTGTGGCTGTTCCAGCAGGCGGTGGACGACTTGATGGTGCAGGGCGACCGGGTTGTCGGCGCGGTCACGCAGGTCGGCATCCGCTTCAGAAGCCGTACCGTGGTGCTGACGGCCGGCACCTTTCTGGATGGCAAGATCCACGTCGGCCTGAACAATTATTCGGCGGGTAGGGCAGGTGACCCGCCAGCGGTGTCCCTGAGCGCACGCCTCAAAGAATTGAAATTGCCCCAGGGCCGTCTGAAAACCGGCACGCCGCCGCGCCTGGATGGGCGCACGATCGACTTTTCCAAATGCGTCGAGCAAGCAGGCGACGGCATGCCGGGCGCTGAGTCCCAACACATGCCGGTGTTCAGCTTCATGGGCCGGGCCGACATGCACCCGGCGCAAATGCCTTGCTGGATCACCCACACCAATGAGCGCACCCACGACATCATCCGCAGCGGCTTTGACCGCAGCCCCATGTTCACGGGCAAGATTGATGGGGTGGGGCCGCGTTATTGCCCGAGTGTGGAAGACAAGATCAACCGCTTCGCCGGCAAAGACAGCCACCAGATATTCCTGGAGCCTGAAGGCCTGACAACGAACGAGTATTACCCCAATGGCATCAGCACCAGTTTGCCGTTTGACATCCAATACGAGCTGGTGCGCTCCATGGCCGGGCTGGAAAACGCCCACATCCTGCGCCCCGGTTACGCGATTGAATACGACTACTTTGACCCGACCGGCCTGAAAAGCAGCTTTGAAAGCAAAGCCATCAGCGGCCTGTTTTTTGCTGGCCAGATCAATGGCACCACGGGTTACGAAGAAGCTGCCGCCCAAGGCATGTTCGCCGGCATCAATGCGGCACTGCAAGCGGGGGCCCAGGCACACAATGCGTCGGCATGGCAAGAAGAGACCTGGGTGCCGGGGCGCGACCAGGCCTATCTCGGCGTGCTGGTCGATGACCTGATTTCCAAGGGCGTGACCGAGCCCTACCGCATGTTCACCAGCCGGGCCGAATTCCGCCTGCAACTGCGCGAAGACAATGCCGACATGCGCCTGACTGAAGTCGGGCGGCAACTGGGCTTGGTCGATGATGCCCGTTGGGATGCCTTCAGCCGCAAACGCGATGCTGTTTCACGTGAAACAGAGCGGCTGCGGTCCATCTGGGTGAGCCCCAAGAATTTGGAGGCTGCCGAATCCGAGAGGGTTTTTGGTAAGGCCCTGGAACACGAATACAGCCTGGCTGACTTGCTGCGCAGGCCGGACGTAAGTTACCAGAGCCTGATGTCGCTGAACCAAGGCAAGTACCTTTCGCCTGAATTGACCGGTGCCGGTTCTGGCGAGCTTGCCGCCGTGCAGGAGCAGATCGAAATCTCCGCCAAATACTCAGGTTACATCGACCGTCAAAAAGACGAGGTGCAACGCGCGGCACACTACGAACACCTGAAATTGCCCGCCGATCTGGACTACCTGCAAGTGACGGCCCTGAGTTTTGAGGCGCGCCAGACCCTGGCCAAACACCGCCCCCAGACCCTGGGCCTGGCCTCGCGCCTGTCAGGCATCACGCCAGCAACCGTCTCGTTGCTCCTGGTCCATTTGAAAAAGCGCGGCTACCAGCAGTTCGCCCTGCAGCCCAAAGAAAAGTCCGGCGCCCTGACTTGACCGCGAAGGTTTTGACTTGAACCCCAAAACCCGACTTGAGGCCGCCGCCAGACTGCTCCACGTTGATTTGTCCCCACCCCAGGTGGACGCCTTGTTCGCCTACCTGGCCCTGATCCAAAAGTGGAACAAGATCTACAACCTGACGGCGGTGCGCGAGCCCGAAGAGATGTTGACCCACCACTTGCTCGACAGCCTGGCGGTGGTTGCGCCGCTGCGCCGGGAAATCAGCAAGCTGCCGGTCGCTGGGGCAGATGGAACTGCGGACGATCAAATGGCTGGCAAGCCGTCGGTGGCAGCCGCGCCGGCCAAAGCCCGGCGCCTGCTGGATGTCGGCTCCGGCGCGGGCCTGCCCGGCGTCGTCATCGCCATCTGCTGCCCGGACATCACCGTTGACTGTGTGGACACGGTCGCCAAAAAGGCCGCCTTCATCAGCCAGGTCGCCGCAACCCTCAAGTTGCCCAATTTGCGCGGCGTCCATGCGCGGGTGGAAAACCTCAAAGAGAAATACGAGGTCATCAGCGCACGGGCCTTCGCGTCATTGCCGGATTTCACGGCCTTGTCAGGAGCCGCTTTGGCAGAGCAGGGCATCTGGCTGGCCATGAAGGCCAAACACCCGGCGGACGAATTGGCCGCCTTGCCGCCCGGCGTGGCAGTGTTTCACGTGGAACAACTCAGCGTGCCACAGCTGGATGCAGAGCGCTGCATTGTCTGGATGCGAAAGTCCTGATTGCTCTGGGTCGGGTAAGGGCTTTGGTGTGTTCCGGGGTGGAATCAGGCCGACGGGGCACTCTGCTCCGCGGCTGTCCCCCGCTTCGCTCCTCCTTTACGCCTCTGCGCAGAGCGCCCCATCGACCTGATTCTGATTGGCGCTGTCGCCTAAACCCAAGTAGCCAAACACGAAAACCAGGAGCGGCTAACGCGCCGAAAGCACGGAGGCAGGTGCTGGAGCGAAGTAAAGGAGGAGCGAAGCGGAGGACATTCGCGCAAGCGCCTGCCTCCGTGCCTTCGGCGCTCCCCCCAAACCACCCAGCGACCCAGCCATCCAGCCACCCGGCCACCCCCAAGGCCAAGAGCTTTCCCGCCTTTGCAATGCCACAAAAGCCCGCCAATCGCCATGTCGTAAACTCACTGGGCCCGCAGCTGAAAACTACAACCTAAACCATGTTCGGCATCACCGACTACACCACCTTCATCGCCACCATCCTGCTCTTTCTGCTGGTGCCGGGCCCCGGCAATTTGGCTCTGATCACCTCCACTACCAAGGGCGGCATCCGCGGCGGGTTTGGCTCGATTTTTGGCGTGATGGCGGGCGACCAGATTTTGATGTGGCTGGCCATCGCCGGCATGGCGGCGGTCATGGCCGCTTACCCCTCGGCGTTTTCCGCCGTGCAGTGGGCGGGCGCCGCCTACTTGGGCTGGCTGGGCGTCAAAATGCTGCTGGCCAAACCGGGCGATGCACCGATCCTGGACATCCAGCCGCGCCATTATTTCAAGCAGTCTTTGCTGATCACCCTGCTCAACCCCAAGGCCATCGTGTTCTACATGGCGTTTTTCCCCTTGTTCATCGACCCGCTTCGCCACCAGGGCATGACGACTTATCTGGCCCTGACCCTGACCAGCGCCGCCCTGATGTTCCTCTACGGCCTGATCTCGGTCATGCTCACGCACTTTTTGGCCGAACGTTTTCGCGCCAACCCCAAGTTTGGCCGCGCCCTCGAGAAAGTCGCCGGGCTCTGCCTGATCGGCTTCGGCATCAAGCTTGCGGTCTCCAAATGAAAAACTCAACCAAAATGGCCAGCCCTGCAATTTTTCGAGGTGCCGCCCCTAGAAAAATTAGCCCCCTCGGGGCTGAGTGCTGCGGCTCCAATCCCGCCAGCGCGGGATTGGACAGCACGAAGAGTCGTTGCCTCTGGCATCGGCCTGTCCAGCGCAGTACACGAAGTGACAAGCGTGGGGGCCACATATGACAAAAATATTCTGCATCGCCAACCAAAAGGGCGGGGTTGGCAAAACCACCACCACGGTCAACCTGGCCGCCGGTCTGGCCAAGGTCGGGCAACGCGTGCTGATGGTGGACCTGGATCCGCAAGGCAATGCCACCATGGGCTCGGGCGTGGACAAGCGCCAGCTTAAATTGTCGATTTACGATGTGCTGTTGGAATCCGCCTCGGTAGCCGATGCACGGGTGAAAAGCGACAAACTGATAGCAGGCGCGTGCAGCTACGACATCCTGGGCGCCAACCGCGAACTGGCCGGCGCCGAGCTGGAACTGGTCGATGTCGAGCGGCGCGAAAACCGCCTGAAGGCCGCCCTGGCCAAAGTCGCCCAAGACTACGACTTCATCCTGATCGACTGCCCGCCATCACTTTCCCTGCTCACCCTCAATGGCCTGTGTTGCGCGCACGGCGTGATCGTGCCCATGCAGTGTGAATACTTCGCGCTGGAGGGCCTGACCGACCTGGTCAACACCATCAAGCAGGTGCACGCCAACCTGAACAAAGAGCTGGCCATCATCGGCCTGCTGCGTGTCATGTTCGACCCGCGCATCACCCTGCAGCAGCAGGTCAGCGAACAGCTCAAATCGCATTTTGGCGACAAGGTGTTCAACACCGTGATCCCGCGCAATGTGCGCCTGGCCGAAGCGCCCAGTTACGGCCTGCCCGGCGTGGTGTTCGATCCGTCGAGCAAGGGCGCGCAGGCATTTGTGGCTTTTGCGCAGGAAATGGTCGAACGCGTCAAATCCCTGTAAAACGCCGTGTTGATCGTCCAATTTTCCAATGAATCATGCTGATTTTCCTCGTCGCCATTGCATAGTTAGCTATATAACTAATAGCAAATGAATTCGGCAATCACCCTGACTTTGCCCGGCTGGCAAGGCGCCGGCACTTCGCATTGGCTTGAGCTTTGGGAGCGCACGCTTGGTTTTGAGCGCGTGCAACAGCACGACTGGTTTGCGCCCCTGCGTGGCGACTGGATCACCCGGCTGGAAGACGTGATTTTGTCCAAAGACACGGTGCGGCCGTTTGTCTTGGTTGCGCACGGTTTGGGTTGCCATCTGGTGGCGGCCTGGGCCGCAGTGTCGTGCAACGCCGCCCGGGTGCACGCGGCCTTGCTGGTCGCACCGCCCGATGTCGGCCGGCCCGATTTCCCGCCCGAGGCCCATAGCTGGCGTCGGCCGGTGTTGACCCGCTTGCCGTTTGCCGCGACTTGTGTGGGCTTCAACGACGACCCCCACTGCAGCCTGGACGCAGGCCGCCGCATGGCATCCAGCTGGGGCGCGCATTGCGTCGAGCTGGCGGGTTCGAGGCCCCAGCTTGAAACCGGCGCCCTGGGGGATTGGCCACAAGGGCAAGACGTCCTCAAGGCTGCGCTGGCAAAGAGGCAGCCGGAACAATTTAACGAAAGCAGAGAACCGACATGGTCGCCAAAAAACTAAAAGGCCTCGGCCGCGGACTCGAAGCTCTGCTGGGCCCCAGGGTGGAAGACGCGGCGCCCGCCAGCGCTGCCCAAAGCCCCGGCTTGCCGGCGTCGTTGCTGCTGGCCGACATGGTGCCCGGCCAATACCAACCGCGCACGCGCATGGACGAGGGCGCTTTGTACGAACTGGCCGAGAGCATCAAGGCGCAGGGCATCATGCAGCCGATCCTGGTGCGCCGCCTGAGCGACGACAAAGGCCGCAGCCTGCGCAGCCAGGAGGCGCAAAACCAGGCGCCGGGGCCGCACCCGCTGGGCGACTGGATCGACCGGCCGGTCTACGAAATCATCGCTGGTGAGCGGCGGTTCCGCGCGGCCAAACTGGCCGGGCTGGACAGCGTGCCGGTCTTGGTGCGCGATGTGCCCGACGAGTCCGCCGCAGCCATGGGCCTGATTGAAAACATCCAGCGTGAAGACTTGAACCCGCTGGAAGAAGCCCAAGGCCTGCAACGCCTGGTCAAAGAGTTTGGGCTCACTCACGAACAAGCCGCCCAAGCCGTGGGGCGCTCGCGCAGCGCCGCGTCCAACCTGTTGCGCCTGCTCAATCTGGCCGAGCCGGTGCAAACCATGCTGATGGCGGGCGACCTCGACATGGGCCACGCGCGCGCCTTGCTGGCACTGGAAAAAGTGAGCCAGATCACGGCGGCGGCGCAAATCACGGCCAAAAAAATGTCAGTGCGCGAGGCCGAGAGCTTGGTGAAGAAGCTCAGCGCCGAGTTCACCCTGACCTCGCACAAGCCCAAAAAAGAGAAATCGCGCGATATCAAACGCGTCGAAGAAGAACTGTCAGACTTGCTCACGGCCCTGGTGGAGGTGCGGGTCAAGAAGCGCGTCAAACGCGCCGGGCGCATGGAGGAGATGGGCGAGCTCAGCATCCAGTTCGGCTCGCTCGACGAGCTTAACGGCCTGATCGACCGTTTGACGCAAGGCGCTGCCCGCTAGTACCCATCTTGGCAAACACGTCGGAAAACACGTATTGGCGGCATTGCTTTTCCCATTAAACTGAAACCATGCGTAACACTGCCGCCCCCGGAAAAGCCACGGTTCTTGTCATCGACGACACGCCTGACAATTTGTCCCTGATGAGCGCCCTGCTCAAGGACCATTACCGCGTCAAGGTTGCCAGCGACGGTGCGACCGGCCTCAAAATCGCTATGGGCGAGAACCCGCCGGACCTGATCCTGCTCGACGTCATGATGCCCGCGCCAGACGGCCACGAAGTCTGCCGCCAGCTCAAAGCCAACCCGGCGACCCAGGCCATTCCGGTGATCTTCCTGACCGGCACAACCGACACCACCGATGTGCAAAAAGGCCTGACCCTGGGTGCGGCCGACTTCATCAGCAAACCGGTCAACCCGCCCATCGTTCTGGCCCGGGTGGCGACGCAATTGGCGCTCAAGGCCAGTGCCGAATTTTTGCGCGACAAAAACGGCTATCTGGAACAGGAAGTGGCGCGGCGCATCGCGGAAGTCTCGGCCGCGCAGGACGTCACCATCCTGGCCATGACCTCGCTGGCGGAAACCCGCGACTCCGACACCGGCAACCACATCCGGCGCACCCAGCATTACATCCAGGCGCTGGCCAAACACCTGCAAAACCACCCGCGCTTCGCAGGGGACCTGAGCGACCGCGCCATTGCCCTGCTGTTCAAATCCGCGCCCTTGCACGACATCGGCAAAGTGGGCATTCCGGACCGCATCCTGCTCAAGCCCGCGAGACTCACGCCGGAGGAGTTCGAGATCATGAAGACCCACACCACGCTGGGTTTTGACGCCATCGAGCAGGCCGAGATCGCCCTGGGCACGCCGGTCGAGTTTTTGCGCATCGCCAAGGAGATCACCCTGTCGCACCAGGAGAAATGGGACGGCAGCGGTTACCCGCAAGGCCTGGCCGGCGACGCGATTCCGGTGGCAGCGCGCCTGATGGCCGTGGCCGACGTGTACGACGCCCTGATCAGCCAGCGCGTCTACAAAGACGCCCTGCCGCATGACCGCGCGGTGCAAATCGTCTTCCAGGGACGCGGCGCCCACTTCGACCCCGACATGGTGGACGCCTTCATCGAAATCCAGCACGAGTTCGCCGCCATCGCCGCGCGTTTCATCGACACCGATGTCGCCTTGCAGAAAAAGATGGAATACATGGCGGTTGCCATCGCCGAGAATCCCTGATCCCGAGCTCCCGGATTTTCCAACCAAACAGGGCGATTGCCCTCGTGGAATATACGCAGTTAGCTACTAAAATAGTAGCAATTCAGATCCTTCACCAGCTGAAAATCTTGCCCGGGTTCATGATGTTCTTCGGGTCCAGCGCGTGTTTGATGGTGCGCATCATGGCCACCGCGCCAGCGCCCGTTTCGGTGATCAGGAAATCCATCTTGTGCAGGCCCACGCCGTGTTCGCCGGTGCAAGTGCCTTCCAGCGACAGCGCACGGTTCACCAGATCGTGGTTGAGCTTCTCGGCGGTGACGCGTTCTTCGGGCTGGTCCGGGTCGAGCAGGTAACCAAAGTGGAAATTGCCGTCGCCCACATGGCCGACCAGAAAATAAGGGATGCCGCTGGCGTCGACTTCAGCGATGGACTCCAGCAGGCAGTCGGCCAGGCGCGAGATCGGCACGCAGGTGTCGGTTGAAATCGCGCGGCAGCCGGGTCGCGACTGAATGGCTGCAAAGTAGGCGTTGTGCCGCGCCGCCCACAAGCGTGTGCGCTCTTCCGGTGTGCTGGCCCATTCAAACGCATTGCCGCCATGGCCGCTGGCGATTTCCTGCACCAGCTCGGCTTGTTCTTTCACGCTGGTAGGCGAGCCATGAAATTCCATCAGCAGCAGGGGCTCTTCGCGCAGCCCCAGCTTTGAATGC
>JANMVT010000131.1:0-41658 GCA_031392945.1 Rhodoferax sp. | reverse complement strand
GGCCTTGGCCTGGCCGCCAAACTTGGCTGCCAGCACGGTGGTGATGGCTGCCGTCAGGGTGGTCTTGCCATGGTCGACGTGGCCAATCGTGCCCACGTTGACGTGGGGCTTGGTGCGTGCGAATTTTTCTTTTCCCATTTTCTCAAACTCCGAAAAATGACAAACTATGACAACTATAAAAACTGGTGCCCATTCCGGGAATCGGACCCGGGACCTCTCCCTTACCAAGGGAGTGCTCTGCCACTGAGCCAAATGGGCTTTTCTTTGTCAAAACACCACGATTCGGCGTTGCTCGGGACTTGCCACGCCAGAGCGCTGTCTGCGCCTTCGCGCCTTGCCTCGTGGCGTTTTGACAAAGAAAACTGCTCACTTCTCAAACATCGAAACACCAACACATTTACCCACAAACCTGGAGCGGGGTAGGAGAATCGAACTCCTCGCTTTAGCTTGGAAGGCTAAGGTATTGCCACTATACGAACCCCGCACAATCCTGCCCAACTTGACATTTTCATCACTGGTGGAGAGGGCTGGATTCGAACCAGCGTACTCGTAAGAGGGCAGATTTACAGTCTGCTGCCATTAACCACTCGGCCACCTCTCCTTTAGCGAACCTCGGATTATGCCATGAAAATGGGCCCCGAATGGCAACCACATCCACGTCGATGAAACTCAAGCCGCCTCACCACGCGATCACCCGCCCACCTTGGGCCGCCAGGAAGTCATTCGCCAGGCCGAAATGGCCACAACCGATGAAAGGCTTAGGCGCCCGCAAGGCTGACAGGGGCGAGGGGTGGTTGGCCGTCAACACCAGATGCGGCGCGCTTGGCGACGCCCCGCGTGACTGCATCAAACCCTGGCGCTCCTGCGCATGTGCACCCCACAACATGAAGACAACCGGTCTCGGGTTCATCCACACCGTCTTGATTATTTCGTCAGTAAGCACTTCCCAACCTTTTTTAGAATGGCTGGCTGGCAGGTCTTTTTCAACGCTCAAACTGGTGTTGAGCAGCAACACGCCCTGTAGGGCCCAATGCGCCAACAAGCCGTGGCCCGGCGGCCCCGCTTTTTGCGCCCTGGCAAGTTGGCCTTGGTCGGACATGCTGACAGAGCCGGATCGAGCCGCCATGTCACGCGCGATTTCCTTATAAATGTTGCGCAGCGATGGCGGCAGGGGCACATCCGGTGGCACCGAAAATGCCAGTCCCTGCGCCTGACCTGGCCCGTGATAGGGGTCTTGTCCCAAAATCACGACCCGCACCTTGGCCAGCGGCGTGAGCGCCAGCGCCCGAAACGGCTGGGGCGGATAAATTGTGGCGCCGTCGGCGATGCGCTTTTCAATGAAACGACCCAGATCGCGTGCTGGATCACTGCCCAAAAAGCGTTCGACAACAGGCCGCCAATCCGGCGCGACCGGCCACTGCCCAGGCGCCCATCGGGCCAGCGACCGGCCGGGCGTGTCCAATTCGCCGCCTACCCCGTCAAAAAGAGAAAAATTGGCAGTCCTCCCTTGTGTGATGGGCATAGTTAGCTTCTATTTTTATAGCAATAAAGAACTGACATCGAATAGGCTGGCTTGAATCATGCCGACTGGAACATCCCGGCCAGGGCCTGGCCCGGCTCGGGCGCGCGCATGAAGGCTTCGCCCACCAAAAACGCATTGACTCCGGCCGCCCCCATGCGCAACACGTCTTCGCGGGTCTGGATGCCGCTCTCGGTCACCACCAGGCGCTGGCCTTGGCTCAACTCGGGCATGTCCTTGAGCATTTGCAGCGTGTTGTCCAGTGACACTTCAAACGTCTTGAGGTTGCGGTTGTTGATGCCGATCAGCGGGGTTTTGAGCTTGAGCGCGCGCCCGGCCTCCGCCCGGTCGTGCACCTCGACCAGCACCGCCATGTCCAGCGATTGCGCAATCCGCTCAAAGTCAGCCATTTGCGCGTCATCCAGGCAAGCGGCGATCAGCAAAATGCAATCGGCGCCCATGGCCCTGGATTCGTAGATCTGGTAGGCATCCACCATGAAATCCTTGCGCAGCACAGGCAACTGGCATGAGGCACGGGCCTGTTTGAGAAAGTCCACCTGGCCCTGGAAAAACGGGCGGTCGGTCAACACCGACAGACAGGCCGCGCCGCCTTCGGCGTAACTTTGGGCGATGTCGGCGGGGATGAAGTCTTCACGCAACACGCCCTTGGACGGGCTGGCTTTTTTGATTTCGGCGATTACGGCGGGTTTGCCAGCAGCCACTTTGGCGCGCAGCGCGCCGACAAAGTCGCGCGTCAAGACCCGGGATTCAGCATCGGCGCGCATCGCCGCCAGCGGCATTTTCTTCTGCGCCGCCGCGATTTCTGCGCGTTTGACGTCGATGATTTTGTCCAGAATGTCACTCATGCCTGTCCTGCCTTCAATTGGTTGGAAAGAGCCGCCAGCTGGTCCAGTTTGGCCCGCGCCGCGCCGGATTCGATCGCAACGCGCGCGCGTTCTATGCCCGCCGCCATCGAATCAGCCACATTGGCGGCGTACAGCGCCGCACCGGCGTTCAGCACCACGATGTCTTTGGGCGCGCCGCCCACGTTGTCCAGCACGCCCATCAGCATGGCCCTGGACTGCTCAGGGGTTTCCACCCTCAGGTTGCGGCTGCTGGTCATGGCCAGGCCGAAATCTTCGGGATGGATCTCGTATTCGGTGATTTCACCGTTTTTGAGCTCGCCCACGATGGTCGAGGCGCCCAGGCTGATTTCGTCCATGCCGTCGCGCCCGTACACCACCAGCGCGTGGTCTGCGCCCAGGCGTTGCAGCGCCCGCACCTGGATGCCGACCAAATCCGGGTGGAAGACCCCCATCAGGATGTGCGGCGCGCCGGCCGGGTTGGTCAACGGCCCCAGGATGTTGAAGATGGTGCGCACCCCCAGTTCCTTACGGATGGGCGCCACGTTTTTCATGGCAGGGTGGTGGTTGGGCGCAAACATGAAGCCAACCCCCACTTCCCCGATGCAGCGGGCGATGGCCTCGGGGGACAGGTTGATGTCGATGCCCAAGGACTCCATCACGTCCGCGCTGCCGCTTTTGCTGCTGACGCTTCGGCCCCCGTGCTTGCTGACCTTGGCCCCTGCCGCCGCCGCGACAAACATGGCGCAGGTGGAGATGTTGAAGGTGTGCGAGCCGTCGCCGCCAGTGCCCACGATATCCACCAGGTGGGTTTTGTCAGCCACCACCACCTTGGTGGAAAACTCGCGCATCACTTGGGCTGCTGCGGTGATTTCGCCAATCGTTTCCTTCTTGACGCGCAGGCCGGTGATGAGCGCGGCCATCATCACCGGCGACAGCTCGCCGCCCATGATCAGGCGCACGATGTGCAGCATCTCGTCGTGGAAAATCTCGCGGTGTTCTATGGTGCGCAGCAGGGCTTCCTGCGGGCTGATTTGGTGGGCCTTGGCAAGGCCTGAAAGGTCGGTATGGGGCATGGGGATTCCTGGGTGTGATTTTGATTTTCGCCGGGCCGCGCGCGGTCAGGCCTGGAAGAAGCTGCGGATCGCGGCAAGCGCGCGCTCGATGCCACCCGTGTCCACATCCAGGTGGGTGGCGAACCGCAGCCGGTACAGGCCGGTGGCCAGGATGCCACGCGCTTTCAAATAGGCCAAAAACGCGGCCGATTTGTCGCGCGCGTCGCCCAGCAGATCGACAAACACGATATTCGTTTGCGCAGCGGCCACACGCAGCGCTTCGATGCCGGCCAGGCCATTGGCAAACTGTTTGGCCAAGGCGTGGTCGTCGGCCAGGCGCGCCACATGGTGGTCCAGCGCGTAGATGCCGGCCGCCGCCAGCACGCCCGCCTGGCGCATGCCGCCACCGGCCATTTTGCGGGTGCGATGCGCTCTGGCAATCAGTGCACGCGAGCCGCACAACACGGAGCCAACAGGTGCGCCCAGCCCCTTGCTCAGGCAGACCGAAACGCTGTCAAAACACTGGGCGATGCGCCTGGCCTCTGCATAGGCGTCGCCGCCGCCGGCCGACGCCTGCGCCACCGCCGCATTGAACAGGCGCGCGCCGTCCAGGTGGGTGTTGAGGCCCCTTGACTTGGCCAGTTGCGTGGCCTGCTGCACGTAGTCGAACGGAAGCACCTGGCCGCCAAAGGTGTTTTCCAGCGCCAGCAGGCGCGTGATGGCGAAGTGCGCGTCATCGGGCTTGATCGCGGCTTCGATATCGCCCAAGGCCAAACTGCCGTCGGCCTGGTGCGCCAGCGGCTGCGGCTGCACGCTGCCAAACACCGCCGCGCCGCCGCCTTCCATGCGGTAGCAATGCGCCATCTGGCCGACGATGTACTCCTCGCCGCGCTGGCAGTGGCTCACAATCGCGCAGAAATTGCCCATCGTTCCCGTAGGCACAAACAGCGCCGCTTCAAAGCCCAGCATCGCCGCGAGTTTGTCCTGCAAGGCGTTGACGGTCGGGTCGTCGCCAAACACGTCGTCGCCCACGGGCGCAGCCAGCATGGCCGCACGCATCGCCGCTGTCGGGCGCGTGACTGTGTCGCTGCGCAAATCAACCACGTCTGTCATTTTGATCAATTCACTGTGAACCCTGGAATATTCCAATAAAACAGGGCGTTTTTCCTCGTGGAATATAGATAGTTTGCTTCATTTAATATAGCATTTCAATACTTGAACTGAACGGCGCCGCTTCATTGATTCGCCGCCGGTCCGCGCCGCTCAGTTCAAAAAGTTCTTCAACATCGCGTGGCCGTGTTCGGTCAGGATCGACTCGGGGTGAAACTGCAGCCCTTCGATGCGCACGTCTTGCGCAAAACCGGTGTGGCGCACCCCCATGATCTCGCCGTCGTCGGTCCAGGCGGTGGCCTTCAAATCGGCCGGGCAGGACGCACGCTCGATCGCCAGCGAATGGTAGCGGTTGACGGTGAACTTTTCCGGCAGTCCGGCAAACACCCCCTGCTGTGTCGTCGTGATCACGCTGGTTTTGCCGTGCATCAACTGCTGCGCCCGGATGATCTTGCCGCCAAAAGCCGCGCCAATGGCTTGATGGCCCAGGCACACGCCCAATATCGGTACCTTGCCCGCAAAGTGCTGGATGGCCGCCACCGAAATACCGGCCTCGTTCGGCGTGCACGGGCCTGGGGATACCACCAGCCGGTCGGGCGCGCGCGCGGCAATGCCTTCGACCGTGATTTCATCATTGCGGAACACCTCAACCTCGGCCCCCAGTTCGCCAAAATACTGGACGATGTTGTAGGTGAAGCTGTCGTAGTTGTCGATCATCAACAGCCTGATTTTGGAATTGGATGGATTTGCCATGGTGTTCACTCCAGCCCTTCTTCAACCAGCTCGGCAGCGCGCAGCAAGGCGCGCGCCTTGGCTTCAGTCTCGCGCCATTCCAGCTCGGGAACCGAATCGGCCACCACGCCAGCGGCCGCCTGCACATACAACATGCCGTCCTTGATGATGCCGGTGCGGATGGCGATGGCCACATCCATGTCGCCGGCAAAGCTCAGGTAACCACAGGCCCCGCCGTAGATGCCGCGCTTGGTGATCTCCAACTGGTCAATCAGCTCCATCGCGTGCACCTTGGGCGCGCCAGTAAGCGTGCCCGCCGGGAAGGTCGCCTTGAGCACGTCCATGTTCGTCATGCCGTCGTTCAAGATGCCCTCGACGTTGCTGACAATGTGCATGACGTGGCTGTACCGCTCCACCTGAAAGGCGTCGGTGACCTTGACAGTGCCAATCTTGGCGATGCGGCCAATGTCATTGCGCGCCAGGTCGATCAGCATCACGTGTTCGGCGCGCTCCTTGGGGTCGTTGATGAGCTCGTGTTCCGCCGCTTTGTCCAGCTCGGCGCTGGCGCCGCGCGGCCTGGTTCCCGCCAGGGGCCGGATGGTAATTTTTTGCTCGAAACTGGCCCCCACGCTTGTCACTGCGTGTACTTCGCTGCCCCCCGGGGGGGCCGTGCCTTGCTTGGGGCGGCCCGTCGCGGCGGCGATCTGCTCCTGTCGCACCAGAATCTCGGGCGACGCGCCCACCACATGGAAATCGCCAAAGTGGTAGTAATACATGTAGGGGCTGGGGTTCAGCGAGCGCAATGCCCGGTACAGCGAGAGCGGCGACTCGGTGAAGCGCTTCTTGATGCGCTGGCCCACCTGCACCTGCATGAAGTCGCCATCGGCGATCAGCGCCTTGGCGCGCTCCACGGCCTTGATGTAATCCGCCTTGGCGAAATCGCGCTCGGCCGGGTAACCCTGGGTTGGCCTGACCACGGGCGCGCTGACCGAATATTTGAGTTTCTCCTTCAGCTCGCGCAGGCGTTTTTTGGCATTGGCCCAGGCCTCGTTCTGCTTCGGGTCGGCGTAGACGATCAAATACAACTTGCCCGACAGGTTGTCGATCACCGCCAGTTCTTCGCATTGCAGCAGCAGAATGTCGGGGCAACCCAGGGTGTCGGGCGGGCAGGTGGCTTCCAGCTTCTTCTCGATGTAACGCGCTGCGTCGTAGCCGAAATAACCTGCCAGCCCGCCGCAAAAACGCGGCAGGCCCGGGCGCAGCGCGACTTTGAACCGTTGTTGGTAGCCGGCGATGAAATCCAGTGGATTGGCGCTCGACGTCTCGACCACCACGCCGTCGGTCACCACTTCGGTCACCGCATCCGAGCCAAAACCACGCGCGCGCACCAGCGTGCGGGCGGGCAGGCCGATGAAGCTGTAGCGGCCAAACCGTTCGCCGCCGACGACGGATTCAAGCAAAAAACTGTATTTGCCCGCGTTGCTCGAATACGCCAGTTTCAGATACAGGGACAGCGGCGTCTCAAGGTCGGCAAAGGCTTCAAGCATCAGCGGGATGCGGTTGAACCCTTGCGCGCTCAAATGTTTGAATTCAAGTTCGGAAATCATGGAAAGAGCCTTTTATTGCTCACCCCCGTGCTTGCGGGGGCGTTCATTCAATTCAATGCCTCAAGTGTGAGGCGCGAAACACGCGGGTGCCGGGACCGGCGCGCCAATCAGCGGGAGACAGCTACGCGCCGACGCCAGGGCCAGGCTCCCCGGTCGCTAAACCCCGTGATTTCAGTGCGATGAATGAACATGAGCAGAGTGTAGCAAAGACCGCGTTTGGCGGGCCTCGGCGCCTCAACTGGCCGGGAAACCCTGGCGCCAGTGCGCCAGCGAGTCAAGCCAGCCGTCCGCGTCGACGGACTCTATCGGCTCGCCATGGTTATAGCCATAAGTCACCAGCAGAACCGGACAACCGGCGGCGCGGGCCGCAAGCGCGTCGTTGCTTGAATCGCCAATCATCAAAGTCCGCTTTGGCTGCGTGCCCAAGGCCGCGCAGGTCTTGATCAGGGGCAGTGGGTCGGGCTTTTTGCGCTCGAAAGCATCGCCGCCAAACACCGCTTCAAAAAAACCGTCCAGCCCCTTGATCCTGAGCAAATCCAGGGCAAACGCACCGGGTTTATTGGTCAGGCAGGCCAGTTTCAGCCCAGCCGCTTTGAGTTGCTGCAAACCAGCCACCGCGCCAGGATAGACGCTGGCAAAGTGGCCGTTGATCGCCCGGTAATGGCGCTGATAACTCTGCCAGGCCCTATTGTAGATTTCGTCGTCATGACTTACTGAGGACTTAAAAGCTACGTTTTGTATAGCACACTTGTTATTGTTCACGAGGGCCAATACGCTTTTTATCAGGTGTTCAGAGCCTTTTCCGACCAAGGGCCGGACTAGGTCACGGTCTACGCCCGGCAACGACAAATCACGCAGCATAAGGTTCAGGGCGGCGACAAAATCGTCCAATGTGTCGACCAGCGTGCCATCAAGATCCACAATGGCGGCGTCAAAACGACGCCGCGCTGGCCCGGCTTGCTCTCTTGGCTCAATCACTTTATGAATCGTCGCTGTAACAAATCGTCACCTCGGCCCGCCGATTGCGCGGCTCAGCGGTGTTGTTCGGCGTCACGACGATCAGGTTCCTTTCATCCCGCGATTCGACGGAAACTTTTTCTTTTTCGATATGGCGCCACTCAGCAACCCCGCCACAAACAGTGCACGCTCCATGCCCAGTATTTCGTTGGCATCCGCATCGCCTGCGGTGTCGGCCGTCGGCGTCGGTGTGTTTTGGCATTTTTATGACCGGCTTACCGCAACGCGCTGCGCATGGCGTCCACCACGGACTTCCGGTCACTGGCGTTGAAGATTGCGCTACCTGCCACGAAGGTATCTGCGCCCGCGTCGGCCACGCGCCGGATGTTGTCGGCCTTGATGCCGCCATCCACCTCCAGGCGGATGTCCTTGCCGCACGCTTGGATGCGCTGGCGTGCCGCTGCAATCTTGCGCAGCGCCGAGTCGATGAAGCTTTGCCCGCCGAAGCCGGGGTTGACGCTCATGATCAAAATCAGGTCCAGCTCGTCAATCACCCAGTCCAGCACGTCCAGCGACGCTGCCGGGTTGAACACCAGGCCGACCTGGCAGCCTCTGGCCTTGATCGCCTGAATGCTGCGGTGCACGTGGCCCGACGCATCGGGATGGAAGCTGATCAGGTCGGCACCGGCGTCGGCGAAGGCCTGGGCCAGCGCGTCCACTGGCTGCACCATCAAGTGCACGTCGATGGGCACGGCCACGCCGCCGGCGGTTTTGGCGTGCGGCTTGATGGCGCTGCAAATCATCGGGCCAAAGGTAAGGTTGGGGACGTAATGGTTGTCCATCACGTCGAAATGGATCCAGTCGCAGCCGGCTGCGATGACGGACTGGACCTCGCTGCCCAGTTGGGCAAGGTCGGCGGCCAGGATGGACGGGGCGATTCGGTAAATCATCGGTTCAGGGAGATGGGTTGAAGATATCGTGTGACCGGATATCTCAGGGGTTACAAAGTGTGATCGGGTTTTGGGGGTATTTTCGCAGTTAGCATCGGGGCATGCCCAAGTACCAATTCCGCGTAGAAGTCCAGCCGCGCTTTTTGCCCGAACAATCGGCCCCCGAACAGGGGATGTTCGTGTTCGCCTACAGCGTCAAGATCACCAATACCGGGGACGTGGCTGCCCAGCTGATATCGCGCGCCTGGAACGTCAACGACGCCAATGGCCGCACCGAAAAGGTCAAAGGCCTGGGCGTGGTCGGCCAGCAGCCCCTGCTCAAACCCGGCGACACCTTTGAATACACCAGCGGCACCCGCCTGCGCACGGCCACTGGCACCATGCACGGCAGCTTTTTTTGCGTGGCGGAAGATGGCGAGAAATTTGATGTGGATGTCCCCATGTTTGTGCTGGACGCGCTGAGCGGCGGCGGCGCGCGCACCCTGCATTGATGCTGCGGCGCCCCGCCACCCAAACCAGCCTGCCAGCCCTGCTGGACGCGCTGGATCCGCAGGCCGGCCTGGTTGAGCGGCATTTGTGGCTGGTGGCTTTGTTCACCTGGCTGCGCGGCGACGGCCACGCGGCCCAAGGCGCGCTGGCCCGCCTTGGGCTGTTCCTGGACGCCCTGCAAGCCCGCCCCGGCGCGGTGCAACAGGCGCAGGCATGGTGGCAGGCGCTGCTGGAGACGGTGGATGGCACCACCTTGCTGGCCGATTTCGGCTTTGCTTCGCGCCACGCCTTCATGAGCGAGCTGGCCGAACGCCTGCGCCTGAAGGTTCTGCCGGCCACACCCGAGACGGCGGATGCGTCCGAGCTGTTTTCCCTGGTCTTGAACGACCGTTTCGATGCGGCCTGGATCACCGCCATGGACGCTGAATTGCTCGCCCGTGTGGCGGCCATCCTCAGCCCCGGCACCGGCGAAGCGCGCGCGGGCGCGCGGGCCAACATCAGCCTGTGGGAATCGTCGGTGCTCGAAGCCGTCACTTATTGCACCAGCCAAGTCCGGGCCACCGGATTCGCGCCCGAGCTTCGCCTGCGCATGAGTGCGCAAGCCCGCGAGGCCGAGCCGTTTCACGCCCTGCCGCAGGATTTTGAACGCCTGCGTGCAGCGTTTTTGGACCATGCCAACGCCGGCGCCGATGCCGACCCTGACAGCGAAACCCGCCTGCAAGCCTGTCTGCAAACTTTCCGCGAGCGCCTGGAGCGTTGCCGCCAGGCCGCCTCCACCGTGTACGTGCACCTGGATGAACACGGCATTTCAGTCAATTTGGTGTTTCGCCTGCGCCAGTTGCGCGAGCGGGTGTTGCGCATCCGCGCGCTGCTGGACTGCCTGATCTCCCCCAACCCGCACCTGAGTACCGCCTGGCTGCTGTCGCACCTGGTGGTGGTGGGGCAGGAACGGCGCAGCCTGCGCGTGCTGGTGGCGTCCAACTCGTCCTTGCTGGCCGCCAAGGTAGCCGACCGCAGTTCGGAGACCGGCGAGCACTACATCACCCGCACGGCCGCGCAATACCGCGCCATGCTGGGCCAGGCGGCGGGCGGCGGGGCCTTGACGGCCGCGACGACCTGGCTCAAATTCATGGTGATGACGCTGGCGCTGTCGGCTTTTTGGAGCGGGTTTTGGTCCAGCGTGGTGTACGCCGCCAGTTTTGTCGCCATTGGCCTGCTGCATTTCACGCTGGCCACCAAACAACCGGCGATGACCGCCCCGGCCATGGCGGCCAAACTCAAAGACCTGAGCGAGGCGCATGCGCTGGACGGCTTTGTCGATGAAGTCACGCACCTGGTGCGCTCCCAAGTGGCGGCGGTGCTGGGCAATGTGCTGGTGGTGGTCCCCGCCGTGGTGCTGCTGTCAGCCGGCATCCAGGCCGCCTGGGGCAGCCCGATGATCAATGCCAAAGAGGCCGCGCATGTATTTGAGAGCCTGAGCCTGCTGGGCCCCACCCTGCTGTTTGCCGCCTTCACCGGGGTGCTGCTGTTTGCTTCGAGCATCATCGCGGGCTGGGCAGAAAACTGGTTTGTGCTGCACCGACTGCAGTCTGCCATCCGTTACAACCCGCAGGTCACCGGCCTGCTGGGTCCGGCGCGCGCGGCGCGCTGGGCGCACTTCATGCGGGACAACATCTCCAGCCTGGCGGCCAGCGTGTCGCTGGGGTTTTTGCTGGGCTTGATTCCGCCGATCGCCAGCTTTTTTGGCCTTGGCCTGGAGGTGCGCCACGTCACCCTCTCGGCCGGGCAACTCGCTGCCGCCTGCGCCGCCACCGGCTGGCCGGTGTTGCAGCAAAATGCCCTGTGGTGGTGTGTGGCCGCCCTTCCCCTGATCGGCGCGATGAACCTGGGGGTGAGCTTTTACCTGGCGTTTCGCCTGGCCTTGCGGGCGCACAACGTCACTGGCGTGGACCGGGTGCGGATCCGTGCCGCGATTCTGCGAAGATGGCGCACCCAACCAATGCGTTTTTTCTGGCCCGCTGCGGAATCCGGTCCGCCCGCAGCCTGAAACCAATCCATCCACCGAGGGGAACATGGGCGAATTTGAACTGATCGAGCGTTATTTCAAGCGCCCCGGCCGGCCGGCGGCGCGGGCCTCGTTGGCCGTTTTGGGCATCGGCGACGACTGCGCCTTGCTGCAACCGGCGCCTGGCACCCAGATCGCCATCTCGACCGACATGCTGGTCGAGGGCCGCCACTTCCTGTCCACCACCGACCCGGCCACCCTGGGCCACAAGGCGCTGGCGGTGAACCTGAGCGACCTGGCCGCCTGCGGCGCCAAACCGCTGGCCTTCACGCTGGCATTGGCCTTGCCCCAAGCTGACCCAACCTGGCTTGAATCCTTCTCGCGCGGCCTGTTCGCCCTGGCCGACGCGCATGCCTGCGAGCTGGTTGGCGGCGACACCACGCGCGGGCCGCTGAACATCTGCATCACCGTGTTTGGCGAAGTGCCCGTGGTGGACGGCCGCAGCCAGGCCCTGTTGCGCAGCGGCGCCAAAGCCGGCGACGACCTCTACGTCAGCGGCACGCTGGGCGACGCGCGCCTGGCGCTGGAGGTGTTTCGCGGCACCGCGTCCGTCAGCGCTGATGTGTTTGCCATGGCGCGCCTGCGCCTGGAGCAGCCCATTCCGCGCGTCGCCCTGGGCCTGGCCCTGCGCGGCGTGGCCTCGTCGGCCATCGACATCAGCGACGGGTTTTTGGGCGACCTGGGGCACATCCTCAAGGCAAGCAGCGTCGGCGCCACCGTCCAGACCGAGGTCGCCACCAATTTGATGGCGGCCTCCATGCGTTCCACAACGGACAAGGACTCATTTTCCGTAGAGTTCCCGAAAGAGACGCGGCTTGGCTACGTGCTGGCCGGGGGCGATGATTACGAGCTGGCTTTCACCGCCGCGCCCGCACAGCGTGAAGCCGTGCATGCGGCGGCACAGGCCAGCCGCACCCACGTCACCCGCATCGGTCGCATCGAGGCCGACCCCGGCCTGCGCCTGGTCAACGCCCAGGGCCGGGTGCTGCCCTACACGTGGGCGGCGTTCGACCACTTTGGCTGACGCCATGCCCCAGCCGATGCCCCGTGCGCTGGCCCGCCCGACGGCGCGCTTCATGCTGTCCCATCCAGCGCACGCCATCGCGATGGGTTTGGGCTCGGGCCTTTCGCCATTCGCGCCCGGCACCGCAGGAACGCTTTGGGCCTGGGCGTCCTTCCTGGTGTTGCAAAACTATGGCCTGGGCGACGCGCATTGGGCGTTGCTGATCGGCGCAGCCATCCCCATCGGCTGGTGGGCCAGCACGGTGACTGCGCGCAACATGCGCGTGCTCGACCCCGGTTGCATCGTCTGGGATGAAATCGTCGCTTTCTGGCTGGTGTTGTGGCTGGTCGCGCCGGCCGGGTTTTGGAGCCAATTGGTCGCCTTTGGCCTGTTCCGGTTTTTTGACGCCGTCAAGCCCGGCCCGGTCGCCTGGGCCGACCGGTTGTTCCACGGCGTGGACCCCAACGCCGACCCGCACGCCTGGCGCAAAGCCGGCCTGGGCATCATGCTCGACGATCTGGTCGCGGCCGCCTGCACCCTGCTGGTGATCGCACTTTGGCGGTTTTTGTGAACGCTTCGGCGCACGGTTCAAACAATCAAATAACTGTATGGAAAACCATGTATTTGACGTAATATGCGATTTACCCAAAAACACGGATGGATGAGCCCATGCCTTACGACCTGACTGACGAACAACGCGAGCAATACCGCGCGACCTCCATCCGCTCTCAATTGCGAAAACAGGCTTTTTTGCGCGGCCACGACGAGAGCGAGCCTCAGCGCGGCATCAAGCTCGGCGAACGGCTTGACCCAGATGACCTGATGCCCGAACTTGCGACCAATGGCTTGGCCAGCCTGTCGCTGTTTTCGGGCGGTGGCGGGCTTGACATCGGCTTCGAGCGGGCCGGTTTCAAGCACAGCGCGTCGTTTGAGATTCTCGACATCTGCGGTGAAACACTCAAGGCGAACCGCACGGGCTGGGACGTTCGGTCCGGCCTCGCCTGCGGTGATGTTCGCAGCGCCGCCTTCACGCCATTCCGAGGAATCGACGTGGTGCATGGCGGCCCACCCTGCCAGCCATTTTCGATCGCCGGAAAACAGGCGGGCGGCGATGACCCGCGCAACATGTGGCCTGATTTTGTGCGCTGCGTCTTGCAAACCCGTCCAAGGGCCTTCGTTGCGGAGAACGTGCCCGGCATGCTGGATCAAAAATTCGAATCTTTCATTCAGGACAACATTTTGACGCCTCTGCAAGGCAGCTACACCATCTTCAAATTCAAATTGGCCGCGCATGATTTCGGTGTTGCCCAATCCCGACGGCGCGTTTTTTTTGTCGGTTTTCGCGCCGCGCGGGACGCTGCGCGATGGCTCCCGCCAATGCCAACCCATGGCGACGTGAACACGCTGTTTGGGCCGGTCTTGCCGCGCAACACCGCACGCAAGTCGCTTGGCCTGCCTGATATCGGGTTCGACGTCGTCGCGCCAACCTTGCGTTCCGGCTTCACCGGCCCGCGCAACACGACCGGGGTGTTGAACAGCAAGGCATCGCTCAAAGTTTGGAATGACCTGCAGATTTGGCCCAATGGCGTCCAGCGAACCCGCTCTTTGGCCGCAAGCTACCCGCCTGAGAATGGGCATTTCCGCATGTCGGTGAGTGATTGCGCTTTGTTGCAGGGATTTCCCCTCACCTGGATTTTCAGCGGCGCGGTTTACCAGGCTCTTGGACAGATTGGCAACAGCGTTTGCCCGCCGGTGGCCTATGTGGTGGCCCGGCAGGTTGCCCGCGCGCTCGGGGCGGCCTGATGACGGTGCAGGACGACGAGCGCGAAAGGGAACTGGTAAGGACATTCAATCTGGCCTGGGATCCTGACCATCAGCGCGCCGGCATCGACGCTTTGCTGTCGGTCACGGTCGCAGGCCAAACCTGCCAATTCGAAGTGGAGGTCAAATCAACGACCGGCGCAACTGTCTCCACGGCACGTGATGTCAGCATGGAGCATATCCAAAAGTGGCGTCGCAAATTGTTTTTGATTGGGTTCTATTCGAAGGAGGCGCGTCGCCCTGAGCTACAGCGATGCCTATGCCTCACCCCGGTCGACATGGAACCCTGGATCGCCTCCATTGAAGCCAAAATAGCCATTGATTACGCGTTGGCCAGCCGTGCATCAAGAAAGCTTGAACTTGACGATCTGTTCGAAGTTTGCGGCCGGCAGGCAAGTTATTCTTTGGACGACGCGAAACGGCTTCATAAGGCGCAATGGACATCGCAGCAGTATGCGCAAGCGATTGACACGGTTGAAAACGGGGATCGGCGAATTTCGCAAGCCATGATGTTGGAGATTCTCAGACTCAGGTCGAAATACATCGCGGAACGTGGGGCGACATTGAACAATCCTCACGTGAGCAAAGCCCATTTGGACACGTTTATCGGCACCAACCGCGAGGTATTGGCTCCAAATTGGGCGGCGTCCATCAAACAAATATTGCCAAAGATTTTGTCCGGGCGCATCCAAATCACCCGGCCATATTGCGATAGTTCCTGACGGCCTGCGTGCTTCTGGCGATTGCGCTTTGGCGGTTTTTGTGAGCGCTTTTGGCTCAGGCCGCCAGTCTTGATTTACTATATTTTTTATAGCTAACTACGTATATGGCACAAGGGAAATTGGCTTATTTTCTTCTTAAACGCCGCCAAATGCTGGCCACGGCGGAAAGTTGCACCGGCGGCATGATCGCGGCGGCTTGCACCGACCTGGCCGGCTCCAGCGCCTGGTTTGAGCGCGGCTTTGTCACCTATTCCAACGAAGCCAAAATAGAAATGTTGGGCGTTGACGCCAGGCTGATCGCCCAACATGGCGCGGTCAGCGAAGCCGTCGCCAGTGCCATGGCGCAAGGCGCGCTGGCGCGTTCGCGCGCCCAGGTGGCGGTGGCCGTCACCGGGGTGGCCGGGCCCGCCGGCGGCAGCAAGGCCAAGCCAGTCGGAACGGTATGGTTTGGCTTTGCCACGCCCACGGGCTTGGTGACCGAAATGCGCCGTTTTGGCGGCGACCGGGCAGCGGTGCGCGCAGCCACAGTGGAACACGCCCTGCAAAGGCTGGTAGATCTGCTGAAATAGGGGCCTTCAGGCGCCGTGGCACTTCTTGTATTTTTTGCCGCTGCCGCAAAAGCAGGGGTCGTTGCGGCCCGGCGCGGCCGGTTTGACCACGGGTTCAATGCGCGGCCCAAAATTGCGCCACAACTCGCGCAGGTCATAGACGGCCCAAATCGCGTCGGCGAAAGCCCCCAGGCGGTTTTCACTGACGCTGGGCGGCCCATCATCGTCCGCCACGGCAATGGTCGGCGGCTCGTTGTCATCCTCGGTCAACACCACGATCACGTCCAGCGCTGCGTCAATTGCCTTGGCGGCTTTTTTGTCACGCACCGGCTGCCATTCCTCGGGCCAGGTCTCCACTGCAAACATGAAACCAATCGCCCACACCTGCCCGTAGGCCGGCAACACATCGCCCGGCAGCGCTGCACGCTCCTCCGGGGGCAGCCGGGCGACGGCGCCGCGCACATCCATCACCTCGGGGTGGTAGGCGCCTTCTTCGCCGATGTTGTCTACGGGCCGGTTGAGGGCCTCTGCGATTTCATTCCAGCGGCGCGCCCATAGCACCATGAATTGTTCGCACTGGGCGTCGTCGGCAAAGGCGTGTTGGCCTTTTTCATTGGCCGATTCGGTGTCCAGCAGCACCGGCAAATATTCGCTGGCGGGGATCACGCGTCGGCAACAGATCAGCGCCGCCATGAACCCGTCACAAAACTCCCATTGGGGGGTTTCGTCGAAGCGCGTCCGAATATCGTCCAGCAGGGTGTCGAGCAGGTCAAAGTCATCCGGGCCCATAGGTCCCGAATCAGCTACAGGGTTTTCAGCATTCATGGGCCGATTCTCGACGAATTGCAATTCAACTGGTAACGTGCGCGCAGGAGATACCTATGAATATTCCGGATTCCGCCTTGCCCATTCGTTACACCGCCATGGTGGTGTCTGTCCTTGGCCTGATTTTGAGCAGTTATGGTTATGCCGATTTTCGAACCGACGGCCTGCTGGTCCTGCTGTTTGGCGGCCTGGTAGCCCTTGGGCTTTACGACCTGGCACAGCCCAAACGCTCGGTGCTGCGCAACTACCCGGTGATTGGCCATATGCGTTTTCTGCTGGAGTATGTGCGGCCTGAAATACGCCAATATTTCATCGAGAGCGACAGCGACGCCACGCCTTTTTCAAGGGCGCAGCGCTCATTGGTCTACCAGCGCGCCAAGGGCGACCCTGACAAACGGCCGTTTGGCACACAGCTCAATGTGTATGCTGAAGGTTACGAGTGGATCAACCATTCGATGGCGCCCACGCGCCTGCCCAGCCACGATTTCCGCACCTGGATAGGCGGCGAGCCAGGCCAGGCGCGCGAAGGCATCAGCCCCTGCACGCAGCCCTACCAGGCCAGCATTTTCAATATCTCGGCCATGAGTTTTGGCGCATTGAGCGCCAACGCAATCCTGGCGCTCAACCAGGGGGCGAAGCGTGGCAATTTTGCACACGACACCGGCGAAGGCTCGATCTCGGCCCACCACCGCGTACACGGCGGTGACCTGATCTGGGAAGTAGCTTCGGGTTATTTTGGCTGCCGCAACCCGGACGGCAGCTTCAGTGCGGAGAAATTCACGGCCAACGCGCGCGACCCCCAGGTCAAGATGATCGAGCTCAAACTGAGCCAAGGCGCCAAACCGGGCCATGGCGGCGTCTTGCCCGGCCCCAAGGTCACCATCGAAATCGCCCTCGCGCGGGGCGTGTCGGTCGGTGTGGACTGTATTTCGCCGGCCTCGCACAGCGCGTTTTCAACCCCCATCGAGATGATGCATTTCATCGCCAGACTGCGCAAACTGTCGGGCGGCAAACCGACCGGCTTCAAGCTCTGCATAGGCCACCCGTGGGAGTGGTTTGCCATCGTCAAGGCCATGCTGGTGACCGGCATCACGCCGGATTTCATCGTGGTGGACGGCGCCGAGGGCGGCACCGGCGCCGCGCCGCTGGAGTTCACCGACCACGTGGGCGCCCCCTTGCAGGAGGGCCTGCGCCTGGTGCACAACACCCTGCGCGGCGTGGGCCTGCGCGAGCGCATCAAGGTGGGCTGCGCCGGCAAGGTCATCAGCGCCTTTGACATCACCCGCATGATGGCCCTGGGCGCCGACTGGTGCAACAGCGCGCGCGGTTTCATGTTTGCGCTGGGTTGCCTGCAAGCCCAGACCTGCCACACCGGCCATTGCCCGACGGGGGTGACCACGCAAGATCCGGTGCGCCAGCGCGCCCTGGTGGTGGGCGACAAGGCAGAACGGGTCTACAACTTCCATCAGCAGACCATGCACGCGCTGCAGGAGATGGTGCAGGCCGCCGGCGTCGACCACCCCGGCGACATCACCGCCCACCACATCGTGCGCCGCGGCAGCGACCAGAAGGTGCAGTCCCTGGCCCAGGCCCTGCTGACCCAGATGCCCGACCGCGCCCTGCTCGAAAGCGACCTACAGGCCCTGCCCATCATCTTCCGCCAGACCTGGCCGCAGGCCTCGGCGGAGAGTTTTTTGCTGCAGGCGCCGGCGCAAGTGGCGTTGACGGCCTGATCTTAAAGAAGCCGCTATTTGTAAAACGCCTCAACCTTGCCCTTGAGCTTGATCAGCAGCGGATGGCCCTTGCGGTCCAGCGTCTTGCCTGCGGGCACCTTGACCCAGCCCTCGCTGATGCAGTACTCCTCGACATCCCCGCGCTCCTTGTCATTCAAACGGATGCCAATGGCGTGTTTGAACACCTCGGCGACATAATGCGGGCTGCGCGGGTCAACTGACAGGTGGTCGGGCAGCGGGGGCAAGGCGGGTGATGTGGATGAGGGGGTGATTTGGTTCATGGCTGTATTTTCCGCGCCCTGCGAATGTATCTCAGGCGGCGAGCGCGGCCAAGAAATTCTTGGCCCGCACCGCCAGCGAATAACCGATTGGCTCGCCCCGCCTCGCAGCGACCGGCCCTCACAGCCACACGCCGCTATGGGGCATCTGGATGGTGCGCTCCGGGCTGCCGCCCAGCACAAACGCGCCAAGCACCAGGCTGAAGACCGAGATGAACAGGCTGGCAAACAGGGCCGTCCAGAAACCGGTGACGCCAAATCCCTTGACCAGGTAGGCTACCCCCAAAATCATCAAGGCATTGATCACCAACAGGAACAGGCCAAAGGTGATCAAGGTGAGCGGCAGGGTCAGCACGATCAGCAGCGGCTTGACGATGGCGTTGGCGAAGCCCAGCAACAACGCTGACACCACCAGCGAGGAGGTGTCAGCGAAGCGGATGCCCTTGAACAGGTGGCTGGCAACCCAGAGCGAAAACGCCGTGATGGCCCAGTGAAGCAGGAAGGGCGTCAAATTGTCGAGCATGGGGGGGAATGATTTATTTCGACGATTGAAGGCCCAAGTCTTGCAGCCCGAGCCTGCTTAGGCTGTCGCAAAGCCGACATCGAAATCAAGCAGATGGAAACCGCTTACAGCCGCCGTGCCCAGCAAAGGGCAGGGCTTGGGGTTTGAATGGTTTCGTTCATAGGACTTTATTTTCCTGGAATTTGACGATTGCGGGTCTGCGACGGTTTTTAGGAGTGAAAAGTGCCTCAAGTTCCCATGAAACATTGGCCTCCAATTGCATCGAGTGCTGCGCGTCGGTGGACGTGGCAATGTCAAATCACCGGTGCCGGTTGCGCCCTGCAATGCGTGCCAAAACCCTCATTTGAACGCTTTAGAGAGGGAAATGTGCCGTTTGCCCCCGTGGAATATGCATAGTTAGCTATTTTTACAGTAGCATTTGAAATTAAGCCTCAAGCATAGTCGTCTCAGGGCGGCAACACCCGCATGGCAATTGCAAAGCGGCTGGTTCCGCATTGCGCCATCGGCGCCTTTTCAACAGCCCCTACATCACCCGGTCCGTGATGGTCTGCGCCACCGGCACCGTGTCCCTGAAGGATGGCCGCTTTTCCAGCCGGTCGCAAAAGATCGCCAAGCCTGGATGCGAGGCGCGCCAAGGCAGTTCCGGAAACCGCAGCGAAACATAGGCCATTGCCGTGCCGACGGCGATGTCGCCCAAACTGAAAGCGTCGCCCACGGCCCATTGCCGCTGGCCAGCCAGCCGCGCCATCTCGGCCACGCCGCCCTCGATCTTGCGGCGCTGGCGCGCCAGCCACTCGGGGCTGGGGCCTGACGCGCGGGTCTTCTCCAGCAGGGACAACACCACGGCGTCACACACCCCGTCACACAAGACTTCGAGCTTGCGCGCGGCCAGGTGGCCGACTATATCTTTGGGGAGCAGGGGCACCAGCGGGTGCATGAGCTCCAGGTATTCCAGGATGTAAGTGGACTCATACACGCTGGCGCCGTCCTGCAGCAACAGGACGGGCAGCTTTTCCAGCGGATTGTGGCTCGGCGTGGTGGTGGTGCTGTCCCATGGCACTTCAGTGATCAAGCCAAAGGGGATGCCCTTTTCGGCCAGGGCTATGCGCACCTTGCGCGCGTAGGGGCTGGGGCTGGCACTGATCAGTTGGTACATATTGGTGAAAACCCTTGTTTACTCATGAGTAGATATTAATTACTATACCGCATAATGCAAATCTTGAGGGTACATTTCAACCAACCCGATCCGCTGATGCAGCGCAAGGCAAGCCGGCAAAGAGCCAGGAAACACACATGACCAACATCCCCCATTCACCCTACACCCTGCCTGAGATGTACCAGCCCGACGTGATGGTGCTGGACAACAAATGGTATGCGCTGGGCAAGATGGGCATGGTGCGCCCGCTGCTGTTTGACGTGGCCAATGGCGGCTGGGTCAGCATTCTGAAGGCCGAGGGCAAAGGCACCATCCAGCGCCACCGCCACGCGTCGCCCGTCACCGCCTGGACGCTGGACGGCGCATGGGGCTACCGCGAGCATGACTGGGTGGCCCGCGCGGGCAGCTTCGCCTACGAGCCGGCCGGCCATATCCACACCCTGTACATCGACCCCGACGTAGGCCACATGACCGCCGTGTTCCACGTCAACGGCCCGCTGGTGTACGTGGACGAAGCCGGCAACCCGACCGACTACGACGATGTGTTTCTGCGCCTGGACCGCTACACAAAACATTGCAAAGAAGTGGGGCTGGGCGAGGACTATGTGCGCTCCCTGATTCGCTAGCGCATTCAAATACCATTTCAAGAATTCACAAGAGACCCGAGGACACCCTTCATGGCGAACAAGATGCACTTGATGCAGATGCTGATCCACACGGCCTGCACGCACACCTTGCTCGGCTGGGCCGACCCCAAGGACGAGCAGCTTGAGGGCCTGCAGGACTTTGCCTATTGGCAAAACCTGGCGCGCACGCTGGAGCGCGGCTGCTTCGACGGGGTGTTTTTTGCCGACAGCCCGGCGACGCACGCGGTTTACCAAGGCAGCGTAGTGCCATCGGTGCAATACGGCGCGTCCTGGCCCAACCATGACCCCATGCCGCTCGTGGCCATCATGGCCGCAGCGACCAAACATCTAGGCATTGGCGTCACCTTGTCCACCACGGGCACCACGCCGTATCTGGCGACGCGCCGCATCTCCACCTTGAACTATTTGAGCCGCGGCCGCGTGGGCTGGAATATCGTCTCGGGCTTCAGCCTGGCCGAGCACATGGCCAATGGCATGGGCGCCCAGATGGCGCATGACGAACGTTACGACCAGGCCGATGAGTTCATGGCGATTTGTTATGCGTTGTGGAACAGCGTGCCGCATGACGCGATATTGAAGAACCCGGCGACCGGCCAGTTCGCCGACCCCGGCAAAATCAGGCAGGTGGATTTCAAGGGCAAATACTTGAGCTGCAAGGCCGTGGCGCCGGTGCTGCCGTCTGACTACGGCCTGCCGGTGCTGTTCCAGGCAGGCTCCAGCGGGCGCGGCATGAAGTTCGCCATGGACCATGCCGAAGTCATCTTCGCCATCCAGGGCCACGTGCCGGGCATGAAGAAAAGCATGGAGCAGTTGCGCGCCGCGTCCAAAGAACATGGCAAAACCAGCGAACCCAAAGTGTTGTATGGCCTGCAGCCTATCGTGCGCAGCACCGAGCTGGAGGCCAAAGCCCGCATGGACGAACTCAAAGAACGCATTCCGCTGGACGCGATCCTGGCGCGGCTCTCGGGCGTGTTCGGTGTGGACTTGAGCCAGTTCGACCCGGATCGCCCGCTTAAAGAGATGGAAACCCAAGCCTCGCGCGGCCTGATGGCGGCCACGCTCAGCGGCGCGGATGGCGGCTCGGTGACGTTGCGCCAGGCGGCGGCCCAGTGGGCGCTTTCGGTGGCTATTCCGCAAATTGTTGGCACACCCGAGAGTGTGGCAGCCGAGATCGAACATATGTGGCGTGAGACCGGCTGTTACGGCTTCAATCTGAGCCCCACCACCAACCCCGACAGCGTGGACGATTTTGTCGACCAGGTGGTGCCAATCCTGCAAAAGCGTGGCGTGTACCGCACCGCTTACGAGGGTGAAACCTTCCGCCAGAACCTGATGGCTTGATGCCAACATCCACCGGACCCGAGCGCATGAACGCCATCGCACAGCAAACATCCCCTGGCATCGACCCGCTGGAGCTGCGCCGCTGCCTGGGCGCCTTTGTCACCGGGGTCACCGTGATCACCGTGCTGGACGACGATGGCAAGGCCATCGGCATGACGGCCAATTCATTCAACTCGGTGTCGCTGGACCCGCCGCTGATCGTCTGGAGTTTGCGCACCGACGCGCGGACGTTTCCGGCTTACAGCAAAGCCAGACGTTTTGTCGTCAACATCCTGTCTGAAGAACAGGTGGACATCTCCAACCGCTTTGCCAAATCAGGGCCCGACCGCTTCGATGGCGTTGCCACCACGCCCGGCATCGGCGGCCTGCCATTGATCGACGCCTGTTCGGCCCATCTGGAGTGCCGCACCGAGGCCACTTACCCCGGCGGCGACCATCTTCTGTTCCTGGGCCGGGTCGAACGCATCGTGGGCAGCGCGCGCAAGCCGCTGGCCTTTGGCGCCGGCAAATACATGGTGGTGCACCCGTATGACAGCGGCAACACCGCCGACCTGGGCTCGGGCAATGTCGCGACACTCAACGCCGTGCACCTGGCCCGCCCGATTCTGGAAGACCTGAACCGCGAGACGGACAAGACGGTGGGCCTGGGCGTGTGGGGCAATTTGGGGCCGACCCTCATCTGGTGGATAGAAGCGCGCAAGGCGCTGCACGTGCGCCTGCGCTGCGGCATGGTGCTGCCCCTGCTGGGCTCGTCCACGGGCAAGGTGTTCGCCGCGTTTTCAGAGCCGCAACTCACCGCCCGCTACCTGGACGCCGAGATTGCTGCCGTGCAGCACTTGCCCGATTCACCCTTCAGGACGCGTGAGGCGGTGGACGAGCACCTGGCCGTGGTGCGCGAGCATCGCCTGGCCTCCATCTACGACGCCATCATTCTGGATGTCAATGAACTGGGCGTGAACGCCGTCAGCGCGCCGGTGTTCGACGCGGCCGGCGCCATCGTGCTGGCCTTGACCATGATGGGCGAAGCCAGCTTCAACGAACATGACCCGGCGGTGGCCAAACTGCGCGATGCCGCGCGGCGCCTGTCGGCCAGATTGGGGTACAGATCATGAATGCCATTGCGCAAAAACCAAACGCCTGGAACCGCTGGGGCGCGGACGACGAGCGCGGGGCGCTCAACTTCATCGGGCCGGAACAGGTCAAGCGCGCCAGCGCCCTGGTGCGTACCGGCGAGGTGCTGCGCCTGGCGCAATTGCTCTCCAGCAAAACGCCGGTGCCGGCGCACCGATGCGGCTTGCAGCATTTCATGGGCCGCGACGGCGGCGACTATGCGGTGGCGGGCAGCAAACGCCCCGGTGGTTTTCAGTTTGCCGAAGACTCGGTTGTGATGCCGCTGCACATTGGTACCCATGTCGATGCCTTGTGCCACGCCTGGTATGACGACAAACTCTATAACGGTTATCTGGGCGACAGCATCCGCAGCACGACGGGCGCGGCACGCCTGGGCGTGGAAAAGATGCCGCCCATCTTCACGCGCGGTGTGTTGCTGGATTTTGTCAAGCTCAAGGGCCGCGTGCTGGCGCCCGGCGAGTCGATTGGCCGCGCCGACATGCAAGCCGCCGCACTGGCTGCCGGTGTACACCCGGAGCGCGGCGATGCCGTGTTGCTGCGCACCGGCTGGCTCGAATCTCAAAAGGGCGTAAAGAACCCGTCGTTCGACGAAGAACCCGGTATCGACGTGGACGCGGCCGCCTGGCTGGTTGAGCACGACGTGGCGATTGTGGGCGCGGACAACTTCGCGGTCGAAGTCCTGCCCTTCCCCGAAGGCAAGGTATTCCCGGTGCATCAAATGCTGATTCGCGACTATGGCATGCCCCTGCTGGAAGGCCTGATGCTCGACCCGCTGGTGGCCAGCGGCCGCCATGAGTTCCTGTTTGTTGCCAGCGCCTTGCCCATCGTGGGGGCGACCGGCAGCCCGCTGGCGCCTGTCGCCGTATTGTGAATCTTATGAAAAATAAACGACCCCTCGACGGCATCCGCGTGCTGGAGGTCGCCTCCATGATTTTCGGGCCCGTCGCAGGCCAGTACCTGGGCGACATGGGCGCGGAAGTGATCAAGCTGGAGCCGCCCGAGGGTGACCTGACGCGTTCCATCGGCCCGCGCAAGTCCCCCAAAATGGGCGCCTTCTTCCTGACCAGCAACCGCAGCAAGCGCAGCATCGTGGTCGATCTGAAACGGCCGGAAGGGGTTGGCATCCTGCAAAAACTCGTCGCCAAAACCGATGTGGTGCTGCATTCCATGCGCACGCCGGCGGCCAACCGGCTGGGCCTTGACTATGCGACTTTGTCCAAAACCAATCCGGCGCTGGTGTATTGCCATCTGACAGGCTACGGCGACGAGGGCGCCTACGGCGAGCGGCCGGCATATGACGACATCATCCAGGCCGCTTCGGGCCTGGCGATGCTGCAAGCCGTGGTGGCCGGGCAGCCGCGTTTCATTCCCACCATCGTGGCCGACAAGATCAGCGGTGTGCACGCGGCCTACGCCATCGTGCTGGCGCTGATGCACCGCATGCGCACGGGTGAAGGCCAGCAGGTGGACGTGGCCATGTTTGAAACCATGGCCGCCTTCAACATGCTGGAGCACCAGTGGGGTTATGCCTTTGAGCCGCCCATGGGACCGATGGGCTACCTGCCAGTCAGCTCGGCGGCGCGCAGGCCTTACAAGACCAAAGACGGCTTTCTGGCCCTGCTGCCGTATTCCGACACCCACTGGCGCAGTTTTTTTGACCTGGCCGGCGAACCGCAGATCATGCAGGACGAACGCTTTGCCACATTCGCAGCGCGGCAGAAACACTTCCGCGATGTCTGGGATGAAATCGAGCGGCAAGTGGCCCGCAAAACCAATGCCGAATGGCTGGCCTTACTGACACCGCAGGACATCCCTTTCTCAGTAGTGAACAGCCTGGAAGACCTGACGACCGACCCGCATCTGGAGAGCGTGGATTTCTGGAAGATGATGGAGCATCCGACCGAAGGCACCCTGCGCATGCCGCGCAACCCCATCGGCATGAGCGTTTCGCCACCGGACATCACGCTGCTGCCACCCAATCTGGGGGAACACAGCGCAGAAATCCTGCGCGAATACAGCTATGACGAAGCCAGCATCGGCCAACTGACTGCTCCGGGCGGCGTCTGTGCCGCCGCAGCCTGACACATTGAGATTGCGCCCATGATTCCACGCACGCTGTTTACACCCGAGCACGATGTCTTTCGCGACACGGTGCGCCGCTTCATCGCCGAACACGTCACGCCGCACCACGCCGACTGGGAAAAAGCCGGCCAGGTGCCGCGCTCGCTCTGGCACAAGGCCGCCGAGTTGGGCCTGTTGTGCTGCAATGTTCCCGAGCAATACGGCGGCATGGGCGGAGACTTCCTGCACAGCACCATCCTGATTGAGGAAATGGCGCGGGCAGGTGCCACCGGGCCGACGTTTTACCTGCACTCTGACATCGTCGCGCCCTACCTTGTTGACTTTGGCACCGAGGAACAGAAGCAGAAGTGGCTGCCCAAAATGGCCACGGGCGAAGTAGTGGTGGCGCTGGGCATGAGCGAGCCGTCCGGCGGCAGCGACGTGCAGGCCATGCGCACCCAGGCTATACGTGTCAGTGATGGTGACGGGGACGATTACGTCATCAACGGCCAAAAAGTGTTTATCACCAACGGCCACAGCGCCGACTTGTTGTTGCTGGCCTGCAAGACTGACCCGAAAGCGCGTGGCAAAGGCGTGAGCCTGATTCTGGTGGAAACCAACCGCGAGGGATTCACACGCGGTCGCAAGCTGGAAAAAATTGGCTGCAAGGCGCAGGACACTTCCGAGTTGTTCTTTTCGGACTTGCGCGTGCCTGCGGCCAATTTGCTTGGGCACGAAGGTGCGGGGTTTGCCATGCTGATGACGCAGTTGTCGCAGGAGCGCCTGGTGCAGGCGATTCGCGGCGTGTCCAGCTCCGAGGCCGCGCTTCAGTGGACGATTGACTACGTCGCCGAGCGCAAGATGTTCGGCCACACCTTGGGCGATTTTCAGAACACGCGTTTCAAACTGGCCGAATTGCATGCCGAGGTGCTGGCGCAACGGGTCTTTGTTGATCGCTGCATTGAACTGCATTTGCAGGGCAAATTTGATCCGGTCGACGCTGCTGCGGCCAAACTCATCACCACTGAACTGCAGGGCCGCGTGATGGACCAATGCCTGCAATTTTTCGGCGGCTGGGGTTATATGTGGGAATACCCGATCGCGCGCGCATTCGCCGACGCCCGCATGTGCCGCGTCGGCGGCGGCGCGGCCGAAGTCATGCGCCAGATCATCGGCAACGCCCTGTTGCCCAAAGTCCGAAAAGCGGCTTGACACGGCATGAATGACGACATCCGCGAAGCCGTGCTCAGCCTCAAACGCGAACGCATCATGGCCGCTGCGGTGGACACGTTTTACGAGCAGGGTTTTGGCAACAGCACGCTGGACCAGGTGGCCGAGCACTTGGGCATGACCAAGCCGTTCATTTATGCGCACTTTCATTCCAAGAACGAATTGCTGGCGGCCATCTGCGCGCAGGGCATCAGTGTGTCCCTGCAGGCGATCAACCGCGCCTTGGCATCCGGCGGGTCGTCACATGATCGCCTGACAGCATTTGCGCACGACTTCATGCTGGCCGTACTGGCCAGCCAGAAACACATTGCCATCTACACCCGCGAGGAGAAGAACCTCGACGATGCAGACCGCGAAACCATCAAAAACATGCGGCGCGAATTCGACCGCAAGCTGACCGGCCTGCTCGACCAGGGCGTTGCCAGCGGCGAATTTGACATTGCCGAGACGCCGCTGGCCGCCCTGGCCATCGGCGGCGTCGCCAGTTGGGCCAGCGTATGGTTCCGCCCCGGCGGACGCCTGCCTGCCCAGGAGATTGCAAAACACATGGCCGACTTGATGTTGTCCATGACACGCGTCAACAGCGGCATTGGCAAACCCGCGCAAACTCCGCCAGAACGGCTTTTCCGCCAGAACAGAACCAAGGAAACGACCCCATGATCACAAGACGTTCACTCATTCAATCCGCCGTGGCATCCAGCGCGGCGGCGGCGCTGCCGGGCGCGTTTGCCCAGGGCGCCAACTGGCCGGAGGCACCGGTCAAGATCATCGTGCCCTTCACCGCAGGCGGCGCGTCCGACGTGTTGACCCGCGCCCTGGCCGAGCGCCTGCAAGCGCGGCTGGGCCAGAATTTTGTGGTGGACAACCGCACCGGCGCGGGCGGCAACATCGGCATGCAGGCGGTGAAGAACGCGCCTGCGGACGGTTATACGGTTTCATCGGCGACGATCGGAACTTTGTCGATCAACCAGTTCCTGTTCGCCAACCTGGGTTACGACCCCGTGAAGGATTTTGACTATGTGTCGATGATCTGGCAGAACTGCAATGTGTTTGTCGTTTCCGCCAACCACCCCGCAAAAACAGTGCAGGAGTTTTTGGAATGGGCGCGCAAACAGCCCAAGGGCGTGAGTTTCGGCTCGGCCGGAGTCGGCACCACACCGCATTTGGCGGGGGAGTTGTTCCGGGTCCGCACCAAGTTGCAGGCCGTGCACATCCCCTACCGCGGCGCGGCGCAGTCGATGCCGGCCCTGATTGCCGGGGACACCGATTTCGCCATCGACAACATCGCCAGTTACACGCCCCTGATCAAGTCCGGCAAGGTGAAGGCTCTGGCCGTCACCGCTTCGGAGCGCTGGCCCACCATGCCCGAAGTGCCGACCATGCTGGAGGCCGGCGTGCGCGACTTCATCATCACCTCCTGGGGCGCGTTTGTCGTCCCCAAAGGCACGCCGGGGGCCGTAGTCAACAAACTGTCGTCAGCGATCCAGGCGATCGCCGCTGAGCCTGCCATGCAGCAGCGGTTTCTTGAGACGGGTGCGCGCGCGGTTTCCACGACACCCCAGGAAACCTCGGCTTTTGCCGAGCGGGAGCGCGTGAAGTGGAAAGAAGTCGTTCAACTGTCCGGCGCAAAGATGGAATGAGCCAAATCGTCAAAACAAGGAGCATCAGGTGAGTTTGCGCGAAAAATCCTGTGTGACCGGCATCGGTGAAACCGTGTACATGCGCGGCTCGACCAAGACCGCGTTCGAGCTTCAAATTGAAGCGTCGCTCAAAGCCATTTCCGATGCGGGCCTGTCGCCGAAAGATATCGACGGCATCATCCCGATTGGCATCGTCAGCGGCACGGCGGATGATTTCATCGACAACTTCGGCCTGCCCGACCTGCGTTTCTCCGCCCTGGTGCCGCATGGCGGGGCCAGCCCGGCCATGGCGCTGCAATGCGCGGCGGCGGCAGTGGCCAGCGGCGCCTGCAACCACGTGCTGATCACCTTCGGGCGCAACGTCAGCGCGGCAGCCAACAAGGCCGGCGCGCGCATCCATGCCATGCCGCAGTTCCACTTTGTCACCGAGTTTGAATACGCCATGGGCGCCATCGCCCCGGCGCAGCTCTACGCACCCATGGCCCGACGCCACATGGCGCTGTATGGCACGACGGTCGAGCAGTTTGGCGAAGTCGCTGTGGCCTGCCGCGAACATGCCCTGCTCAACGGCAATGCGGTAATGAAGAAGCCCATCACACTCGAAGACCACCGCAATTCGCGCATGATCGCCGACCCCTTCCGGCTGCTGGATTGCAGCCTGGAGAGCGACGGCGGCGCCGCCGTCGTGGTAAGCGCCTCTGAACGCGCAGGCGATTTGCGCCACCGCAAGGTCTATATTTCCGGCGTGGCCGAGGGCCACCCGGATTCCCCCGGCTCGATCACGCAGCGCCCGGACATGACCAGTTTGGGCATCGCCAAGGCAGCCCCGCGCGCTTTTCAAATGGCGGGTGTCACGCCTGCCGACATCCAGGTGGCGGAGATTTACGATTGCTTCACCTATGCCGTGATCCGCCAGCTGGAAGACATGGGGTTTTGCGCCAAAGGCGAAGGCGGGCCCTTTGTGCAGGGCGGGCGCCTCAAACTGGGCGGCGCCTTGCCCACCAACACGCACGGCGGGCTGCTCTCACAGGCACATGTCTGGGGCCTGAACCACATTGTCGAATTGGTGCGCCAGTTGCGCGGCGACGCCGGCCCCGCCCAGGTCAAGGATGCCGAACTCGGCCTCGTGACCGGTTACGGCGACATGGGCGACGGCGCATTGGCCATCATGCGCAGGGGATGAACATGGCACACACCGCAACACCCCCCGTCGCCAAACCGGCACCTCAACCCAGCGAACTGGCACGGCCTTATTGGGAAGCCGCAGCCCAGGGCAAACTGGTTCTGCAATCCTGCGGCGCCTGCGGCAAAGTCCGGCACTACCCGCGCCTGCTGTGTGACGCCTGCTATTCGGATGCCGTCACCTGGTTGCCATCCCGGGCAATTGGCAAAATTCACAGCTGGACGATGGCGCACCATGCCTTTCACCCGGCCTTCGCGGCGGAAGTGCCCTATCTCCTGGTCACGGTCGATCTGGATGAAGGCGTGCGTGCATTGGGGCGCTGGCGCGGCGATGCCGCGATGGTGATCGGCCTGCCCGTGCAAGGCGCTTTTGAGGCGCGCGAAGGCGGCGTCGATCTGGTCTTCCAGGCAAAGGGCTAATTTATACTCGCGGGTATGAAAATCGCCGCAAACCGCAAACCGCCCGCCTCCGCGAAAACCGTCAAGCCAAAGACAGGCCCGCGGCCCATGCCGGCCGCCCGTGCGAAAACCGGCATCGCGCCTGCGGCGGGCGCCAGCCCCGTCGAAGACATCCGCGACGCGGTGACACGCCTCAAGCGCGAACGCATCATCGCCACCGCTGTGGAGCTGTTCCACAACAACGGCCTGGGCAACACCACGCTGGAAGCGGTGGCCGAGAAAATGAACGTGACCAAACCGTTCATCTACTCCCACTTCAAGTCCAAGAGTGAATTGCTGGCCGAGATCTGCTCGCACGGCATTCGCGCCTCGCTTGACGTGTTGAACCGCGTGGTCGCGTCCGATGGAACGGCCACTGAAAAATTGCAGACTTTGGTGCGCGAATTCATGTTGGCGGTGCTGGAAAACCAGGGCCATCTCGCCATCTACACCCGGGAGCAAAAGCACCTGGCCAAAGCGGACAGCGACGCCATCGACGACATGCGCCGTGAATTCGACCGCAAGTTCTGCGCCCTGCTCGACGAGGGTGTGGCCAGCGGGGAATTCATCGTCAATGACGTGCAGATGGCGTCTCTGGCCATCGGCGGCATCGTCAGCTGGTCTTACGTGTGGTATCGCCCGACCGGGCGGCTCTCAAGCCTGGAAACCGCCGGGCGCATTGCCGATCTGGTGCTGGCCATGGTGCAGGCCAAACCCGGCCGGCGCAAGGCCGAAGGCGGCAAACGGGTGTCGAAGCCCGCCGCGAAAACGCCAGTGCAAGGCTTCGCCAAAACACGCAAGGCCCCCGTTTAGCCCAGCGCGCCCAGCACCTCCGCATTATGCTGGCCCAGCGCCGGAGCCTGGCATTGGATGACGCCCCCTTCACCATCGATCAACAAGGGCTGACGCAGGAATGTCTGGGCGCCGTTGAGCCCGTCAATCTTGACCGCCATGCCGCGCGCCGCCATTTGCGGGTCGGCCAAAACCTCGTGCAGACGGCGCACCGGGCCGAAGGCGATGCCCAAAACCTCCAGCCTTTGGTACAGGGCCTCATAGGGCCACAAGAGAACGGCAGCCCGGACATGGGGCCCGATTTCATTGGCGCGGGCGCTGCGCTCGACCTCACGCAGCTCTGCAAACTCTTCGATACCAAGCAAGCGGCACAAATCCGCCCACATCGGGTCTTCACCGGCAATGCTGAGGGTGATCTGCCGACCGTCCGCCGTGGCGAACAGGCCATAACCGGGGTCTTGCGGCGGCAGGATGCGTGTGGGCAAATTGTTCATCGGCGGCACCAGGAACGGCGTCATCCAGCTCACCAGCGAGTCCAGCATGGACACATCGATGGTGCTGCCCTGCTGCGACTTGCCGCGCGCAAAAAGGGCAGCCACGACGCCCAAGACTGCAAACATGGCGGATGAAATATCCGCTAAGGGCAGCATCGGCAGTGCCAGTCCGGCCTCTTGGCCGACGGGCACGTTGATCATCCCGGCGGCAGCCTGAACGCTCAAGTCGTGCCCGGCCAGGCCGGCTTGCCGGCTGGTCTGGCCAAAGGACGAAATAGACACGTACACCAGTGCGGGCTTGCGCGCGCGCAGGTCGTCCGCGCCGATTTTGTGGCGCGCCATCACGCCGGGGCGAAAACCTTCCATCACGACGTCGGCGCTGTCCACCAGGCGCAAAAAGTCGGCGCGGCCCTGTTCGGATTTCAGATCCAGGGAGACGGAGCGCTTGTTGCGGTTGAACGACGCGAACAGGCCGGGGAAACGCCGGGATGGGTCGCCCGTGCCTGGCCGCTCCACCATGATCACGTCCGCGCCCAAGTCGGCCAGCAGCATCGTTGCGTAGGGGCCGGGGTATTGCTCTGCCAAGCTGAGGATTCGGATGCCGCAAAGGGGAAGTTTCGCCACCAGGATTCTCCTTACATAGTAGAATGCATTTATTCCAATGAGTATATATTAACTACTGACCGGAAGATAAGCAGATAGACACGGATCTTTGAATGGCAACTTGATGGTTAATCATTTTAGAAAACTGCTGCTTGCGGCGTCCATTTTCCTGGCCGCTGCGACGCACGCATTTCCAGATCGCCCAGTTCGCCTGGTGGTCGGTTTTGCGCCGGGAGGTTCGGACATTTCCGCGCGTCTGGTGGGGCAAAAATTGTCCGAGCTTTGGGGCCAGCCCGTGGTGGTAGACAACCGGCCAGGCGCGGCCGGCAACATTGGCGCGGATGTGGTCGCCAAGGCGGCGCCGGATGGCTACACGATCTTGCTCCTGGTCAACTCCTACACCATCAACACCTCGGTATACCGCAACCTGCCCTGGGACTTGCTGCGCGACTTCGCGCCCATCGGCAGGTACGCAACCTCGCCCATGGTGGTGGTGGTCAACGACAAAATGCCGGTCAAAACCTTCGCCGAATTCGTGGCTTATGCAAAAGCGAATCGGGGCAAGGTGAACTACGGATCCGCCGGAACCGGCACCGCGCCACACCTCGCTGGCGAGCTGTTCGCCATGCGCGCCGGGATAGAGATGACCCACGTGCCTTACAAAGGCTCTGCGCCCTCGGTTTCCGCGCTGGTAGCGGATGAGGTTCAGGTTTCATTTGGCGCCATGTCGGCGTTTGATGGATTGGTCAAGCAGGGGCGGCTGCGGCCTCTTGCCGTCACAACGGCGACCCGTTTCCCCCAGCTTCCTGATGTGCCCACAGTGTCGGAAAGCGGATTGCCGGGTTTTGATGTGGATATTTGGTACGGCCTCGTGGCCCCGGCCAAAACTCCGCCCGCCATCGTGAAGAAGCTCAGTGACGACCTGGCGCGCGTGATGGCCGACCCTGATCTGCAAACCAAATTGCGCGAACGCGGGCTGGAGCCTGCCTTCCTTGACAGCCAGAAAACCGGTGATCTGATGAAGCGGGATGTGGGGCGCTGGCGCGAAGTCATCGGCAACCTGAAACTGGTGCTTGAATGACCACGACGCAAGCAGTCCAGCCTGGGGCCTGGGACCGGTTGATCGATTCGTTGCGCCCGGATGCGCTGCCACCGCACGGCGAAGGGCTTGGATCGGTTTTTGCGGGTCTTCAGCGCCCAGAATGTGTTTTGACGCATTCATCCGGCAATCTGTTCACATCTGACCGGCGCGGTGGCGTCTTGAAGATACGGCCTGACGGCAGCCAGAGACTCACCGGAAGTTCCAGCCTGCTGCCCAATGGCATTGCCATGCAGCGCGACGGCGGGTTTCTGGTTGCCAATCTGGGCGAGCAAGGCGGGGTCTGGCGCATCGCACCCGATGGCACTCAATCGCCGTGGTTGACCGGGGTCGATGGGCGTGCTGTTGATCGCGTCAATTTCGTGGTCAACGACGCGCAGGAGCGGGTGTGGGCCTGCATCAGCGCGACCGATGGCAGCGACGCTTACCCGCTGCGCAGCGCCACAGGCTACATTGTTTTGCGTGATGCGGCAGGCACCCGGGTCGTCGCAGACGGCCTTCACTACACCAATGAATGCCGCGTCAGCGCCAATGGTCTGTTCATGTATGTCAACGAAACCTTTGGCCGGCGCCTTTCGCGGTTTCGCATTGGCGCATCAGGCGAATTGACTGGCAAGGAAACCGTTGCAGAATTCGGCGACGGCGATTTCCCCGACGGGTTGACGCTGGATGCAGAAGGCGGCGCCTGGGTGGTTTGCGTGGGCAGCAATCGCGTCTACCGCGTGGCATCCGATGGAGAGCGCCAGACCATCATTGACGATGCCGACCCCGTGACCGCAAAACAACTTGAAACGGCATTCGGCGCAGGCACGCTGGATCGGCCCCTGCTGTCATCTGCGCGGGGACGAAGGTTGCGCAATGTGACCTGCCTGGCGTTTGGCGGCGCCGACCTGCGCACCGCCTATCTGGGCTGCCTGGCCGGTGATTCACTGGCCACATTTCGATCGCCGGTCGCGGGCATGCAGCCGGTGCACTGGAACTGGCCATGAGCAGTGGAATGATATTGATTGAGAGTGTTCTGCAAGCGCTGCTCACCAGTCTGCTGGTCGGCGGCATCTATGGATTGTTGTGTGTGGGCCTTGGGCTGATCTTCAGCGTGATGCGGGTGATCAACTTTGCCCAGGGCGAATTCATGATGCTTGGCATGTACGCCGCGCTCATGTTTTTCGAGACTTTCGGCTTCGGCAGGGTGCTGGGCGATTGGGGCGGGCTGGTCGCGAGCGCCCTGGCTGCGGGCGTCGCCCTGTACCTGTTTGCATCCTTGTTGCACCCGGTGCTGCTGGCACGGGTGACGGGCGCGCGCGTCACGGGCACCGAAGGTGATGGCCATTATCCGCAGCTAACGCTGACGCTGGGCCTGTCCCTTGTGTTGGCCAATGGCGGCCTGGTCTTGTTTGGCTCCTCGCCACACACCATTCGAACCGCTCTGTCTTCATCCGCTTGGGCGATAGGCCCCCTAATGGGTGACGACGGCCTGCTTTTTCTGAATAAGGCACGGACGCTGGCTTTTGTGGTCACAGCGGTCGTGGTCGCGGCAGTGGCCCTGTTCATCACGCGAACCCGGGCTGGCAAGATTCTGCGAGCGGCGGCGGACAACTCCGAAGCGGCCACCTACATGGGCATTGACGTCACGCGGGCCCATCGCTTTGCGTTCGCCTTGGGCGCGGCGGTGACCGGCATTGCCGGAGGGCTGATCGCCTCCTATTACCCCTTTCAGCCCTATGTGGGGGTGGAGTTTGTCGTCATCATGTATGCCGGTGTTGTGCTGGGCGGCATGGGCAGCATCAAAGGCGCCTTCTGGGGCGGGTTGATCATTGGCCTGGTGCAGCAAATGTCAACGCTGGTGTTGCCGGTGCAATTGCAAAATTCGGCAATTTTTGTAGTCTTCCTGCTGGTGATGCTGCTGCGTCCGCAAGGGCTGTTTGGAAAAAGCGTTGACCGTGCCTGAAGCAAGCACAAGCGCAAATGCAGGCGAAGGCGCAGGCGCAGGTCTGAACCGCATTAGGTCAAGCCGCCCGCTTGGGGTGACGCTGGGCTTGGCTGCGCTCTACTTAAGCGCTGCCGCAATGATTGGCAACCCTTACATCCTGTTGATCATGACGCTGGTGCCGATTTGGGCCACCCTGGGCGTTTCATGGAACGTGTTCAGTGGCTACTCGGGATTGTTGTCGTTTGGCCATGCGGCATTTTTTGGGCTGGGCGCCTACACCGTTGCGGTTGCATATGCCAAATTCGGGATATCGCCTTGGATTGGCATCGTCGCGGCGGGCGGCGTTGGCGCGTTGGCGGGCGCAGTCGTGGCTGTTCCAAGCTTCCGGCTGCGCGGCGTCTACTTCAGCCTGGCGATGCTGGCGTATCCCTTGGCCCTGCTGTACGTGTTTGAATGGCTTGGCCTGCAAGAAGTGGCGCTGCCTTTGAAACGCGAAGGGGCGGCTCTTTTCATGCAATTTGCCGATCAACGTGTCTACGTGCTGATTGCCACCGTGATGCTGGTTGCGGCCTTGCTGGTCAATTTATGGATTGCGCGTTCGCGTTTTGGGCTGTCCTTGCTGGCGATCAAGCAAAATGAGCTGGCGGCGGAAGCCGCCGGCATCAATCCATTTCAATGGAAGCTGCTGGCCCTGGTTTTGTCGGCCGCCATTGCCGGTGTGGCGGGCGGACTGTATGCGGTGGTCCTGGTCATCGTGACGCCGCATTCGGTGTTTGGCATGTTGGTATCTGCGCAGGCCCTCATTTTTGCCATGTTCGGCGGCGTCGGACGGGTGGCTGGCCCTGTTCTGGGGGCTCTGGTCCTGCTGCCACTGGGCGAGTTGCTCAACGCGACTCTCGGCACCCGTCTTCCCGGCATTCAGGGTGTTGTGTACGGCACCGCCATCATTCTCACCGTTTTGCTCGCGCCGGAGGGTGTTCTCCAGCGTATTGCAGACGGCTGGAACGCAGTGCGCCTCAAGCGCGGCAAGGCCGACCGCTTGACCTCTGCTGTGGCGCTGGCCAGGCCAGTTCCCGTCGCGATGCCTGTTCCCTTCAAAACTGCCCGCCGGAGTTCCGCTGACATCACTTTGCGTGTGCAGGGTTTGTCAAAAAACTTTGGCGGCTTGCAAGCCGTTCAAGATGTCCATTTTGATGTTTTCCAAGGTGAAATTCTGGGCATCATCGGCCCCAATGGCGCTGGCAAAACCACGATGTTCAATTTGTTAAATGGCATTATTCAGCCGTCCAGCGGAAGCATTTCGTTTGAAGGCAAGGAACTGCGGGGCCGAAAGCCCTATGAGATTTGCCGCGCCGGCATCGGCCGAACCTTCCAGGTGGTGCGGCCCTTCGCCCACCTGAGCGTGCTGGAAAACGTGGCCATCGGCGCATTTTCTTCCGTGCCGAATGACCCGCTCGCCTACAAAAGAGCGTTTGAGGCCTTGCGGCAAGTCAAGCTTGAGCGGTTCGCTGATTCCAAGGCCGGCAGCCTGCCAGCGGTTCACCTGCGTTTGATGGAAGTTGCCCGCGCTTTGGCCTCAAAACCGCGCATGCTGCTGCTTGACGAAGTGCTGGCCGGCTTGGGCGGCGGCGAAATTGAACAAGTTGTGCAAGTGCTTACACAGATTCGTGAAGCTGGCACCACCATCGTGGTTATTGAACACACCATGCATGCCATGGTGAGGTTGGCTGACCGCCTTCTGGTGCTCGACCATGGCAAGGTTCTGCAAATTGGGGAGCCGGCCACTGTCACCAGCGATCCCGTGGTGATTGAAGCCTATCTGGGTAAAAAGTGGGCCGCTCATGCTGCGCATTGACCAACTTTGTGCATCGTATGGCGACATCCGGGCACTGGCGGGTGTCAGCCTGGAAGTCAGGGCTGGCGCATTCGTGGCGATAGTGGGCGCCAACGGCGGCGGCAAATCCACTTTGTTCAAAGCCATCTCCGGCACGGTGCCCACGCTGTCCGGCCAGATCGAGTTTGACGGACACGATCTGGCCAAAATTTCGCCGGCCGGGCGAGCCCAGCTAGGCATTGCCCATGTGCCTGAAGGACGCCAGGTTTTTCGCGGAATGACAGTCCTTGAAAATCTCGAGATGGGCGCCCAGGCGGCGCACGCGCGCAAAGCCTTCAAAGCAACGCTTGCCCAAATCTACACGCTGTTTCCGCGCCTTGCCGAGCGGCCGGCGCAACTCGCGGGCACACTCTCTGGCGGCGAACAGCAAATGGTGGCCATCGCACGTGGACTCGCGTCCAAGCCCAAGCTGCTGATGCTCGACGAACCCTCCATGGGCCTGGCCCCCGCCGTGGCAGATGCCATCTTTGAGTGCATCGAGCAGGTGCACCGCGACAACGGCATGACCGTGCTGCTGGTGGAGCAGCGGGTGGCAGAGGCGCTTCATTCGTGCAGCTACGGTTATGTGCTGGAATCTGGCCGAATTGCCCTGGAAGGCACACAGGATGTGCTGGTCAGCAACCCCCGCATCAAGCAGGCTTATCTAGGCATGTGAATGACGCTGGATGATTCCACCCCGTGTTGGTTTTGTAAATTGAGATTGTGAGTTGGTTTTGCAACCTGGCCGTGACTGGCCGCATTTTTAAATCGGAGAGATCATGAAATTACCTATGAACACCCTGCAAACGACGCGGCGCAGTTTGGCTCGATGGGGTCTGGCGAGCTTGGCGGCCTGCCTGCTGCCCGGCGGCGCTGTTTGGGCGCAGGCGGCGGCGAAGGAAGTCAAGTTGGCGGTAATCGTACCCTTGTCCGGCCCCTGGGCCCGAAATGGCGAGTTGCACGTCAAGGGCGCGCAAATGGCGGTCGAAGACATCAACGCCGCAGGCGGCATCAAATCCCTGGGCGGCGCCAAGATCAAGCTGGTCACGGCTGATGCGGGGGACAGTGTTGAAAAAGCCAAGAATGCGGCGCAACGCCTGCTGGTTGCCGAACCGGACCTGTCGGGGGCCAGCGGCGCTTTCGTCAGTTCATTCACCTTGGCGATCACAGAAATGACGGAACGCGCTGAATTGCCATTTCTGACGCTGTCGTATTCCGATCAAATCAACGAGCGGGGTTTCAAATACGTCTTTCAAACCTCGCCCAGCGCCAACGCACAGGCCGCTGCCGCGTTGCCGATTTTGGTGAAGTTGGCCACGCAGGCCAACGGCAAGGCGCCGCAGACGGTTGGCATTGTGATGGACAACACAGCGTCGCCCGTGAGCTTTACCAAGGCCATGCGCGAGGGTGGCTTCGAGAAGGAAAAACTCAAGCTGACCCTTGACGAGGTTTTCACACCGCCCATGTCAGACGCAACCTCAAGCGTTCAAAAGCTGCGCAACACGCGGCCCGACGTTGCCTTTTTATTGTCCACCAATGTGCCCGACACCAAGTTGCTGCTGGACAAGATGAGTGAGATGCGCATCGGCAATGGCCTCGTTCCTGTCGTGACGAATGGCGGCCACATGGGTGCACCCGAGCTGTTGAAGGTCATGAGCAAGGAGTCGCTGGAAGGCGTGATGGTGGTGATTGCCAACTGGGGCGGCAAGGGCCACGAAGCGCTGGCGGCCTCTTACAGCAAACGCATGAGCGAGCCGTGGATGACGCAGGACAGCATGTCCACCTATGGCGACATGTGGCTCTTCAAAGAGGCGATGGAAGCGGCCGGTTCGGCTGACCGGCGCAAAGTGGCCGAGGCGATGCGCAAGATGGACACCACCGAAGGCGCTGCCAAATACTACCCTGGCGGGCGCTTGAAATTTGACGAAAAGGGCCGCCGGGTTGGCGCAGAAACAGTCATCCTGCAATGGCGCAATGGCATACCGGTACCGGTTTACCCGCCAAGCCTGGCGGTGATGGCCCCGCTCTGGCCAAAAAAGTAAGCGAAACCCGTGAGAACAAAACCCTACCCATCAGTAAAACTCTGGTATAGTTTTCGAAAATAGATTTACAGTTTCGAATTATCGATATTTGAGTCAGCGACCGAAAAGAAAGCGACCAATGGAAAAGCGACCTCAAACCGGGGTGACTCGAAGTGCTGTTTTTGCGCCGACTCCGGCCGGGCGGGTCGTCGCTGGCCTTGAGGCCTTGATCATTGATGCGATTCCCTCAGCGCGCGACTTCAGTTTCACAGGCGTGGAGCGCTCTGCAGGCGGCCTGTCGCGCGAAAACTGGTCGCTCGATGCGAGCTGGGTTGACGCAACGGGCGCCCAGTCGCACCGCCTCATGCTGATGCGCGATGCCGCCGGAACGCTGCTTTCCACCGACCGCAAGCGCGAGTTTGCAGTGCTCAAGGGCCTGGAGGCGACGAACGTGCCGGCCCCGAAAGCGCACTGGATGGACGAAGACGGCCGCTGGCTTGGCGCGCCCTCGCTGGTCATGGACCGCATGCCCGGCACCTGCGACTACCTGGTGCTCAACGGAGATCGTCCGCTGGACGAGCGCTTGAACCTGGCCAGTGGATTCATTGACCTCATGGCGCGCATCCATGCGGTCGACTGGCTAGGCGTCGGCCTGGGCGCGGTGCTCGATGTTCCGACTGGCGCGCCTTCACAGATCGAACTAGCGCACTGGGAGTCAGAATACCGCAGGGTGAAGCTGGAACCGCATCCCGAACTCGACTACGTGCTTGCCTGGATGCGCGCGAGCGCACCGCAGGCCGAAGAGATTGTCCTTGTGCATGGCGACTTCAAGCCGGGCAACGCGCTCATTGCGGGCGAGCACATCAGCGCCAAGCTCGACTGGGAAACCGCCCATCTGGGCGACCCGCTGGAGGATCTCGGCTGGGTGACCAACCCCGTGCGCAAGCGCGAGCACCAGATTGCCGGCGCATGGGAGCGTGAGCAGATCGTCGCCGCCTACCGCCAACTCACGGGGCACCGGGTTGGCGAAGCGGCACTGCGCTGGTGGAACGTCTTTTCCTGCTGGAAGCTGGCCGTCATCCAGCTAACGGCTGTGAGCGAGTTTGTCGCGGGTCGCTACGACCGCGTGTTCCAGACGCCTTCATGGCTGTACCGCCCGATGTTTCAGATGATGGAGAAACCCGAATGAGGCCAAGCATCGAAGAGCAGCTGGTCGGCACCTGCCGCGTCCTCGAAAACGTCGTCGCGCCGTGCGTGGCCGATCCTTATGCCCGCACCATGCTTGAAGGCCTGATCGCCAACCTGCGCATGCTGACCAGCGCGCTGCCTGCGGTTCCCGGCTTTCTCGACAGCGACAACCGGGCCACGGCAGGGCTGCTTGGGCAGTTTCAGGCCACCGCCGCGCCGGACCTGGCCGCGCGCATCGCGCTCGCCCTGCAACAGCCCGAGCCCGATGCCACCGACAATCGGGCGCTTGACCACCGCAATGGCGAGCTGCGCGAACTGTTTTCGCAGGCGCTGTGCGGTGTCGGCCTCACGCCTGCAATGCACGGTGCGGCGCTTGAGCACATGAGCACGCGGGCCGCACGCGCACCGATGCGCTACGTCCCCACCGCTTCCCCCCCTGCTTCCCAATCCGCGAAGGCCACCTGATGTTGACCCAACTCGACGACACACTCTGGCACCAGTTGCCCACCACGTTTGACCACGTCTGGACCAGCGACCCGCGGTTCTTTGACCGTTACTGGTTTGCGATCTATTCGCAAGACGGCCGGGTGGCGATCCAGATCACCATGGGTGCCTACCGCAACATGAATGTGCTCGATGGCGGCGCGGTCATGACGGTGGACGGCAAGCAGTACAACCTGCGGGTGTCGCGCTCGCTGAACCGCGACGCTCAGACCGTCTGCGGTCCGATCCGCATCACCCCTGTAAAGCCGCTCGAAGAGTTCGAGATCGCCATTGCACCGGGACAGCACGGAATATCCGGGTCCATCCGCTGGCGCTGCGTGGAGCCCGCGCGCGAGGAACATCCGCATTACGAGCGGCTGCACGGACGCACCGTGCAGGACTACCGCCGCTTCGACCAGATCGGGCTGGCGAGCGGCCGGATGGAGATCGACGGCCGCCGCATCGAGATCATTGACTGGTGGTCTTGCCGCGACCACTCCTGGGGCGTGCGCCGCGGCATGGGCGTGCCCGAGCCGGTGACAGGGCCAAAGGTCGCGCTCGCGGAGAAGGGGCACGTGATGTCCTTCCTGTTCTTCTCCACCGATTCGATGAGTGGACACCTGCTGTTCGAGGCGCGCGGCGAGGATGAACCCTATACCACCGGCGTGGTAACCGAGCGCCTTTCTGAGACCGTTCACGTTGCGCAGAAGATCGAGCTTTCGGTTGACCTGCATCCGGGCACGCGCCGGTTTCGAACGGCCCAGGTGCGCGCGGCGTTCGGCGACGGCAAGCGCCTGCTGCTGGACCTTACGGCGCATGGCGCATCGATTGCGATGCAAGGTCTGGGCTACAGCGGCGGCTATGACGACGGTCGCGGTTTGGGCGCATGGCGCGGACAAAATCACCTTGAGTCCGACGTGTGGGACGTCTCGCACCCGTCCAGGGTGGTCTATCCCGACGGATCGCAAAAGGAGCACTGGCACCGCATCCAGCCGGTCGGAATCAAGGCAGATTTCGCTGGCGCGACCAGCACCGGAACCGGCAGCATGACGTTCACCATCGCCGGTCGCCCGCCGGCCTGGCTTGAGGCCGGATCGCCCAAGACGGCATAACGTCGTCTTTCCATATTCAAAGCGCGCGCATGAACCAATCCATCCTTGCCCAACATCTGCGCCCCGGCGATAACGTGGTCGTGGGCCAGACGACCGGCGAGCCGCCGGGGCTGGTGGCTGAGTTGTTCGCGCTGGCGGCCGGGCTCGGGCAAGTGAATGTGTTCTGCGGCTATTCGCTCAACCCGGCCTGGGGTGCTCCGATCGACGCGGCGCTGCGCGTGACGACCTATTGCGGTCTGGGATCTATCCGTCATCTGGTTGGGCGCGGCGCGGCACGCGTGATTCCTGCGCAGTTATCGCAATTGGCGTCGTACTTTGAGTCTGGCGTGCTCAAGGCCGACGTCGCGCTGCTGCAGGTTTCACCGGCTGACGCAGAGGGTTACCACAGCCTGGGTTGTGCGGTCGACTATGTGTGGAGCGCCGCGCAGGCCGCGCGC
>JANMVT010000076.1:0-2815 GCA_031392945.1 Rhodoferax sp. | reverse complement strand
GAAGCGCATCGCGACGCCATGTTTGCGGGCGAGGCGATCAACCGCACAGAAAATCGCGCCGTGATGCATTGGTTGTTGAGAAAACCGGCATTAGCCCTCGTGGATATTGACAAGTCAGATATTAAAACGATAGCAAACGAGCTGGCCCAAGTCCACGCCACGCTGGACGCGATGCTGGCCTACGCGCAAAACGTGCGCGCCGACGCGGCCATCACCGACGTGGTCAACATCGGCATTGGCGGCTCTGACCTGGGGCCCCAGATGGCAGTGCTGGCGCTGGATGAATTTGTCTCGCCGGCCAAACGTTTTCATTTCGTTTCCAACGTCGATGGCCACGAACTGGCCGCCACCCTGAAGCGCGTCAAGCCCGAGAGCACGCTGTTCCTGATCGCCAGCAAAACCTTCACCACCATCGAGACCATGACCAATGCCCAGTCCGCCAAGGACTGGTTTGAGGCGAACGGCGGCAGCAACATCGCCCGGCATTTCGCGGCGCTCACCACCAATGTGGCAGCCGCCAACGCCTTTGGCATCACCACCACCTTCGGGTTTTGGGACTGGGTGGGCGGGCGTTATTCGATGTGGTCGGCGATTGGATTGCCGATCGCCATCGCCATCGGCGCGCAGGGCTTTCGGGACTTTCTGGCCGGCGCCCACGACATGGACGAGCACTTTCGCACTGCGCCGCTGGAGCGCAATCTGCCGGTGCGCCTGGGTCTGCTTGACATCTGGTACCGCAACTTCCACGGCTTCACCAGCCGCAGCATCGCGCCCTACCACAGCGCGCTCAAGCGCCTGCCCGCCTACCTGCAGCAACTGGAGATGGAGAGCAACGGCAAACGCGTCGATGCCACCGGTGCAGCCCTGCCCTACAGCACATCGCCGGTGTTGTGGGGCGAGCCGGGCACCAATGGGCAACACGCCTACTTCCAGATGTTGCACCAGGGCACAGACGTGGTGCCGCTGGAGTTTGTAGCCGTCAAAAAACCCCAACACAATCTGCCCGGACATCACAACCTGCTGCTGGCCAATGTGCTGGCGCAGGCGCAGGCTCTGATGGTGGGCAAAAGCGACACCGCCGGGCCGCCCCAAGGTGGCGCAGCCCCTGCGGGGGGCAGCGACCCGCACGTAGTGGGGGAGCGTGGGGGCATGATGCACGGGGGGGGCCACCGCAATTTCCCCGGCAACCGGCCCAGCACGTTTTTGCTGCTCGACGAGCTCACGCCCAAAACCCTGGGCGCGCTTATCGCCCTGCAGGAACACCGTGTGTTTGTCAGCGGCGCGCTGTGGGGCATCAACAGCTTTGACCAATGGGGCGTAGAGCTGGGCAAGGTGCTGGCCAAGGATGTCGAGGCCCGCCTGGCCAGTGGCGAGGTGGCCGGGCTGGACGGCTCCACAGCCGGCTTGCTCGCGATGTTGCGGGCGCCTTGAGGCGGGTCCGGCAGCCAGCCGTCGCAATGCAATTGCTGCGTTATCAGTAGCTACTTGCGCATATTCCACGAGGGAAAACGCCCGATTTGACTGGAAGAATCGGGGCATTCACCTCAAGACGGCGACTTGGATGAGGGCGTCCCTGCCCGCCAACTGAAGGCCTGCTAGTGCAACACTGCACTAGCTCAAGAGCTTGATGAGGGCGTCCGGATGGATCCCCCAACCCACCAGGCCCGCCATTCCCATGGCAGCGCCAAATAGGGACGGAAGCAGCGCAAGCCCGAAAAGCCAGGGCAATTGCGTCAGGGACGCCACCGCCAGCAGGGAGATGGCGATGGCGATCAGCGCGTCAGACAGGTCAAACTGGTCGTCCCTGAAATTGAGCGCATCGTAAGTGGCCTGGTCTTTCTCGGCCTGCGCCTTCAGCTCCTCTTTTTTCCGGGCTTGCTCCTTGGCCAAAGCCTCGTAAACCTGTCGTTGCTGTTCGTAGGCGGATTGCAGATGGGGGGGCGCCGCCAGCGCCTGCAGGCGCAATTGAACCAAGGTTGATTTTGCGATCTCTTCGCGGATGTTGCGCGCCTGGTAGAACTGCCAATGGTCGAGTTTGTCGGCCTGCGCCTGCTGCATGGCTTGCACGATGTTGTCATCTTTGACCTTGCAGATGCCCATGAAGGTCGCGAGCAAGGCGACGGTGATGGCCACAGCGGGATTGAGCCAGGCCAGTTTCTTCGCGCCGTCTGCAATCCCTGAAGGCGCAACACTTTCCAAGGGTTGAATTTCCATAGTTTTTTCTTTCAACAGGTTTGCAGCGAGTATCCGCTTTCGTCAGAGCATGTCCAAATGTGTGATGTCAGATGCTACATTATTGGAAGCTAGTGTAGTGTTGCATTCTGTTTAGAACTTAAACGGCTATTGGCGCGAATGACTTTTTGCAAGATGTCGCGCGCAGTCTTGGTCCAGATGAATGGCTTGGGATTGGTGTTGTGACGGGCGATGTACTCGCCGATGGCGGTGACCAATTGCGGCACGCTGGTGAACACCCCACGGCGCAGCCGCTTGGTGGTGATGTCGCGAAAGAAGCGCTCGACCATGTTCAGCCAGGACGCCGAGGTGGGTGTGAAGTGCATGGTGAATCTCGGATGCCTGGCCAGCCAGGCCTGCACGGCTGGGTGCTTGTGCGTGGCGTAGTTGTCGGCGATCAGGTGCAGCATCTTGTCCTTGGGCGTTTCGCGCTCGATCTGCCTGAGGAACTTCAACCACTCAATGTGGCGGTGACGCTTTTGGCATTGGGCAACAACCTGGCCGTCCAGCACGTTCAGGGCGGCGAACAGGGTGGTGGTGCCGTTGCGCTTGTAATCGTGCGTCATGGTGGCCGCACGGCCCT
>JANMVT010000074.1:0-10830 GCA_031392945.1 Rhodoferax sp. | reverse complement strand
TGACGTGAACAACATCTGCGTGATCGTGCCGCTGCGCTCATCGCAAGCGCAGATTCTGCTGGAGCAGACCATTGGCCGTGGCCTGCGCCTGATGTGGCGTGATGACGAATACACCGACCTGAAACGCGAAAACCGCGAGCGCATCAACGCTGGCAATGAACCCGGCAGTCTGCTGGATGTGTTGTCCATCGTGGAGCACCCGGCCTTCCAGTCGTTTTACGACGAGTTGATCAAGGAAGGTTTGGCGGGCACCACGGGCGATGACATGGATGACACCAGCGCCACGGGCGACGTGATCGCGGCCGAGCTGCGTGATGGCTACGAGGCGTTCGACTTTGGCATTCCCTTCATCCTGCAAGAGGCCGACGAGGTGCGCGACCACAATGCGCTGGACATGGCCGCCCTGCCCGCCTTCACCGCCATGGCTGTGGACCAGCTCACGGGCATGCTGGGCAAAGGCGACACTTTCATCTCGCAAGACCTGCAAAGCGCCACGCTGTTTGGCGACTACCGCGTGGACGGCGCGGTGATGAACGTGGGCGGCTACAACGAGTACCTGGCCCGGCTGACCCGGCGCATCAGCCAGGCGCTGAGCGAGCCCCTGTCCAAAAGCAACAAGATTGCGACCCATCTGGCCAAGCCCTACCTGCAAGTGAACACGGCCGAGCTGACCGGCTGGCTCGACGACTACATCTGGACCCAGTTGTTTGACGGCACTTTCAACCCGCTTGATGGGGAGAATTGGCGCGTGTTACTGCTGCAACCCGTGGTGGATCACATCACCAAGGTGTTTGCTGTGGCGCTGCTTGAATCAGAGCAGAAACACGTGACCGGCCAGACCGAAGTGCATTTGCGGCATTTGAGCGAGGTGCCCAAACTCATGATGCGCGAAAGCAACTCGGTGGAAGTGAGCAAATGCATCTATACCCGCCTGGCCTGGCCCGCACGCAATGGCGGGCTGGAGCGGGCCTTCATCCACTGGGCACAGGCCGATACGCAAGTGCAGGCGTTTTGCAAGATCAGTGAAAACCGCCATACCTTTGCCCGGCTGCGCTACGTAAAAGACGACGGCCTGCCCGCGTTTTACTCACCCGACTTTCTGGTGCGCACAGCAGACGCGGTGTATTTGGTTGAAACCAAGGCACAACAGCAAACCATTCACCCCAACGTGCAGCGCAAGCTGAAGGCTGCGCTGGCCTGGTGTGAACGCATCAATGGCCTGAGCGCCGATCTTCGCGGCAGTGCGCCTTGGCATTACGTGTTGCTGGCAGAAAACGTGGTGCTGGAATGGCAGGCCAAGGGTGCCCGGCTGGCGGAACTGCTGGACTACGCACGGCTGCGACCGCTGACGGCGGCGGCGCAGCAAATTTCGCTGCTGTCGTAGCGTTCGCGCGGCGCCCAGCCACCTCCGTTTCGGCCGACCCCCAGCTAGGCCGATCCCGTAACATGGGTGCATGGGTTTGATCTTGGTCAATGGCGTGCAACTGGAGGTGATGCAAATCGCCAGCAGTTCGTCCGCGCTGCCGACGCCGCAGGCCCCGCTGGTGTTTTTGCACGAAGGCCTGGGCTCGGTGGCGATGTGGCGCGACTGGCCGGCGCAACTGTGCGCGGCGACCGGGCGCACAGGGCTTGTCTACTCGCGGCGCGGTTATGGGCAGTCGGACCCAGTGCCCGACGTGCGCGGCGCCTCGCGCGTGGTCGATGGCCACCGCCTGGGCCGCTTGTTGCCTGATTACATGCATGAAGAAGCGTTTGTCGTGTTGCCGGCTTTGCTGCAGGCCTTGGGCCTGCAAAACCCGGTTCTGGTCGGCCACTCGGACGGCGCCAGCATCGCCCTGCTGCACGCCAGCCGCTTTGGCGTGGCCGCCTGCGTGGCGATGGCGCCGCACGTGGTGGTGGAGGAGATCTCGATCCAGTCGATCACCCAGGCACGCGTTGCGTTTGAGACGGGCGAGTTGCGCGAACGCTTGAAACGCTACCACGCGGATGTGGACTGCGCCTTTTGGCAATGGAACGACGTGTGGCTGTCGGCGGCGTTTCGCAGTTTTGACATTCGAGCGCAGTGCCGGAGAATCAGTGCACCGATTCTGGCGATCCAGGGCCTGGACGACCCCTACGGCACGCTGCGCCAGATTGAGGCCATTTTGCCCGCTTCTTCCGGTTTGGGTGATGAAAATGGCATATTCCCCTCGTGTCATATGGATAGTTCGCTATATAAAATAGAGCATTGTGGACATTCACCACATCGGGATCAAACAGAGCTGACGACCCGGCGCATCGTGGAATTCTTGCAAGGCCTGAGTTAGTGGCCCTTAAAGGCCCGCCGGCCGAACCAGCCGCTTGAATCAGGGCGTTTGCATCAGGCCGTTTGGTCAGGCCGCCACCGGGTTCAACTTGTTCAGGTCCGCCGCCGTCAGCCAGCGCCATTGGCCGGGCAACAAATCGGCGGGCAACTCCAGCGCACCAATGCGTGAGCGGTGCAGGCCCTCGACCCGGTTGCCAACAGCGGCCAGCATGCGTTTGACCTGGTGGTATTTGCCCTCGGTCAGGGTCAGGCGCAAGTGCAGCTTTTCGCCCAGGGCATCCACAATCTCGCAGGCTGCCGCGCGCACCGGCTTGGGGTCGTCATCCAGCACCACGCCGCTCTGCAGTTTGCCGACTTGTTTGTCGTCCAGCGGGTGCTTGACTGTGACTTCATAGACCTTGGGCAAATGCTTTTTGGGCGAACTCATGCGGTGGATGAACTGGCCGTCGTCACTCAGCAGCAGCAGGCCGGTCGTGTCCTGGTCGAGCCGGCCGACGGCCTGCACACCCTGGATGGCGCTTTTTTGCGGGCGCAAACGCAACGGAGACGGCAGCAGGCTGTAGATGCTGGGGTAGGTGGACGGTTTTTGAGAGCACTCGGTGTTGGCCGGTTTGTGCAGCATCAGATAGGCTTTTTCGCGGTACGCCCAGTCCACCCCCTGGACCCGGAAGCGCAAACCTTCTGCTACCAAGTCAATAGCTGACTCTTCATGTTTTACGAGGTCAAACGGGCCATTTTCCTGGTAAACCTCGACCCAGCCCTGCTGGACCAGGCCGGCGCAGACGCGCCGCGTGCCAAAGCCCTGGGAGTAGAGAATGTCCTGCAGTTGCATGTGAAAAGGCTGAAATACTGGCGTGCAGCGGGATGGGTGCCGGGTCAGTGACCGACAAGGCTGGCCGCGCTGTCGCGGTCAAACTGTTCAATCGCGGTTTGCGTCAACGCGTCGCCCGACCAGGTGATCAAACTCGCGGGTGGCAGGGTCACGGCGGCTGCACCCAGGGCGACCAGTTTGGACAAAACCTCGGGGGACTTGATGCTGGCGGCCAGCAAGGCCGGCCCCCGCCCTTCTTTGTCGCCCTTGTCGCCCTTGTCGCCTTTGTCGCCCTGGTCATTCTGCACCGCCACACAAGCCTGCATGAAGGCCCAGACGTCGCGCCCGTCAGCGGCCAGGCGGCCCACGTAGGGCGCCACATAGGCCACTTTCAGCGATTTGGCCCAAAGCAGTTGCACCGGATTCGACAGCGCGGTCAACAAAATCGCCTGGCCCATGTTCTGCACGGCCAGGATGCAGGGCAGCCAGTCCGGGTGGCAGGGCAACTTGATGGTCAAACGCACCCGCGCGCGCGTGGCGCTGTGTTGCAGGCGCACCAGCCACTGGCGCGCCAGGGCCGGGTCGCGAGAGGGCAATTGCAGCATCAGCTCGGCCAGTCCGTGGTCGCTTGCCGCTTGCAAAAGGCGCTCGTACGCCGCCAGGCTGACCGGCAGCCCCGCCTGGTGGATCAGGCTGGGGTTGGTGGTGGCGCCCGCGACGGGCGGGCAGCCAGGGGGCAAGGCCCAGCTATTGGCATCGGCGGAATCCAGATAGATGTGCATTGCGGCCCAAACTCTAAAACAAAACGCTCAAGGCAAATCCTGCTTGAGGAAAATATCCTTGACGGGGAAAAACTGCGAATGCAGGGGCAACAACGACCCGCCAATTGCCCGCGCATGCGCGCCGACCTGGCCTGCCATGACGGCTGGCGGGCGCAGACCCTCCAGATTGTAGTTTTTCAATTGCGCCCGGGTGGCCTGGATCAGGGCGTCGATCAGGGAGCGGCCCAGCGAGCCGTCGATCACGGCCGCGTCCAGGTCGATCAGGGCCGTGGCGCTGGTGATGGTCATCGCCAGGGCGCGGCTGGCCTGGGCCAGCCAGGGGGTTGTGAAGGCCGCGTAAGCAGCGTCCATGATGCTGTCCTGGTGCACGCCTTGGGGGTCGAAACCGGCCTGCTCCAGCGCCTGCTCCAGCTGCCAGCCGGAGGCCAATTGCAGCAACTGGGCCGGTTTGGCCGGTGCAGGACCGGCAGCGCCCGCCAGGCCAGTCGGCATCGAACCAACCGCCCCCGCGTTGCCATGCGGCCCGGCCATGATGTGACCGCCCAGCACCAGGCCGCCGCCGACAAAGGTGCCGACAAAAACATAAAGGAAGCTGTCGATCTGGCGGCCCTGGCCTTGCAGCATTTCGGCCATGCAGGCGGCCGTGGTGTCTTTTTCAAACTCGACCGGCAAGTCGCTCAGGGCCCGCACCGCTTCGATCAGGTCAAACTGCTCCCAGCGCGCCAGGGCGCGTCCGGCGTCGCCGCCCATCAGTTCGGTCCAACGGTGCATGAAGAGCGGCGCGGTCAGGCCAATGCCGACCAAGCGCGCCCAGTCCGCGCCCAGGCGGATTTGCATTTCGGCCAGGCCTTGCTTGATGAAGGGCAGGACCAGATCCGGGTCGGGGTGCGGGTAGTGGTATTGCAGGCGATGGCGCGCTTCGCCCAGAAAATCGCAGACCAGCACCTCCAGGCTGCGCCGGCCCACTTGCAGGCCCAGGCTGAAGGCGCCTTCGGGGTTGATCGCCATGGGCACGGAAGGCTGGCCGATGCGCCCGCGCACGGACGGCTGTTTGACCAGCAAGCCGTCGGCCAGCAGGCGGTTGACAATGATCGACACAGTCTGGGTTGACAGCTGGGTCAAGCGCGCCAGGTCGGCCTTGGCGATGGCGCCGTGGTGGCGGATGGCCTGCAGCACGATGCGCTCGTTGAACTGGCGCATGCCCGAATGGTTGGAGCCGCGCATCTGGCGCGGGTCGCGGATGAAGGCAGGCGCGGCGGTCACTGCGCTGGGCGTCAATTCAGGATCACGCCCTTGGCGAACATCGCGTTGCCATAGGCCGACGCTTCGCCGGTCTGCACGATCAGGCTGGCCGCGCGCACGCGCTCGTAAAAGGCGAAACGTTCGACCGCCTGCACCTTGTCGCCGGCCAGCCCGCCCGCGCCCAGCAAATCCACCAGTTGCTGCTGCACCGGCGTGCGGTGGCCCGGCGCGCTGCCGCTGACCTGCATGTAGGCGGCGGGCTGCGCCACATGCCCGTCCAGCGGGAACACCGACAACACCGCCTGGCTCACGCGCAACAGCGGCAGGCCCGGCAGGCGCACCAGGGGTTTGCCGGCGGACAGGTGGCTGGCGGTGAAATTGGCGTCCACCACGGCCATCCATTCGCCGTGGCCCATGGCGCACAGGTGCATCAGCAATTCGGGGCTGAGGATGGGGTCGATTCCTTTGAGCATTACGCGGCCTCCAGGGCGCAGGGTTGCGGCAAGTTGGCGTGGGCCAGCGTGGCTGGATCGATGGCGCCCGTGATCAGGCCGACGATCTGCTCCGGGTGCGACTCGCGGCGCAGCAGGTTGCAGATAATGCGGCCCTGGCGGAACACCCAGATGCGGTCGGCCAGGTCAAACACCTGGCGCAGGTTGTGGCTGATGATGATGAGCGGCACGCCCTGCTGCTTCAGGCCGTTGATGATTTGCTCGACGCGGGCGGTTTCGGCCACGCCCAAGGCGGCGGTGGGCTCGTCCAGGATGATGAGCTTTTTGGCAAAACCGGCGGCGCGGGCGATGGCCACGCATTGGCGCTGGCCGCCCGACATCCCGCGCAGGCTCTCGCTCATGTCCTGAATCTTCACGCCGGTGGTGGCCAGCATCTCGGTCGATTGGGCGCGCATGGCCTTGTGGTTGAGTATGGACAGCGGCCCCAGATTGATGCGGGTGATTTCGCGGCCCAAAAAGATGTTGGCTGGCACGTCCAGGTCTTCGGCCAGGGCCAATGTCTGGTAAACCGTCTCGATGCCCTGGTCGCGTGCGTCCAGCGGCGACTTGAAGCTGACCGGGTGGCCGTCGAGCTGGATGCGGCCCTCATTGGGCTGCTCCACCCCCGTGATCAGGCGCACAAAGGTGCTTTTGCCCGCGCCGTTGTCGCCCACGATGGCGGCGTGTTCGCCCGGCGAGAGGCGAAAATCAGCGCTGGTCAACGCTTTCACGCCGCCGTAATGTTTGGTCAAGCCGCTGATTTGCAGGACGGGTGTAGCGCCGGGGTTTGCGTCTGGGTTTGAAATTGTCATGGCTTCGGGGGTTGGGGTCATCAGGGACGAGCATGTAGCGTGCCAGAAAGCGCCATTTTAGGCATTAGTAAAACTACTAGGTTTATTTAATCAAAATACTGTTTTAATGCGTCCGTGGCAGACGCATCACCCAAATTTTTGCGGGCCTTTTGCAGGCCTTTTGCCGCGATTTTCAAACCCATAGGAGATAAATGATGACGACAAAGCGCATGTTCGGCCGTTTGGCCATTGCGGTGGCCGTGGCCGCCACCCTGGTGGCTTGCGGCAAAAAAGAAGAGGCCGCCGCGCCCGCAGCACCCGCCGCCGCTGCCGCGCCCGAGCTGACCATTGCCTACATCACCAACGGCAATACCAATGAAGGCTGGACTTTGATCAATGGCGGCGCCAAAGCCGGCGGCGCCGTGCCAGGTGTCAAACTGATCGAGCTGGCCGCTGAAAAAGGCGAACTCTCCAAGCAGTTGGCCATAGTCGAAGACATGATCACGCGCAAAGTCAACGCCATCGCCATCGCGCCAGTCGACAGCGCAGGCATCGCCCCTGCCATCACCAAGGCCCTGGCCGCAGGCATCCCCGTGGTCGCGGTGGACACCGGCATCACCGGCGCGCAGATCACGTCCTATGTGGCCACCGACAATGTGCCCGCCGCCAAAACCCAGGGCGACTGGACGGCGGATCAGGTCGGCGACGCCGACACCGTGATCTACGTCACCGGCGACCAGGCCCAATCCACCGGCCGCGAGCGCAAAGAAGGTTTCCTGGCTGGCCTGAAAGCCAAAAAGCCCAACGTGAAAGTAGTTGAAGTTCCCACCACCTGGGACCAGACCATGGCCCAAAACGGCGTGGAAGCGGCCCTGCGCGCCAACCCCACGGCCAAGGTCATAGCCTGCGCCTGGGACGGCGGCGCATTGGGTGCCAAAGCCGCTTTGCTGGCCGCTGGCAAGAAGGCGGGCGACGTAAAGATCGCCGGTTTTGACGGCTCGCCCGGCGGCCTGGACATGATGAAAGAAGGCTGGCAACAAGCCAACTCCGCGCAGATGCTGGCCAAAATCGGCAAGGTCGGCGTGGAAACGGCAATTGCCGCTGCCAGGAAAGAAAAAGTCGAAGCGCGCATCGACACCGGCTCTTTCCTGGTGCTGCCAAGCAATGTGGACCAGTTTGCCAAGGACTCGGGTGTCGCCCAGTTCATGAAAGTCAAATAAATAAATACTGAATTCGCTACTGCGCGGGCGAATTTGCGTTCTGCGGTGCTCGCTGTACTGGAGTACAGCTCCGCTCCTCAAACACAACTTCATCCCGCTCGCTACGCGACTTCAGCATTTATTGGGCGTTTCTCGCGCGCTTGAAACGCCGCTCTTTTTTAGGTCGCTGTCAATGATTCGAACTCTTACCCGTCAAGAATGGTATGGCGCCCTGGTTGCGGTGTTGGTGCTGGGTGCCTTGTTGACGCTCGCCTCGCCCTACTTCCTGACCACGGGCAATCTGTCCAACATCCTGGTGCAGGCTTCGGTGATTGCCCTGCTGGCGGGCGGGCAGACGTTTGTCATCCTGACGGGCGGCGTGGATTTGGCCGTCGGCGCGTTGACCGCCCTGGCAGGCGCCATGGCCGGCCATCTGATGATCAAACTTGGCGTGAACCCCTACCTTGCGATGGCTGCGGCATTGGCCATTGGCGCGGCGGTGGGCAGCTTCAACGGTTACCTGGTCGCTTTTGTCGGCATCCCCTCTTTCATCGTGACACTCGGCGGCCTGACCTTGTGGCGCGGCCTGGCGTTTGACGCGACTGGCGGCTTTGACAACTCCGGCCTGCCGGCGCCCATGTCTTTCATCGGTTATGGCACCCTGCTGGGCGTGCCCATGCCAATCTGGATCACCGGCATCTTCTTCGTCGTGATGGCCTTCGTCCTCTCAAGCACCAAGCTCGGCCGTTACGTCTATGCCATGGGCAGCAACGAGATGGGCGCGCGCCAGGTGGGCATCAACATCCGCTGGTACAAACTGTCGGTCTATGTGGTCAGCGGTTTGAGCTGCGCCCTGGGCGCTATCGTTTTGATGGCGCGCATGGATTCGTCCAGCGGCAAGATGGCGCAGATGTTCGAGCTGGACGCCATCGCCGCCGTCATCCTGGGCGGCACCTCGCTGTTTGGCGGGCGCGGCAGCCTGTGGGGCAGCCTGCTGGGCGCGGTGTTGATCACCATGATCCGAAACGGCATGAATTTGATGGAGATTTCGCAGTTCAAACAGATGATGGCGATCGGCGCCGTGGTCATCATCGCGGTGTGGATCGACGTCCTGCGCCGCCAGCATTTGTTGAAAAAATGAACTTGTCTCTTTGGGTTTTGGGTGAAGCCTTGATGGACTGCGTGGCGCAGCCAGACGGATCATTGCGCCCCTTCATGGGCGGCAGCCCGTTCAATTTGGCCCGCGCAGCGTCGCTGCGCTTGGGCGGCCCGGCTTCGCTGCGCTTGGGAGACACGGCAGTTTCGCGCGGCGCGCCGGTCGGCTTCATCAACCCCTTTTCCACCGACCGCTTTGGCGACCAGATGCGCGCGCAGCTGCAGGCCGACGGTGTGCAGATATTGTCGCCGCCAAGCCGCCTGCCGACTTCGCTGGCGGTGGTGCAGATCGCCGCCGGCCAGCCCAGCTACGGCTTTTACCGCGAAGGCATTGCCGACCGTGACTACACGCCCGATCAAGTTCTGTCGCTCCTCAAAACGCAGCGACCGGGCGTGTTGCACACCGGCTCGTTGCTGCTGGTGCCGCCTGAACACGAGAAAGTCGTGGCCATTTTGAAACGCGCCAAAGCGCTGGGCTGGACCGTCAGCGTGGACATCAACCTGAGGCCCAAATTGGCCGCCGACCTGGCGCAGTACGTGCGCGCGGTCGAGCAAGTGGCCGCGTTGGCCGATTGGCTCAAAGCCAGTGACGAAGACCTTGAACTGCTAGGTTTCGCCGCGCCCAGCCGGGTCAAGGCACCCGACATCGCTGCCCACTTCAAAGCCCAGGGCGCCAGCCGGATCGCCCTGACCTTCGGCGCACACGGCGCATGGATGCAGGTGCAAGACCAGTCCGCCAGCGCCGATGTGCCCCAGGTGAAGGTGGTCGATACCGTGGGCGCGGGCGACACCTTTTGGGGCAATTGCCTGGGCGACTGGGTGGCCGCGCCAGATGCCGCCAGCGAGCGCGTCGCCCTGACGCTGCAAAACGCCATGCGCGCTGCCGCCATCAACTGCACCCGGGCCGGGTGCCAGCCGCCCACCTTCGACGAGGTGTTGGCCTTCGCGTGACGCCCATGGCCTGGTGTTTACGAATAGAGATGCTATATTTTAAGTAGCTAACTACGTATATTCCACGAGGGGAAACGGCCTATTTTTCTAAAACAAATTGAAAATTGGCGCCAATCGATGCCTGTGCAGCCTGCTCGTCCGGCTTTCAACCCAGGCGGATGCTCAGGCTCTGGCTGGCGCGGCCAATCAGCCCAGCGACATCAAACAGCCTCGACTCCGCCAGACCGCAGCCCTGGGATCCAAGCCAGGTTTGCGCATCGACGCAAATCCATTCGCCCACCGGGCGGCGCAGCAGGTTGATAGTCAGGTCGGAGTTCACAAACAGATCGCGCTTGTAGTCCAGGATCGCGCTGATGCCATTGCCTGAATCGGCAGCCGCCGCCACCCGCTCATACGGGCCGGGCGATTCGCCTTCAAGCAAGAGGTGCTTGAGACGAAACCAGATCGCGCTGGGGCCGTCAAAAATGCGGCCGCGGGCGCAGCGCAACTCGACCAGTTCGCCATAACCCGGCAATCCATCGGCAAACGGAAACTGGCAAGGGGATGACGCTTCGGGCGAGGCCGGCGCCATCGGCAGGGGATGGCCGGCAAGATTGACGGGCAGGACCAGCTCACCCTCGCGTTGCGCCAAAGCGGTAAAACGCGCCACCTCTTTGCCCTGTGCGGTCAACTGGGCCGAAAAATGGCCGGCGTTTTTGCCCACGTAATCATTTGTCACGTTGACGCGCAAGGCATGCGCCGGGTCGGTGGCGTCGCCTACCGGAATCGGCCGCCACAAATTGGCTGTAAGCCGCGCGATGTGGGTCAGGCCGTACGCCGACGCCGCCTGTTCCACGGCGCGGCAAACCAGGGCGATGGGCGGCCCGGCATGCTGGTGCGCGGGATTCCAGGGGCCGCGGGTCAGCGCCGTGGCGCTGAATGTGTCGGCGCCGCGCGCCAAATAGGCGGCAGATAGCATTGAATTTTGGTAACTACTCAGCCCCCTTGAGGCGCTAGGCGACAATCTACAGCAATGCAAACCCCATCAAGCCTGAACCAGTTGAGCCATGCCGAAAAGGATGCGCTGATTTTGATGCTGCAGGGGCAGATCACGGTGTTGCAAG